>NZ_JAMYME010000068.1:0-16305 GCF_040318345.1 Mesorhizobium sp. M1169 | reverse complement strand
CCATCATCGACTCAATCTCCTCTTACGACGAAGATTGAATCAGTGCTTCAGGACTGCTGCAACCCGGACTTTTTCAACACTATCGGCCTAATGCTGCTCTTGACGGTGAGAGATATTTTGACGTCGAGTTTCCGGCACGAGGCGACAAAAAAGGACCACCGGTCTTTGCTTTTCACAGTGTCAAAGGAGGTGTTGGAAGGACAACGACAGCCTTAGCTTTCTCGCTTGAGGTAGCAAATGAGAATTCTGGACCAGTTCTGCTAGTGGATGCCGATTTCGAAGCCCCTGGTATAAGCTTTCTACTTCAAAGCCGAAAATCGGGATTCACGATATCCTTGGAAGATTTGCTAGCGCTAGCTCACGCAGATCGAACCGACGGATTTCAAGCCACGTTGGACTTCGTCAGCAGGAGAATGATCGATCAACTTGTAAACGGCGTATACGTTTTACCCGTTAAACGCCTGCTAGATGATCTTTCAGGTTTTGCTATCCGGCCCGAAAATCTCCAAGCAGCTCGTAGCGACGATCCCTTCGTTGTACCAGATTTGGTGCGAGAACTAGCAAGCCGCCTTGGCTGCCGAGCTGCTGTGGTAGACTTGCGAGCGGGCCTTGTTGACGTGTCTCTTCAGTTTCTCGCTGATCCGTCTGTGGAACGGGTTTTCGTTTCGAGCACCTCTGGTCAGTCCGTTGCAGCGCTAATAAGCATGATGCGAACACTTGGAATGGTTGAAGAACAGACCGGAGTTCGCGGACGTCAGCCTTTTGTATTGTTCAACCAACTCCCAATATCGCGGTTTGGAGATTTCAAGTATCGTGGCGATCTTGCAGGGCGCCTTACATTGAGCGCAGCCGAAGAATTTCCGTCATTCGACGACGACGATGACACAGAGGCAAGTCCAGTGGCAGTCGGGTTTATCCCGCACTTGGCTGAACTAATAGCGATGTCGGGAGAGTGGGACCCTTTTGTGAGAGAGCTGACTACTTCGAGCTTCATACCTCAATTAAAGGGTGAGATGGCCGATTGGGCAGGGTGGGAGGCGCTTAGTGGTTCGGAACCACAGCAAACCGTCCCGGTTGCGCCACCATTCGAGGCGGACAAACGTTGCCGGCAGCTGGAAGAATTCGCCTCAAAGCTAACTTTTGCGGAAACTGCTAGCGATCTTGCAACCCCGCTTGTCACGCCGCCACTTGAGCGGCTTGCAACGGATTTCTTGAGCCAACCGCCCGTTGTCGTCGTTGAGGGAGCCAAAGGAACTGGCAAGACTCTGACGGCAAGATTTTTCCTGGAGCGCGGCAGCTGGAACGCCTCAGTTGCTGCTCTTCAAACTACAAATAAAAGCTCGTTCGAGGGTCCTTTCATCCCCACATTCGGATCTTTGACCAGCGATAAGATCACATCGCTTGTCGGCGAGAGAAGAACCCGGGCCAGTGCCGTGCTGTCGGGGGGAAAACCCGCGACGCTCTCCGAAACTACGCAAGCCATTCGAGAGCAGCTTACCAAAGTACCGCAAAGCGACTGGCTGGGCTTTTGGCTTTCGCAGATTGCAAATTCGGCAGGATTTATTGGGGACACCGCTTGGCCAGACTTCCTAGCTGCAGCCAAGTTGGCGGCGGTAAGACCTGTCGTGCTCGTAGAGGGGCTGGAAGAGGTGCTAACCGACCCATTCAATCGAGCGAATGAGGCGGCAGCACTTGCTTCTTTGCTCTTGGATGTGCCCTTGCGCCTTCGAGAAGAAGCCGGGCGACCGATTGGATACATAGCATTTGTCCGCGCTGATATGATCCAGGCGGCTATCGCCCAAAACGCCGGACAGCTTCGTGCTGTTTTTTCGAACTATGCGCTGACTTGGCGAGACATTGATATTAAGGAACTAGTCGTTTGGCTTGTTAGCAATAGTGGTGCGATCCCTGGGCTTTGGTCGAGCGATTGGCGTCTCTCCCACTCATCACCAGAGCTACAGGAGAATGATCTTCGACGCATATGGGGTGTCAAGCTAGGTAAAGATGACAGCCGCGAAGCACGGACAACTGAGTGGGTTATTTCTGTACTTACAGACCTTACTGGTCGGCTAACTGCAAGAGATCTTGTTCGATTTGTAGGAGAGGCGGCAAAATACTCTCGAGGCCATGGCCTAGATGACCGATTGCTGGCGCCTTCCGCTTTAAAGGCCGCTGTTGAATTTACAAGTGAGAAAAAGGTCGAGGAGTATCCCAAAGAGGTTACTCAACTAGAGGCTATATTCGAAAAATTTAGAAAAGCTCCCGGTTTTGTTACACCTTTTTCGCGCATCGAGGCTCAAGGTCTGGGCTTGTCGGATGGAGATTTGGAGAATTTGGAAAAGTATGGCGTTGCGTACCAAGAAGAAGGACGGTTTGAAGTTCCAGAGCTATTCAGAATAGGCCTTCAAATGCGCAGAGGCGGCGCGCGTCCAAACATTATCAGTCTGACACGACGGGCGCGCGAACGAGCGCGCGCTTGATAAACAAGTTGTTGTCAGTAAGAATAACTCATAGCCCCTCAATCCCCCATCTTCAGCGCCTGGATAAACGCTTCCTGCGGGATGTCCACCTTGCCGAACTGCCGCATCCGCTTCTTGCCCTCTTTCTGCTTGTCGAGCAGCTTGCGTTTGCGTGAGACGTCGCCGCCGTAGCATTTGGCGGTGACGTCCTTGCGCAGCGCCGAGATGGTCTCGCGGGCGATGACCTTGCCGCCGATCGCCGCCTGGATCGGGATCTTGAACAGATGATGCGGGATCAGCTCCTTCAGCTTCTCGCACATCTGGCGGCCGCGCTTTTCCGCCGCCGTGCGGTGGACAAGCATCGACAGCGCGTCGACCGGCTCCTCATTGACCAGGATCGACATTTTCACCAGGTCGCCTTCCTTGTAGTCGGTCAAATGATAGTCGAAGGAGGCGTAGCCCTTGGAGATCGACTTCAGCCGGTCGTAGAAGTCGAAGACCACCTCGTTGAGCGGCAGATCGTAGATCAGCATGGCGCGCTTGCCGACATAGGAGAGGTCGGCCTGAATGCCGCGCCGGTCCTGGCAGAGTTTCAGGATACCGCCGAGATAGTCGTCGGGGGTGAGGATGGTGGCGCGGATCCATGGCTCCTCGATGGCCGCAATCTTGACCACGTCGGGCATGTCGGCCGGGTTGTGCAGTTCCTTGACCGAGCCGTCGTTCAACAGCAGGCGGTAGACGACGCTAGGCGCGGTGGCGATGAGGTCGAGATTGAACTCGCGCTCCAGCCGCTCCTGGATGATTTCGAGATGCAGCAGGCCGAGGAAGCCGCAGCGATAGCCGAAGCCGAGCGCGGCGCTGGTTTCCATTTCAAAGGAGAAGGAGGCGTCGTTGAGACGCAGCTTGCCGACCGCGGCGCGCAGATCCTCGAAATCGGCGGCGTCGACCGGGAACAGGCCGCAGAACACCACCGGCTGTGCCGGCTTGAAGCCGGGCAGGGCCTGTGCCGTCGGCCGCTTGTCCTCGGTGATGGTGTCGCCGACGCGGGTGTCGGCAACCTCCTTGATCGAGCCGGTGAAGAAACCGAACTCGCCGGGGCCGAGCTCGTCGACATTGATGCGGGCTGGCGTAAAGACGCCGGTGCGCTCGACCAGGTACCTGGCGCCGGTACCCATCATGCGGATGGTCTGGCCCTTTTTCAAGACGCCGTCGATGATGCGGACCAGCACGATGACGCCGAGATAGGCGTCGTACCAGCTGTCGACCAGCATCGCCTTCAGCGGGGCCGCGATGTCGCCCTCGCGCGGCGGCGGCAGATCGTTGACGATCGCTTCCAGCACGTCGGGAATGCCGAGCCCGGTCTTGGCCGAGATCAGTACGGCGTTGGAAGCGTCGATGCCGATCACCTCCTCGACCTGTTCGCGGATGCGCTCGGGCTCGGCGGCGGGCAGGTCGACCTTGTTCAGCACCACGACGATTTCGTGGTTGTTGTCGATCGCCTGGTAGACATTGGCCAGCGTCTGCGCCTCGACGCCTTGCGAGGCGTCGACGACCAGCAGCGAACCTTCACAGGCGGCGAGCGAGCGCGACACTTCATAGGCGAAGTCGACATGGCCGGGCGTGTCGATCAGGTTGAGGACATAATCCTGTCCATTGTTGGCGCGGTATTTTAGCCGCACCGTCTGCGCCTTGATGGTGATGCCGCGCTCGCGCTCGATGTCCATCGAGTCCAGCACCTGCTCCTTCATGTCGCGCAGCTCCAGCCCGCCGGTCGACTGGATCAGCCGGTCGGCAAGCGTGGATTTGCCATGGTCGATATGGGCAACGATGGAGAAGTTGCGGATGTTCTTGATCGGCGTGGTCATGCGGCGCGCTTTAGCAGGGGCACGCTACATCGGCAAGCGGCGGGACGCGGGTGCGGTGGCGGGGCGGCAAAGTCGTTAAACTTTGATCCATGAGATTAGAGCATAGTTCGCGCCCGGCGTGATAGCCCACCGGTCTATCGCCGTTCGGGGGGATCGGAATGCCGTTGTCAGCACGCAAATTTCTCAAATCGGTGAGCGGCTCGTTCGCGCCATTGCTCGCCATCTTGCTTATCCCGATGGTTGCCGCATTGGGTTTTTCCATCGACTATACCTCCGCGGTTTCAACCAGGGCATCGATGCAGAACGCTCTCGATGCAGCGTCGCTGTCGATCACGACGCTTGCGACGACTACGACGTTGGCGGACCGCCAGGTAAGCCTGCAGGACTCATATCTGGCCAATGGCGGGCAAGGCACGGCCAAGCTCGACAGCTTCGTCGTCGCCACCGACGGCGCCGCCAGCATCAAGGCTTCGGCCGGCTTTGCCATGCCGACGAATTTCATGCAGATCGCCAGGATCAACACGGTGCAGGTCGGCGTTGCGTCGGCAGTGACAAAGCGGCCGGCATTGGTGGAGGCCACGTTCAAGGTCGACAAGATCTCTGGCTGGTGGGACAAGACGGTGACGCTCTACGGCACCAAATTCGGGGACACGGTGGCCAACAAGCTGATGAGGATCTCCTACGCGTACAACAGGTTTGGCGATCCCAAAGGCTACGGGACGTCCTCTGTTTACACGATCAACGGAACGACGGAGACGCTGGTCCAGAAACAAGTATGCACGACCGTCACGGTGACCAGCTTCTATGGCTTGCCCACCGGCACAATCACTCAGATCAGCGGCACCAGGAAATACGCAACCACCTGCGTCAACACGATGTATCCCGCGACCGGCGCCGGTGCGGTGATCGATGTGAAGGACATGGATAACCTGTCTCTGGAGATGAAGATTCCGAATCCCAATCCTGGTCTTGGCGGCGGCTATCTGGCGTCGGGCACGAAAGACACCCTGCGATCGGACGATCCGGCCACGTCCGACCGATTGTTCATCGACAAGGTCAAGACGCTGGCCAATACGACTGTCGACATCTTTGAGGCCGTGCCGTGCGGCATCACCAGCAGTCAAGCGTGGGAAGATGGCGGATCACTTACCAACAACACCATAGATGATGCCGATTTTTCCTATTTTGTGACCGGCAAGTGCGCGTTCAACAAGCGGCCTTCGGAAACCGTGCTCACACAATAGGGGCGACTTGAGTGCCTACCTCCCCCTTGTGGGTCCTCAAGGGGGAGATCGGACATCGCCTCGGCTCTCGCCAATGCTCTAGGAACTCGGACTTCTCCTCAATCACGAAGCGGTGATGCTGTAACGAAGCGTGCGTCGGCGGCGAAGTGTGGACATGACACGATGTCTGCGCAGGAGAAATGCGATGCCCGGATCGACAGCGAAACGCAGCACAGCCCTGATGGGGCTCGCCGCGGCACTGTTTTCGGCGACTGTGCTGTCGGCAACCAGCGCGGCCGCCGGCCAGACGCTGACCGTCGTAGAGCTGTTCACCAGCCAGGGCTGCTCGTCCTGTCCGCCGGCCAACGCCAATCTGATCAAGGTCAAGGACCGGCCCGGCGTGCTGGCGCTGTCCTTCAACGTCACCTACTGGGACTATCTCGGCTGGAAGGACACATTCGGCAAAGAAGAATTCACGCAGCGCCAGGTCCGCTATGAACCGTCGCTCGGCCGTTCCGGCCCGTTCACGCCGCAAGTGGTGGTCAATGGCAGGGCCGATGCCGTCGGCGCCAGGCCGGGCGAGATCGAGCAGCTGATTTCGAGCGGCGGCCACGGTGACGGACCTTCGCTGTCGCTCGCCGGCGGAAAGGTCAGCATCGGCGCCAGTCCGGTGCCCGGCGGCAAGGCCGACGTCTGGCTGGTGCGTTACGGCAAGGGCATCGTCGAGGTGCCGGTGGCGCGCGGCGAAAACACCGGCCGCACGCTGCCGCACGCCAATGTCGTGCATTCGCTGACCAGGCTGGGCAGTTGGACCGGCGACGCCACCGCACTGCCGCTGCCGGCGGCGACGGGCGGCCTCAGCACAGCGGTGCTGGTGCAGGTGCCGGGCGGCGGGCCGATCCTCGCTGCCGCAGCGAATTAGAACCCGTTCCGAAATTTGCGCAACGCCGCAGCGGCGCCGCCGCATGCCGTCAACCCCTGCCAAACCCAAGGAGATCATCATGACCAATCGTTTGACCAATCGCCCGACCCTGGCGGCACTCGCCTTCGCACTTTGCTCGACGGCGCTGTTCGCCGGAGGCGCGGCGCGGGCCGAAGATGCGATGAAGCCAGCGATAGCGACAAACACCATGAAGCCGGCAACGGACGCCATGAAGCCGGCAATGGACGCAATGAAGCCGGCAACGGATGCCATGAAGCCGGCCGGCGCCATGGCGGCTGACGCGATGGCCACGACCGCGATGAAGGCGGGCGATCCGATGAAGGCCGACTGCATGAACAAGGCCGCCGCCGAGACGGACGCCATGAAGAAAGCCGAAGCGACCAAGGCCTGCGATGCCATGGCTCCGGCCAAATAGGCGATGCGCACAGCAATGTGAGAGCCCGGCGGACCTATCCGTCGTATAATCCAAACCAGCATCATGGGAGATCAGACATGACCGGAGTCGTGAAACGATCGTCGATTTTCGCAAAAGCAGCACTTGCCACGCTCATCCTCACGGCCGCCGCGGCCGTATTCTGGCAGACGCCGGCAGTTTCGGCCGAAGACGCGGTGGTGATCCCGCCGCCGGCAATGGACGAGAAGGCCACCGCCGGCACCGAAAAGGCGGTCTTCGCCGGCGGCTGCTTCTGGGGTGTGCAAGGCGTGTTCCAGCACGTCAAGGGCGTCACCAGCGCCGTTTCCGGCTATGCCGGCGGCGACAAGGACACGGCCGTCTATGAAATGGTCGGCACCAGCCGGACGGGCCATGCCGAATCCGTCGAGATCACCTACGAGCCGTCCGAGGTGACCTACGGCCAGCTGCTGCAGGTGTATTTCTCGGTGGCGCACAACCCGACGCAACTGAACTACCAGGGTCCGGACAGCGGCACCCAGTACCGTTCGACGATCTTTGCCGAAAACGACACGCAGAAAAAGATCGCCGAAAGCTACATCGCCCAGCTCGACAAGGCCAAGGTGTTTCCCAAGCCGATCGTGACGACGCTGGAGACCGGCAAGACCTTCTATCCGGCCGAGGACTATCACCAGGATTTTCTGACGCTCAACCCGACCTATCCCTATATCGTCTACAACGATTTGCCCAAGGTCGAGAACCTGAAGCGGCTGTTCCCCAATCTTTACAGCGAAAAGCCGGTGCTGGTGCTGGCCGCCAACAAGAGCTGAGCTTTTTGGGGGGGCCTGCTGATCACCCCCTTGAGGGGGAGATAGCCGGCAGGCCAGAGGGGGTCGGTTCGGTTGGCGCGACGCGGTCCGGCATATCGAGGAAGACGAAATTGGCACTCCACGCGCGGCGACCCTCTGTCGCTTTCAGCGACATCTCCCCCTCAAGGGGGGAGATCAGCAGTTTCTGCGCTTCGCACTAATCCCCCTTTTTCCAGGGCAGGCTCCATCGCACCTTCTCCAGCGTCGCCTTTGCCTCGGCCGAGTCCGGGTCGGGTTCTGTCTCGCGATAAAGCGCCGAGCCCTCAGGCGGGTAGGCAAGTGTGTTGTTGAGGGCGAATTTGTCGATCTGGCTGAAGTCGGGGAAAGGCAGGCTTTGCGCCTCGCGCCAAGCGCTGACCCTTTTCTCCGCGGCGATGCGTTTTTCGTCGTCGACCGGAAGGTCGGTGGCTCTGTATTCCAGTGACGAAGGGAAGGCGAACTGCGCGCCGGCATCATCCATGATGTTGATCATGGACAGCAGGATGTCCTCGCGGATGGCTTGGAACTCGGCCACGTCGGCGGTTTTGACGTAGGTGAACACGTCGATGTCGAGCGAATAGGCGCCGAAGCCGGCAAAGCGCACGCGGCACGGCTCATCGATGACGCGCGGATGGGCAATCAGCAGCTTGCGCAGCTCGGCCAGGACGTAACGTAGCTGATCGGGCGTCGTTTCGTAGCGCAGCTGCAGCGTCGTCGCGAACCGGGTGCGGTCGCGATGCGCGTAGTTCTCGATCTGCATGCCGGCGAAATCCGAGTTTGGCACCGAGATGATCGTGCGGTCGAGCGACCGGATGCGCGTCGAGCGCATGCCGATATGCTCGATCGTGCCGGACTGGTCGCCGAACTTGCAGAAGTCGCCGACGCTGACCGGCCGATCGGCATAGAGCGTCAGGCCGGAGAGGAAGTTCTGCAGCGTCGGCTGCGCGGCCAGCGCCACCGCCAGACCGCCGATGCCGAGACCGGCAATGACGCCTTCGTAGGGGATGGCGAGCACTTCGGCCAGCAGCAGGAAGGCGACGACCAGCACGGCGACGCGCGCCACGCCGGTGGACAGCGAAATCAGCGTGTCGTGATAGCCGGGCACCTGCCACAGTCCACGGTAATGGTCGGCGACCTTGCCGATCAGGTGCCAGACCACCGGCACGGCGCCAATCACGACCAGGCTCCAGGCGATTGCCTTGACCGGGGCGGCGACCACTTGCGGCAGACCGAGCGGGCGCAGCGTCAACAGCAGGAAGAAGCCAAGCACGATCGAGCGCACCGCCCATTCGACAATGCGGAAGAAGGCCGGGCTGTCCGTCCTTCGCACAAACAAGGAAATCAGCGCATTGGCGATGAAGCCGAAGACGATGCCGGCCAGTGCGGCAAGGCCGAGCATCGACCATTGCCAGCGCTCCATCGGGCCGGCGCGGGTAAGCAGGCCGGGGCTGATCTCGCGGGCGAGGCCACGGGCGATGAAGAACGGGTCGGTGCTGGCGAAAGCGGCGAATTCCGGCGCCACCGGCACGTCTTCGACATCGGCGTAGAGCGCGCGGATGTGGGCGAGCGTCTCGGGCGTGAACTGCCAGATCTTGCCCTTCTCAGTCTCGACCGGGCCGATGACGATGTTGCCGGCGGGATGCTCGAAATAGACGAAGGGGGTGTTGCTCTTCGGATCGTCGGGGATCTCCTGCCAATAGACGTAGCCGATGCGGTCGATGACCTTTTTGAGATAGCGCTCGAGCAGGAACGCCTCGTCGCCACGCACCGCCTGACTGTAGTTGCGCAGGTCGAGTGCCGCCTGGGCCGGGTCGCCGGCTTCGGTGAGGCCGCTCAACAGAACCTTGAACGTGTCGCGCGGCGAGGCGAGCCTGCTCGGATCGTCGACCATGTCGACGGCTTCGCCACGCGCTTCCTGGAATTCGGCGAGCTTTGCCTGGAGCTGGCCAAGTGGCGGCCCGACGATGAACCAGTCGCCATTCTTGCGGCGAAAAGTGACGGCGAAGGAGACCCTGGTGCCGTATTGCGGCAGCGTCGCCGTCACCTCGTCGCCGGAGATCGCATCATGCGGCAGGCTCCACAGACGGAACGTCGCGTTGTCGATGACGGTGAACAGAAGCTTGGTGTAATCGGGCATGTTGAGGCCGCCGCGGTCGGCCTCGGTGACGTCGACGAGACCCGCTGCCAGACCGGCAAGACCCATGCCGCCGCCGGTAGCGCGCGGCACGTTGTCGGCGCCGCTCTCGTTCATCGTCTGCAGGAACGAGCGCATGGTGCTCATCGGGCTCGACTGGTCGACACGGACGTCCTCGACGGCGCTGACGCGCACACCTGTCCACCATTCGGCGGTGGCGGCATCGAAGCGGCCCATGAAGCTGCCGCCGTCAGGCGATTGGACGAAGGTGAAGGCGCCCTGGCGGTCGCCTTCGAACCAGTGGCCGACAAGCTTGTCGCCTTCGGCCTTGGCCTCGATACGGCCGTTATAAAGCGGGTACACGCCGTTTACGTCAGTGCCGGTCTGCTCGAACTTGATCTGGGCGCCGCCGCCGCGCCACTTCGTGTCCCACACGCCCGTCCAGTTGGCCGCGTCCTGGGCATGCGCCTGGGGCATGGCCGGCAGCAGGCCGGCAAGCGCGAGTGCGCCGATCAGCGCGACCGTCCGGATCAGCAAAAGCAGCAGCCGATCCTGTCCTGCCGCAAAAAAGGGGTTCATTCTGTTGCCCTTCTTCTTGCCGGTGATTCTGCTGGTCCGGCCAGAGAAGGTTATTCCGCTTGAAGATGAATATTCTGTTTCAGGCTGCGACTGCTATGCCGGTCAGTCATAGGTCAGATCCGTCGCCTTGCCGGCGAACACCCGGTAGGCAAAGAACGAATAGAAGATGATGATCGGCAGCACGACGACCGTCCCGACCAGGATGACGGCCAGGCTTTCGGGTGCCGAAGCAGCCTGCCAGATGGTCAGCCGGTCGGGCACCACGAAGGGGTAGAACGACCAGGCGAGGCCGGCAAAGCCGAGCGTGAAGATCGCGGCCAATGTCAGGAACGGGAGCAGCGCGTGGCGGTCGCCGGGTTTCGGCAGATGGAAGGTCTGGCGCCACAGCCACAGGAACAGCACTGCCGACAGGATAGGCAGCGGCGACAAATAGAGCATGGCCGGCCAGACGAACCATTTGTCGAAGATGCGCGCGCTGGCAAAAGGCGTGGCCAGCGATACCGCGACCATGCCGAGCGCGGTCAGCACCAGCGCCGTGCGCAGCCACAGCACCGCCTTCTTCTGCAGATCGCCTTCGGTCTTATAGATGACCCAGGCCGCGCCCATCGCCGCGTAGGCCGCGGCAAGGCAGAGCGCCACCAGCGCGCCGAAAGCGACGCCGCCGGGGCCGACGTCGAGGCCGAGCACATAGACGCCGAGCATATAACCTTGCGCCAGCGACGCGACGACCGAGCCGAGGAAAAAGATGCGGTTCCAGCGGTGCTTCCTGCCGGCCGGCACCTTGGCGCGGAAATCGAAGGCGACGCCGCGCAGGATCAAGCCGACCAGCAGCACGAAGACCGGAATGTAGAGCGCCGTCAGAATGGTGCCATGCGCCAATGGAAAGGCGACCAGCAGCAGGCCGACCGCCAGCACCAGCCAGGTCTCGTTAGCGTCCCAGAACGGGCCGATGGCGGCGATCATCGTATCCTGTTCGGTGTCTTCGGCTGCGGCGAACAGGATGCCGATGCCGAGATCGAAGCCGTCGAGGATGACGTAGATCAGGATAGCGAGGCCCATCAGCCCGGCGAAGATCAGAGGCAGCAGGGTCGGCCAGTCGACGCTCATGATGTTTCTCCTGGTTGCGCAACCGGCTGCGACAGCGGCCTGTTCATGACGCCCGGTAGCGGCGAGGTGTCACCATCCTTCGCCGCCTTCAATGCCAGATGCACCAACACGCCGAGATAGGCGATCAAGAGCAGCACGTAGAGGATGAGATAGACCGCGAGCGACAGCGCGACATGGCTGCCGGCGACCGGCCCGACAGCATCGGCGGTAAGCAGCACGCCGGTGACCAGCCAGGGCTGGCGGCCGATCTCGGTGGTGTACCAGCCGGCCAGCGTCGCCAGCCAGCCGGACAGCGCCATCGGCACCATGACAAGCGCCAGCGGCTTGGGCAGGCCGTGGCGGCGCTTGAGGAAGAAGGCCGCCGACCAGGAGACGGCGAGCATCAGGAGGCCGGTGCCGACCATGATGCGAAAGCCCCAGAACACCGGAAATACCGGCGGATGGTTGCCGGCATAATCGTTCAGACCCGGCACGATGCCGCCGGCGCTGTGCCTGAGGATGAGGCTGGCGCCATCCGGAATGGTGAGCTCGAACCTGTTCTGCTTGGCCGCTTCATCGGGAAGAGCAAACAGCACCAACGGCACGTTGGGACCGGTGTTCCAGTTGGCTTCCATGGCGGCGATCTTCTGCGGCTGGTGTTCCAGCGTGTTGAGGCCGTGCTGGTCGCCGGCAAAGATCTGGATGGGAATCAGGATAGCGGCGGTGAAGACGCCGGTGCGCAGGGCCTTCCACATCGATTCCGAGCGATCGCCGTAGAGATAGCGCAGCGCCGACAGGCCGGCGATCAGGAACGAGACGGTCAGCCCCGAAGCAAGCAGCATATGAACGAGCCGGTAGGGCATGGACGGATTGAAGACAACGGCCCACCAGTCGGTGGCGTGCGCAACACCATTGCGCATCTCGAAACCGGCCGGTGTCTGCATCCACGAATTGAGCGCGATGATCCAGAAGGCGGACAAGGTGGTGCCGCCGGCCACCAGCACCGTCGCCAGCGTATGGACGCGGTTCGAGACGCGGCGGAAGCCGAACAGCATGATGCCGAGGAACGCCGCCTCGAGGAAGAAGGCGGTCAGGATTTCGTAGGCCAGCAGCGGGCCGGCAATGTTGCCGACCGTCTCCATATAGCCCGGCCAGTTGGTGCCGAACTGAAAACTCATGGTGACGCCGGAAACCACGCCCATGGCGAAGGACAGCGCGAATACCTTAACCCAGGTGAAATACGCGCGCATCCAGGCGGAATCGTTTGTCGCGTTGTAGCGGAGCTTGAAGAACAGCAGCACCCAGCCGAGCGCGATGGTGATCGCCGGGAACAGGATGTGGAACGAGATGTTCGCGCCGAACTGTATGCGCGACAGAATGAGCGGGTCCATGGCGGCTCCGGCTGCTGCTTGTTTGTTGAAGGATAGGCTTGATGCACCGGACGGTCAAAGCGGCGTCCCGCCGCGAGGCGGAACGCCGCAGTGCGGTTAATCTGCTTTTGCGTGGAATTTGGCTGGACGACCGGGCAGGTGTTGCCTATTCCGGCGAACCTCGATGTCCAGAACTGTCGGGAGCGCCATTGACATCCGGATTTGCGGACCGACATTCAGCGGATTAAACCAACAACTCTGTTTCAAGCAGTCGTTTTCAGCCATGCAGCCGATCATCTCGATTTCCGGGGTCTCCAAGACCTACGCCACCGGCTTCAAGGCGCTGAAGGAGATCAATCTCGACATCGTGCGCGGCGAGATCTTTGCGCTGCTCGGGCCGAATGGCGCCGGCAAGACAACGCTGATCTCGATCGTCTGCGGCATCGTCAACCGCTCGTCGGGTTCCGTCACCGTCGACGGCCATGACATCAACCGCGACTACCGCGCCGCGCGCAGTCTGATCGGGCTGGTGCCGCAGGAACTGACCATCGACGCCTTCGAGAGCGTGTGGGCGACGGTTAACTACAGCCGCGGCCTGTTCGGCAAGCCGGCGGACAAGGCGTTCGTCGAAAAAGTGCTGCGCGACCTGTCGCTCTGGGACAAGAAGGACGCCAAGGCGATCACGCTGTCCGGCGGCATGAAGCGCCGGCTGATGATTGCCAAGGCGCTGTCGCACGAGCCGCGCATCCTGTTCCTCGACGAACCGACGGCAGGCGTCGATGTCGAGCTGCGCCAGGACATGTGGGCGATGGTGCGCCGGCTGCGCGAAGACGGCGTCACCATCATCCTGACCACGCATTACATCGAAGAAGCCGAGGCGATGGCCGACCGCGTCGGCGTCATCAACCGCGGCGAGATCGTGCTGGTGGAGGACAAGGCCGAGCTGATGCGCAAGCTTGGCCGCAAACGGCTTGTGCTGGAACTGCGCAGTCCCCTGGCCACCGTTCCCGATGCTTTTTCGCACTACGCGCTGGAGCTTTCGCCGGATGGCGGACAGCTGACCTATACTTATGACAACCAGAGCGAACGACCGGGCGTCGCCTCGCTGATCCGCGAGCTCGAGGCGGCCGGCATCCAGTTCCGCGACATCGATACCGAAAACAGCTCGCTCGAGGAGATCTTCGTCAATCTGGTGAGGAAACCGGCATGAACCCGCGCGCGGCCATGAATCTTCATGCGGTATGGGCGATCTATCGGGTGGAGATGGCGCGCGCCCTTCGCACTGTGCTGCAGAGCATCGTTTCGCCGGTGATTTCGACGTCGCTCTATTTCGTCGTCTTCGGTTCGGCCATCGGCTCGCGCATCACCGAGATCGACGGCATCAGCTACGGCGCCTTCATCGTACCGGGGCTGATCATGCTGTCGCTGCTGACGCAATCGATCTCCAACGCCTCTTTCGCCATCTATTTTCCGAAATTCGTCGGCTCGATCTACGAATTGCTGTCCGCGCCGGTGTCCTATCTGGAGATCGTCATCGCCTATGTCGGGGGCGCGGCGACAAAGTCGATCGTGCTTGGCCTGATCATCCTGGCGACGGCCTCGCTGTTCGTGCCGCTGACGATCGAGCATCCGTTCTGGATGCTCGCCTTCCTGGTGCTGACGGCGGTGACCTTCAGCCTGTTCGGCTTTATCATCGGCATCTGGGCGAAGAGCTTCGAGCAGCTGCAGCTGGTGCCGCTGCTGATCATCACGCCGCTGACCTTCCTCGGCGGCAGCTTCTATTCGATCAACATGCTGCCCGGCATCTGGCGCACGGTGACGCTGTTCAACCCGGTGGTCTACCTGGTCAGTGGGTTCCGCTGGAGCTTCTACGGCAAGTCCGACGTTTCGGTCGGCGTCAGCCTCGGCATGACGGTGGTCTTCCTGCTCATCTGCATAACGATCGTCGCCTGGATCTTCAGGACCGGCTACCGGCTGCGCAACTGATCGAACGGGCCTCGTCCAGGCGAAGCAGCCTGACCGATCGACCTTTCCTTGCCGAAGGCGATAGGCCTGCGCCCGATGCCTGGAACCCGCGCTTGAATGCCTCGATCTTGCTTTTCATGCATTGTTATATATCATATTATCGATGTTCATGGGGATGAATTGGCCTATGGAAGACGTCATACGATCGCTTGGCTTTCTGTGCCTGGGCAGCAGGCTGAAGCGTATAGGCGAGCAACTGCAAGCGGAGGCGCAGCGCCTGCTCGACAGGCTGGATGTCCCGGTTCAGGCGAGCCAATACCCGCTGCTGGCCGCGCTCGACAGGCTGGGTCCGCTGTCGGTCGGGGAACTGGCGCAATCCCTTGGCATCGCGCAGCCAGGCGTAACGCGAAGCGTCTCGCTTCTGGCCGAATTGGGACTGCTCGAAGTCAGTCCGTCGACCGATGACCAGCGGCGCAGGATCGTCTCGCTTACTCGGGACGGGCGGCGGCTGGTCGATGTCGCAAAGCGCGACGTCTGGCCTTGCATCGAGAACGTGGTCGCGGATTTGTGCGCAGGTTTTTCGGGGCCGCTTCTTGAGCAGCTGGCTGCCATCGAGGACGGCCTCGCCGCTGCTCCTCTCGACCGTCGTGTAAATAAGCCTGAGGGTGCCGCGCAATGAGACATCTGCTCGACCGCCCTATCTGGAGCGGGCTTCAGACGCGACATCGGGCCTTCGCGGAGGGTGACAACCTCGCCATGCGATATCGGCCGTCGATCGTCCCTTTCGCCGCCACTGGCGCGGACGACCCGGAAAGCCTGCGGGCGCTCGAAAAGCTTGTCTCCCCGGGCGAGAGTGTGATCCTGCTTCAAGCGGACGCGATTGCTCTGCCCACGGGGCTTTCCGCGACTTCGACCGCAGCCGGGGTTCAGATGATCGCCGAGCAGCCATTGCAGATCGTCTCCGACCCGCGCGTGCATCGTCTGACCCGAGACGATGCTGCTGAGATGCTCGCCCTGGCATTGCTCACCAAGCCTGGCCCATTCACGCTCGAAGCCTTGAGCCTGGGCGATTTTTGGGGTGTGAAAATCGAGGGCAGGCTCGCGGCAATGGCCGGCGAGCGCATGAAGCAACCTGGTTATACCGAACTCAGCGGGGTGTGCTCACATCCGGAATTTCGCGGCGGTGGCCTAGGAAAGCTGCTGTCCCTATTCGTGGCAAACCGGATAGTGGCGCGCGGCGAAGTTCCCTATCTCCACGCCTATGCCAGCAACGCCGCGGCCATAGCGTTATACGAGTCCATCGGCTTCAGGTTGCGAAGCACAATGAATGTGGCCGTGGTTCAGCGCACCGAATGATTAGAGCGGAATGAATTTAGGTTGGGCATATCCGGCCTCGGTGAAGTAATTTTGGCATTCGTTTGAAGTGACAATTTTGAGGATTT
>NZ_JAMYME010000067.1:0-17381 GCF_040318345.1 Mesorhizobium sp. M1169 | reverse complement strand
CGGACGGCTCCCTTGTTTGAGATCTCAACGAACTCATTCTGGCACATCCGATGCCGTCGGGCGCCGTCCACCCCATCATGCCGTTACCTCCACGCGCTGCTACGTTGAACTGCAGGGCAAGCTCGTCCTCGATTGGTCGCAAGGGGGCTAAAGGCCGGCGCTCTACGGCGCCCCCCTCTGCCCTGCCGGGCATCTCCCCCTCTTGGGGGGAGATTGGCAGCTTGACGGGCAGCGCGAACCTCGCAAACAGAACCTCAATCCGGCCCGAACCCCGGCGATGTCGCACTGCCGTCATCCAATTTCGACAGCCATTCGACCAGCGTCGCGCGGTAGCGCGTCAGGCCTTTGTAGTTGGCGAGTTCCTCGGGCAGGTCGCGGATGACGCGGTGCAGGCGCCTTGCCCATTTCGGCTGCGTCACCAGCTCGTCCATCTTGATCAGGTAGCAGCGGATCGGGAAGACGATCGCATTCGAGCGCGGCAGCCGCCAGAAGCTCTGCAGCTCGACGCGCAGATGGACCTTGTCGCCAACGTTTTTGGGCGTCACCGTGGTCCGGTCCGGACCCCATTTGTGATAATTTTCCGGGCTGGTATCGAGGCGAGGATTGATTGTCATCGTCCAGTTCAGCCGGCGCGCCGGCTTGCCCTGCTGGATGTTGGTGAGGAATTTTAGCGCCCGGACGAAGATGCCCTTCTCATGCGCCAGCGGCACCGGCGCATGCCATTCGAAGAAGTTCATGCCGATGTCGAAATCGAGCGACCAGTCGGCCTGGGTGGTGACCATGCCGGCATCCATCCACAGATTGCCGTCGCGCTGGTCGAGAATGCAGAAATCGCCCTGGCTCTGGCGGGTGATGTATTCCATCGGCCCATAGGGCAGCGTCGAGACGTCGCCGAAGGTGAAGCTGTCGTCGATGCCGAGCGGTCGGTTGATCCAGCGCCAGCGGTCGCCATGGCGCGTCAGCGTGAAATGCTCGGGATAGCCCAGCGCCTGCTGCTCCATCAAAAGCTCGAGCAGATCCCAGCCGGCCAGCGTCATGTGCGGCAGCGACTGGCAGCGCAGCGGATCCTCGGCCAGCACCAAAGCGCGATCCTGCATCTCGGCGACATAGTGCTCGTCGACGTCGATCAAATTCTCCAGCACGCTGCCCTTCGGCCCGGCGACATGCGGCTCGATGTTGACGGCATACATGTAGCTGTCTTCGTGGAACGGGAACGGGAACCGCCTGATGTGCTCGGGGCTGTTCCTGAAGGTGAAGTCGTCGCGGAACGTTTCCTTGCGAAAGGTGATGCCCAAGCTCGCCTCCTATCTTTCCAGCACCAGCGACCTGCCCTCGAAGCGCGAGACGCAGGGCATGATCTTGCAGCCCGAACGGTGGTCTTCCTCGCTCAGCCAGTGGTCGTTGTGGATGAATTTGCCGTCATGCGAGATCACGTTGGTCTCGCATTGGCCGCAGACGCCACCGCGGCAGAGATAGGGCGGATCGACGCCGGCCGCCTCGATCGCCTCGAGCAGGCTCTGCTGCTCGTCGACACGGATGGTCTTGCCGCTGAGCGCCAGCGTCACGTCGAAGGGTGCGCCGGGCTGCGGGGCCGCGAAATGCTCGAAATGCACGGTCTCCGGAGGCCAGCCGAGGGCGGCGGCACGCTCGCGCACCCAGTCGATCATGCCGGACGGGCCGCAGACATAGAGATGCGTGCCGAGCGGCTGCGACGACAGCAGCCGGTCGAGATCGACGCGCTCGTCGCGATCGTCGTGATAGAGCCTGACCCGGCGATCGTAGCGCTCTCTCAGCAGGTCGGCATAGGTGCCGAGCGAGGCGGTGCGGCAGGTGTAATGGAATTCGAAATTGCCGCCTTCCGCCGCCAGCTGGGCGGTCTGCGCCATGAACGGGGTGATGCCGATGCCGCCGGCCAGCATCAGGTGCTTCCTGGCGCGCAGATCGAGCGAGAACAGGTTGACGGGATAGCTGACCACCATCTCCGTGCCCGGCCTGACCTGCCTGTGCATGAACAGCGAGCCGCCGCGGCCGGCGTCGTCGCGGCGCACCGAGATGGTGTATTCGCGGGTGTCGAGCGGCGAGCCCATCAGCGAATAGGGATTGAGCCTGGTGCGTTCGCCATCGCGCATCTCGACGACGACATGGGCGCCGCCGGAGAAGGTCGGCAAAAGCTCGCCGTCGCGCCGTCGGAAATGAAAGCGCGTCACCAGCTCGTTGACCGGGACGACATCGCTGACGACGACATCGAGCTTGGTGGTGCCGGTGCTCATCGAAAGACCTCCTCGATCGGAGGAATTTCGGTGCGGTCCTCGGCGTTGATGCAGACGCCCTGGAAGGCGGCGAGGCGCCGCGAATAGTGGTCGCGCACCAGAAGCAAGAGGCCGCAATGCGAACAGGTTGCCGGCTGCGTCGTCACGTTCTCGGTGATGCCCTTGCAGTGGACGCATTGCATGCGGCGCGCCAGCGAGCCGCGATGCTCGGTCTGGATCGAGGTGTGGTCGATGCCGGCTTCGAGCGCCGCCTGCATGGCCTGGCCGATCAGCCCTTCGGTGCCGGCAAGGTAGAGCCTGAGGCCCATATGGGCGTTGGCCAGCGTCTGCTTCAGCCGCGGCAGGGCGCTGGCAAAGGAATGGCCGAGGTAGAACTGTGCCGGCTTCAGGGCTTCGAGCGCATCGGCGTATTTGCCGTCGCGGCCGGGAATGAAGATGATGTGGGCGCCACCGAAGAAATCCGCCGGTGCCTTGGCGGCCAGATCGGCAATCGCCAGCGCTCCCTCTGCATCCGCTATGAAAAGATGGTGCTTGCCGGGCTGCGGAGACAGGGTCCCATAGACCGGGCGGCTGATGATACTTTTCGCTGCCATACCCGCAGTATGCCTCAGCCTTTCGCCGTGCGCTTGGTCTTCTTCGGATCGTCGAAAGGAAGCGGCTCGGCGGTTGCGCTGATGGCGCCGCTCTTGTTGCGGATCTCGAGCCTGGTGCCCTGCACCGCGCAGTCGACGTCGAGCCGGGCGATGCCCATCGATTTTTTGACCAGCGGCGAATACATGGCGCAGGTCACCACGCCGACCTTTTTGCCGTCGCGATAGACCGGTGCGCCCTCGTCGGCCGGCTCTCTGCCTTCGAGCAGCACGCCGAAGATCTTGAAGCGCTCCTTGCCCTTGAGGCGATAATGCTCCTCGGCGCCGCGAAAGCCCGTCTTGCCGGGGCTGACGGTGAAGTCGAGACCAAGCTCCCACAGCGTGTCGCCGGGGCCTTCGTTCTCGAACGGGTATTTCTGCGAATTGTCGTAGGGGTAAAACAGCAGGTAGCTCTCGACGCGCAGCATGTCGAGCGTGGTGAAGCGGCACGGGATGATGCCGGCGCTCTTGCCTTCGTCGAGGATCCTGTCCCAGATCGTTCCGGCGTCCTGGCCACGGCAGAAGATCTCGTAGCCGCGCTCGCCGGTGTAGCCGGTGCGCGAGATCATTACCGGGAAGCCGAACAACTGCGTCTGCATGTGATGGAAATAGTTGAGGTCGCGAATGCCGGGCACATGCTTTGCCAGATAATCCACGGCTAGCGGCCCCTGCAGCGAAAGGTCGTGCAGATTGTCGTCGAAGCGCAGCGACACGTCGCGACCGACCGAAGCGCGCTGCAGCTCTTCATGGCCGGTGCCCGAGCCATGCACGACCATCCAGGAATTCGGGCCGGTGCGGTAGAGGATGCAGTCGTCGGTGAACTTGCCGGCCTCGTTGAGCATGCAGGCATAGGCCGACTTGCCGGGATAGATCTTTTCGACGTCGCGCGTCGTCGCCAGATCGATCAGGTGCGAGGCGTGCGGCCCGGTGATGTGGACCTTCTTCAAGCCGGACACGTCCATCAGGCCGGCCTTGGTGCGGATGGCGATATACTCTTCGTCGGCGTCCTTGTCGTAGGTCCAGGCGGTGCCCATGCCGCTCCAGTCCTCGAGCTTCGAGCCGAGCGCGCGATGGCGGTCCGCAAGCGTCGAAAATCTCCAGGATGCCGTCATCCGCTGTCCTCCGTTAGAAAGAAACTTTTTTGCTTTCCCCTGCTCCCTGCACACAGGCGGGAGCGTTGCCTTGAATATTGACCGCAAACGCCGGGAGCCTGCAATACCCGTAAGCAAATAATTTCATTGTCAGGCAAATCCGGCGCGCCCAAAACAAACGGTTAACGTCGCGTAAAATCGTCTTGACAATTCCAGAATTCGGCCGGATTTTATGAAAAAAATTTCACTCTCTTGAAAGAGGGCAATGACCGGCCAATCCGGACCGGCGTTGAAAAAGGGGAAAGCCGATGTCCGACCTGCAACAGCGCGTGGAAGCGTTGTACCGCTCCGACGTGCGTGGATCCATGCTCCTGATCGTCTGCCTGTGGGCGACGATCCTGTTTGTCCTGTTCATGACATGGCCATACGTCCCCGACGCCGGCATCAAGCTCGTCGTCGCGGTCGCCGCCGCCGCGGTGCTGATCTTCAACACGGCCGCGATCCTGGCGATGGTCAACCACTACAAGGAAGACAAGGACTTCATCTATGGCCTCGACATCAAGAACGCCGACGCCTACCGCAACCGCAAGTCCTGAGGGGGAGACGCATGGCCCGCTATACACCGCCCGAACAGAGCAAGGCCGGACAGGTTTTCGATATCGCCGTCGTCGTGGTCGCGATTTTCGTTGCGCTATGGCTGCCGCTGAAACTAGGTCTGGCAGGGGCGGCAAAATCCATCGACGCGCTCGACGCCAAGACGTGGGAAGCGCTCGGACAAAACCCGACCATGGCCTCGATCTGGGAAAAGCTCGGCTACACGCCGGAAACCGCGCACGACATCATTCAGAACCGGTTCCACTACATCATCGACTGGCCGACGCTGATCATCATGGCGGCAGTGCTGATCGGCTATTTCATCTTTCTGTTCCGCGCATCGGACCGCGAATACCGCGACGTCATCGACGAAAAGTTCGGCGACAAATAGATAGGAAGCATCGTCATGTGGGTGGCACTCTCTTACGCATGCTGGGGCATCTCGATCGTGCTCGCGCTGTGGATGCTCTACGACTGGTTCAAGATCGACACGACCTATTCCGAAGAGATGCTGACCTCGTCCAGGGAAGGCGAACTTGAAGCCGTGTCCGAAAAACACCGGATCTGAGTGGGGGATTGAACGATGACGATCACGGCTGAACCAGCGGTGCAAGTGCAGGGCGACAGGGTTTCACTGCTCAGGGTGCTCGGCCCCGCCCATGTCTGGGCGCTCGGTGTCGGCATCGTTCTGGTCGGCGAATTCACCGGCTGGAATTTCGCGGCGGACAAGGGCGGCGCGCTGGCGGCGCTGATCGTCTGCTGGATCGTCGGGCTGCTCTACACCTCGGTCGCGATGATCGATTCCGAAGTGACCTCGACGGTTGCCGCCGCCGGCGGCCAATATGCGCAGGCCAAGCACATTGTCGGGCCGCTGATGGCCTTCAACGTCGCGCTGTTCCTGGTCTTTGCCTACACCATGCTCGAAGTGTCGGACGCGATCCTGCTCGGCGACACCATCGTCGCCAAAGCCGGCGTCGAGGGCCTCACCCACAATTCCTTCATCGCCGCGACAATCGTCGTGCTGGCATGGCTGAACTATCGCGGCGTGCTGATGACGCTCAACGTCAACTTCGTCATCACTGCCATCGCCTATGTCTCGATCGTCATCCTGTTCTTCTCGGTCAGCCCGTGGACGCAAGGCGCCGTGCTCAAGCTCAACGAGTTGGTGACCCCGGGCAACGCCCTGCCCTATGGCTGGATCGGCGTCATCGCCGCCTTCCAGTTCGGCATCTGGTACTATCTCGGCATCGAGGGCACCACGCAGGCGGCCGAGGAAGTGCGCTCGCCGGCGCGCTCGCTGCCCTATGGCACGATGGCCGGCATGATCACGCTTCTGATCGCCGCCGCCATGACCTGGTATGTCTGCGCCTCGCTGATGCCCTGGGAATATCTCGGCATCACCTATTATCCGCTGTGGGACGCGGGCAAACTGACCGGCAGTGCGCTGCTGGAAAACCTGTTGTTCATCGCGACGCTGCTTGCCGCGCTCGCCTCCGCCAATGGCTGCATCAACGACGCCGCGCGCGCCTGGTTTTCGCTCGGCCGCGACCGCTATCTGCCGACCTGGTTCTCGGCGGTGCATCCGAAATACCGCACGCCCTATCGCTCGATCCTGTTCCTGCTGCCGATCGCGCTCGCCTTCGCCTTCATCGCCGACCTCAACCAGGCGATCACCTTCTCGATCCTGTCGGGCGTGCTGCAATACACCTTCATGAGCATCAACATCATTATGTTCAGGAAAAAGTGGCCGCTCGGCTCGATCCGCCGCGGCTACACCCATCCGTTCCACCCGCTGCCGGCGATCGTCTTGTTCTGCCTTTGCGTGGTCACCTTCTTTGCGATCTTCCTCGGCTTCGGCTCGCAGCTGATCGCCATGGTCGCCTTCTACTTCCTGATCTCGCTGTGGTTCCACTTCTACCGCTACAAATTCGTGCGCCGTGGCGCCCAGTTCACCATGCCGTGGCCGAAGCCGCAGGGCTACTGACGGCGCGCCCGGTCTGGGCGGGCATTTGTGTGACGAGGTGCGTTAGGTGATCTCAGCATTGCTCGCCGGGGCGGTTGCCCTGGCTCTCTTCCTCCATATAGCCTGGCTCGCGCGGGCCAGCCGCGCCAAGGCCTCGACCGGGCTTGCCGCCGACGAAGCCGGCGTCCGCGCCGTCATCCCCGACGCGGCCAACGTCTCGGACGGCACCGCCGGCGTCGTCACCTTCGCCGGCTCGTGGAACGGTCGGCGGGTGCAGGTACGGACCATCGTCGACACGCTGGCGATAAGGAAGCTGCCGGCGCGCTGGCTGAGTGTTTCGATCACCGAAAAGGTCGCGATACCAGGCACTTTCGATATGATGATGCGGCCCGGATCGCCGACGACTTTTTCCAATTTCGATCATCTCGTCCATCCGCTGCCGAAGGCGGCGGGGTTTCCGGCCGAGGCGGTGCTGCGGAGCGACCGCAAGGGCGTGCGCTTCCCCGAAGCCATCATCGCCGGCCACCTCGATGTCTTTGCCGAGGAGCGCGCCAAGGAATTGCTGATCACGCCGAACGGCGTGCGCATCGTCTGGCTGCTGGCCGAGGCCGAGCGGGCGCGCTACGGCGTATTCCGGCAGGCCGAATTCGGCGCGGTCAGGCTCGATCCGGTGCTGATCGAGAGGCTGCTGTCGTCGGCTTCGGCGCTGCGCGATGCCATCAATCAAAGCGAACGGCAAGCGGCATGATCAGCCAGATCACCACCTCCCCCGCACCACCGAGCCCCTATCTGGTTCTGGGCGCTGCGATCGTTTTGCCGGCGAGCGGGCATGTCGTGCTCGGCGTGCCGGTGCGCGGCCTGCAATTCCTGTTCTTCATGGTGATCCTTGCCTGGATCACCGCCAAGATCGCGCCGCCCGACGCCAGCTTCGT
The DNA here is from genome assembly GCF_040318345.1 of Mesorhizobium sp. M1169. NCBI lineage: Bacteria > Pseudomonadati > Pseudomonadota > Alphaproteobacteria > Hyphomicrobiales > Phyllobacteriaceae > Mesorhizobium > Mesorhizobium sp. M1169. The sequence goes on along the minus strand of NZ_JAMYME010000067.1, from coordinate 9,902 downwards.
CGGACGCCATGCCGGCGGCTTCCTGATCTATGCCCTGTCGATCCTGGATGCCTACAAGATCGCCCGCATCCGCTATGCCAAATGGGTTCACAATGGCGGCCAGCGCAGCGATAGTGCGGCCGGCGGCGCCTCAGCCGATATATAACGACAGGAAAATTTTTTTCATACCAATTGAATTCCCGGGACTCATTCGATACATCTCGGAGGGAACAAACTCGCGGAGGCTGACATGTGCGGAATCGTCGGACTGTTTTTGAAGGACAAGTCGCTCGAGCCCCAGCTTGGCGCGATGCTGTCGGAGATGCTGATCTCGCTCAGCGATCGCGGTCCCGACAGCGCCGGCATCGCCATCTATGGCGCGTCCTCCAATGAAGCCAAGATCACCATCCAGTCGGCCAAGCCGGAGCGCGATTTCCGCGGCCTCGACGCCGAACTTGCCAAGGCAATCGGCGCGCCGGTGAGCATTGCTGCGAAGTCGACGCATGCCGTGGTCCGGACGATGCCTGCCAAGATCGACGAAGCGCGCGAGGCGATCCAGACGCTGCGCCCCGACATCCGCATCATGGGCGCCGGCGACGTCGTCGAAATCTACAAGGAAGTCGGGCTGCCGGAAGCGGTCGTCGACCGTTTCGGCGTCCGCGAGATGACCGGCACCCACGGCATCGGCCATACCCGCATGGCGACCGAATCGGCGGTGACGACGATGGGCGCGCATCCGTTCTCGACCGGCGCCGACCAGTGCCTGGTGCATAATGGCTCGCTGTCCAACCACAACAATGTCCGCCGCGAGCTGATCCGCGAAGGCATGACTTTCGAGACCGAGAACGACACCGAGGTCGCTGCCGCCTATCTCTCCTCGCAGATGGCGCATGGCAAGAACCTCGGCGAGGCGCTGGAAGGCACGCTGAGTGATCTCGACGGGTTTTTCACCTTCGTCGTCGGCACCAAGAACGGCTTCGGCGTGGTGCGCGACCCGATCGCCTGCAAGCCCGCCGTAATGGCCGAAACCGACCAGTATGTCGCCTTCGGCTCGGAATATCGTGCGCTCACCAAACTGCCCGGCATAGACAATGCGAAGGTCTGGGAACCCGAGCCCGCAACCGTCTATTTCTGGGAGCATTGAACCAATGCCGGCAATTAACCTCTCCAAGGCGGCTCGCGAGCCGGGCCATGCATCACGGGTCTTCGATCTGGCCGAAATGTCGCTGCGCGAGCTCAACCAGGCGCTGCACGATCTGGCGCCCGGTTCGAACGAGACCGCCTGGGAGGTGCTCCGCCCGCGAGGCAGCCATTCGGTCGCCGTCGGCGTCGACCAGCCGGTCGCCATCGATGTGCGCGGCAGCGTCGGCTATTATTGCGGCGGCATGAACGACGGCGGCACCATCACCGTGCATGGCTCGGCCGGGCCCGGCGTCGGCGAGAACATGATGTCCGGCCAGATCGTCGTCAAAGGCGATGCCAGCCAGTATGCCGGCGCCACCGGCCGGGGCGGGTTGCTCGTCATCGAAGGCAACGCGTCGTCGCGCTGCGGCATCTCGATGAAAGGCATCGACATCGTCGTCCATGGTAATATCGGCCACATGTCGGCCTTCATGGCGCAGTCCGGCAACCTCGTGGTGCTGGGCGACGCCGGCGATGCGCTCGGCGATTCCATCTACGAGGCGCGGCTTTTCGTGCGCGGCAAGGTCGAAAGCCTCGGCGCCGACTGCATCGCCAAGGAGATGCGGCCCGAGCATCTCGAATTGCTGCAAGGCTTGCTCGACCGCGCCGGTGTGACCGGCGTCAAGGCGGCGGAGTTCAAGCGTTATGGCTCGGCTCGTACCCTCTACAATTTCAATATCGACAACGCCGACGCGTATTGAGGCTCAATGACCTATCGCAACCCGCCGACGACGCCGCGCAAATCCGCGACCTTCGACGACTACACGCTTTCCGAGATCCGCCGCGCCGCGGCGACCGGCATCTATGACATCCGCGGCGCCGGCGCTAAGCGCAAGCTGCCGCATTTCGACGACCTTCTGTTCCTCGGTGCCTCGATCTCGCGCTACCCGCTCGAAGGCTATCGCGAGCGCTGCGACACCAGCGTCGTGCTCGGCTCGCGCTATGCGAAAAAACCGATCGAACTGAAAATCCCGATCACTATTGCCGGCATGAGCTTCGGCTCGCTGTCCGGCCCGGCGAAGGAAGCGCTTGGCCGCGGCGCGACGCTGTCCGGCACCTCGACGACGACCGGCGACGGCGGCATGACCGAGGAAGAGCGCGGCCATTCGAAGACGCTGGTCTACCAGTATCTGCCGTCACGCTACGGCATGAACCCGCGCGACCTGCGCCGCGCCGACGCGATCGAAGTGGTCGTCGGCCAGGGCGCCAAGCCAGGCGGCGGCGGCATGCTGCTCGGCCAGAAGATCTCCGACCGCGTCGCCGAAATGCGCACGCTGCCGAAAGGCATCGACCAGCGCTCGGCCTCGCGCCACCCCGACTGGACCGGGCCGGACGACCTCGAGATCAAGATCCTCGAACTGCGCGAGATCACCGACTGGGAAAAGCCGATCTACGTCAAGGTCGGCGGCGCGCGGCCCTATTACGACACCGCGCTTGCGGTGAAATCGGGCGCCGATGTCGTCGTCGTCGACGGCATGCAGGGCGGCACTGCGGCGACCCAGGAAGTGTTCATTGAAAATGTCGGCCAGCCGACGCTTGCCTGCATCAGGCCGGCCGTGCAGGCGCTGCAGGATCTCGGCATGCACCGCAAGGTGCAGCTGATCGTCTCCGGCGGTATCCGCAACGGCGCCGACGTCGCCAAGGCGCTGGCGCTCGGCGTCGATGCGGTGTCGATCGGCACGGCAGCGCTTGTCGCGCTCGGCGACAACGACCCGCGCTGGGAGGCGGAATACAACGAGCTCGGCACCACCGCCGGCGCCTATGACGACTGGCATGAGGGTCGCGACCCGGCCGGCATCACCACGCAGGATCCCGAGCTAATGAAACGGGTCGATCCGATTGCGGCCGGCCGACGGCTGGCGAATTATCTTAAGGTGATGACACTTGAGGCTCAGACAATCGCCCGCGCCTGCGGCAAGAACAGCCTGCACAATCTCGAGCCCGAGGATCTTGTGGCCTTGACGATCGAAGCCGCCGCCATGGCCGGCGTGCCGCTGGCCGGCACCAACTGGATACCGGGCAAGAACGGCTTCTAAGACAAACCAAATGCCAGTAAGCGAGGAACTATAATGGGGAACGATCTCGCCGCCTTCGCCAAGGAAAAGGGCGTCAAATATTTCATGATATCCTACACCGACCTGTTCGGTGGACAACGCGCCAAGCTGGTGCCGGCGCAGGCGATCGCCGACATGCAGCGGGACGGTGCCGGCTTTGCCGGCTTTGCCACCTGGCTCGATCTGACGCCGGCGCATCCCGACATGCTGGCGGTGCCGGATCCGGCCTCGGTGATCCAGTTGCCTTGGAAGCCGGAGGTCGCCTGGGTCGCCGCCAACTGCATCATGGACGACAAATCGGTCGAGCAGGCGCCGCGCAACACGCTGAAGCGGTTGATCGCGGAGGCTGCTGGCGACGGCATGCACATCAAGACCGGCGTCGAGGCCGAATTCTTCCTGATCTCGCCGGATGGCAAGACGATTTCCGACGAATATGACACGGCGTCGAAGCCCTGCTACGACCAGCAGGCGGTGATGCGCCGCTACGACGTGATCGCCGAGATCTGCGACCACATGCTGGCGCTCGGCTGGGGCGCCTACCAGAACGACCACGAGGACGCCAACGGCCAGTTCGAGATGAACTGGGCCTTCGACGATGCGCTGGCGACCGCCGACAAGCATTCCTTCTTCAAATTCATGGTGAAATCGGTCGCCGAAAAGCACGGCCTGCGCGCAACCTTCATGCCTAAACCCTTCCAGGGCCTGACCGGCAATGGCTGCCATGCGCATATCTCGGTGTGGGACAAAGACGGCAAGACCAATGTCTTTGCCGACAATGCGATGGAGCTCGGCCTGTCGGCCAAGGGCAGGAATTTCCTCGGCGGCATCATGAAACATGCGTCCGCGCTTGCCGCCATCACCAACCCGACGGTCAATTCCTACAAGCGCATCAACGCACCGCGCACCATCTCCGGCGCCACCTGGGCGCCGAACACGGTGACCTGGACCGGCAACAACCGCACCCACATGGTGCGCGTGCCCGGCCCCGGCCGCTTCGAGCTGCGCCTGCCGGACGGCGCGGCAAACCCGTATCTGCTGCAGGCGGTGATCATCGCCGCCGGCCTTGACGGCGTCCGCTCGAAGGCCGACCCCGGCCGGCGCTACGATATCGACATGTACCAGTTCGGCCATACGGTCGAGGGCGCGCCGAAGCTGCCGCTCAACCTGCTCGACGCGTTGCGCGAGTTTGACAACGACAAATCGCTCAAGGCGGCGCTGGGTGAGGAATTCTCGTCGGCCTATCTAAAGCTCAAGCAGCAGGAATGGAATTCCTATGCTTCCCACTTCACCCAGTGGGAGCGCGACCACACGCTCGACATCTGATCCGGAATTGTTGCACGCCCGGCGCGAAACAGGTTCATGAAATACTCGATCTTCTCCCTCGCCCGGGCGGCATTTTCCGGCCATAAGAACTGGCAGCGCACCTGGCGCGACGCCAGCCCGAAGAGCCACTACGACGTGGTGATCATCGGCGGCGGCGGCCATGGCCTGGCGACGGCATGGTTCCTCGCCAGCGAATACGGCATCAGGAATGTCGCCGTGCTGGAAAAAGGCTGGATCGGCTCCGGCAATGCCGGCCGCAACACAACCATCATCCGCTCCAATTACGGGCTGCCCGGCAATACCGGCTTCTACGAGCTGTCGATGAAGCTGTGGGAGCGGATGGAGCAGGACCTCAACTACAACACCATGGTCAGCCAGCGCGGCGTCATCAATCTCTACCATTCCGACGCGCAGCGCGACGCCTACGCACGGCGCGGCAACACCATGCGCATCAACGGCATCGATGCCGAACTGCTCGATCTGGCGGCGGTCAGGAAGATGATGCCGTTCCTGAACTTCGACAACGCACGTTTCCCGGTGCAGGGCGGCCTCTTGCAGCGACGCGGCGGCACGGCACGACACGATGCCGTGGTCTGGGGCTACGCGCATGCGGCGAGCGCGCTCGGCGTCGACATCATCCAGAATTGCGAAGTGACCGGCTTTGTCCGCGATGGCAGCGGCAAGGTGACCGGCGTCGAGACGAGCCGCGGCAGGATCGGCGCAGGCAAGGTCGGCATGGCGGTCGCCGGCTCTTCGTCGCGCGTCGCGGCGATGGCCGGCATGCGGCTGCCGATCGAAAGCCATGTGCTGCAGGCCTTCGTCTCGGAGGCGATCAAGCCGCTGATCCCCAACGTCATGACGTTCGGCGCCGGGCATTTCTACGTCAGCCAGTCCGACAAGGGCGGCCTGGTCTTCGGCGGCGACATAGACGGTTACAATTCCTATGCCCAGCGCGGCAATCTGCCTGTCATGGAAGACGTGTGCGAGGGCGGAATGGCGCTGATGCCGATGATCGGCCGGATACGGCTGCTGCGTCAGTGGGGCGGCATCATGGACATGTCGATGGACGGCTCGCCGATCATCGACAAAACACCGGTCAACGGGCTCTATCTCAACGCCGGCTGGTGCTATGGCGGCTTCAAGGCGACGCCCGGCTCCGGCCTGGTCTTTGCCCATCTGCTGGCGCGCGACGAGCCGCACAAGGAGGCTGCCCGCTTTCGTCTCGACCGCTTCCGGCGAGGTGCGATGATCGACGAAAAGGGCCAAGGCGCCCAACCGAACCTGCATTGAAGGCTGGCTGAAGAAGCATGCGCATTGTCTGTCCCTTCTGCGGCGAACGCGAACTCGGGGAGTTCACCTATCTGGGCGACGCCAAGCCGGTGCGTCCGGCGGCCGGCGCCACCGAAGACGAGGTCTTCGACTACGTCTATCTGCGCGACAATGTCGCCGGGCCGATGAGCGAATACTGGTACCATGGCGGCGGCTGCCGGGCCTGGCTGAAGGTCGCCCGCAACACGCTGACGCACGAGATTTCGGCGGTCGAACCGGCTGCAGGCGTTGGTGCTGCCGAGGTTGGCGCCTGATGGTTGGCCCCGCGCAGATACACCGGCTGGAGAGCGGCGGTCTCATCGATCGCGCCGCGCCGCTGGCCTTCCGCTTCGACGGCAAGAGCTTTGCCGGCTTCCAAGGCGACACGCTGGCCTCGGCGCTGATCGCCAATGGCGTCAAGCTGGTCGGCCGCTCGTTCAAATACCATCGGCCGCGCGGCATCCTGACCGCTGGTTCGGAGGAGCCCAACGCGCTGGTCGAACTGCGCAGCGGAGCGCGGCGCGAGCCGAACACCAAGGCGACCACGGCCGAACTCTATGACGGGCTCGAAGCCGCCAGCCAGAACCGCTGGCCGTCGCTGCGCCACGACCTGATGGCGGTCAATCAGCTGTTCGCGCCGATCTTCGTCGCCGGCTTTTACTACAAGACCTTCATGTGGCCGGCGAAATTCTGGGAAACGATCTACGAGCCAACGATTCGCCGCGCCGCCGGCCTCGGCCGCGCTGCAGGCGTCGCCGATCCCGACCATTACGACAAGGCGTGGGCGCATTGCGACGTGCTGATTGCCGGGTCCGGCCCGGCCGGGCTGGCTGCGGCACTGGCGGCCGGGCGCGGCGGCGCCCGCGTCATCCTGTGCGAGGAAGATTTTGCGCTTGGCGGCCGTCTGCTCGCCGACGGCGGCATGATCGACGGCGCGCCGGCGGCCGAATGGATTACGCGCACGCTGGCCGAACTCGCCGCACTGCACGATGTCCGCATCATGACCCGCACGACATTGTTCGGCGTCTATGATGGCGGCACCTATGGCGCCATCGAGCGGGTCAACGACCACCTGCCCTCGCCGCCCGAGCACCAGGTGCGCCAGCGGTTGTGGCGGATCGTGGCCAAGCGCTGCGTCGTCGCCGCCGGCGCCATCGAGCGACCGATCGTCTTTGCCGGTAACGACACGCCGGGCGTGATGATGGCTTCGGCTATGCGGACCTATGTCGCGCGCTACGCGGTTACCCCTGCCAGGAGGATCGCGCTGTTCACCAACAATGAGGATGGCTGGCGCACGGTCGAGACCGCGCTTGGCGCCGGTTTGCAGATCGCGGCGGTCGTCGATGCGCGCCCGGACGTCTCCGCCGCGCATCGAGCGCTTGCCGCCAAGGGCGGCTTTGCCGTGCTCAACGGCTCGGTCAGCGGGGTCGAAGGCGGCAAGGACGGGGTCCGGAAAATCGTGGTGGCGCTGACCGGCGGCGCACGGGCGGAAGTCGAAGCCGACGGGCTTGCCGTGTCCGGCGGCTGGAATCCGGCGGTCGGGCTGACCTCCTATCATCGCGGCCGGCCGAAATGGCAGGACGATATCGCAGCCTTCGTGCCGGATGGTGCGCCGCCCGGCATGATGGCCGTCGGCGCCGCCAACGGCGCCTTCGGGCTGGGCGACTGCCTGCGCCAGGGCTTTGCCGCGGGTGCTGCGGCAGCGCAGAGTGCTGGACGCGGCGGCAATGCCGGCACATCGCCGGTCGCCGACAGCGAGGCGTTTTCGCTGACGCCGCTTTGGTATGTGGCCGGCAAAGGGAAAGCCTTAGTCGATTACCAGCATGACGTGACCGCGTCCGACATCGAGCTGGCGCAGCGCGAAGGTTTCGAATCGGTCGAGCATCTCAAGCGCTATACGACGCTCGGCATGGCCACCGACCAGGGCAAGACCTCGAACGTCGCCGGTCTCGCCATCATGGCGGCAATCAGCGGCAAATCGATCCCCGAAACCGGCACGACGATCTACCGCCCACCCTATGTGCCGGTCGCCATCGGCGCCTTCGCCGGCCATCATCGCGACGAAGACTTCCATGCGACGAGGCTGACGCCGTCGCATCACTGGGCAGCCGAACAGGGCGCGGTGTTCGTCGACACCGGCCTGTGGAAGCGCGCGCAATGGTATCCGCGCGCCGGCGAAAAGGACTGGCTGGAATCGGTCACCCGCGAGGTCAAGGCGGTGCGCTCCGGCGTCGGCTTCTGCGATGTCTCGACGCTCGGCAAGATCGACGTGCACGGCCCGGATGCCGGCGCCTTTCTCGACCGCGTCTACATCAACACCTTCTCCAGTCTCGCCGTCGGCAAAGCCCGCTACGGGCTGATGCTGCGCGAGGACGGCATCGTCTATGACGACGGCACGACGTCGCGGCTGGCCGAGGACCACTATTTCCTGACCACCACCACCGCCAAGGCCGGGCTGGTGATGCAGCATCTCGAATTCTGCCGGCAGGTGCTGTTCCCCGAATTCGACGTGCAGCTGACATCCGTCTCCGATCAATGGGCGCAGTTCTCGATCGCCGGGCCGAAGACCCGGGACCTGCTTCGGGAAATCGTCGATCCGGCGGAGGATTTGTCGAACGAGGGCTTTCCCTTCATGGGGGCGCGGGAAGTCGCGCTTCGCGGTGGCATCAAGGCGCGGCTGTTCCGCATCTCGTTTTCGGGCGAAATGGCGTTCGAGATTTCGGTTCCCGCCCGCTATGGCGAGGCGCTGGTGCGCAATTTGATGCTGGCCGGCAAGCCGTTCGGCGTTACGCCCTACGGTACCGAGGCGCTCGGCGTCATGCGCATCGAAAAGGGCCATGTCGCCGGCCCGGAGCTGAACGGCACGACGACCGCCGCCGACCTCGGCCTCGGCAAGATGATGTCGACCAAAAAAGATTTCATCGGCCGCGTCATGGCCGGGCGCGAGGCGCTGATTGCCCCAGACCGGCAGGTCGTCGTCGGCATCAAGCCGGTCGACAAGACGCGCCGCCTGCGCTCCGGCGCGCATATCATTCCGAAAGGCGAGACGCCCGGTCCCGGCAACGACCAGGGCTATGTCACTTCGGTCTGCTTCTCGCCCATGCTCGACCAGTGGATCGGGCTGGCGCTTGTTGAGCGTGGCCGCGAGCGCATCGGCGAGATCGTCCATGCGCATGACCCGCTGCGCGGCGAAGACTACGACGTCGAGCTGTGCAGCCCGGCCTTCTACGATCCGGATGGAGGGCGCCAGCGTGGCTGAGTTTTCCTGGATTGCCCGCAGTCCGCTGGAGAAAGCGCTCGTTGTCGGCGCCTATGGCGCGCGTGGCACGGCGGCCGGCGTATCGCTCACCGAGATCCGCAATTTCGACCTGATCCAGGTGATGGCGCGGCGCGGCAAAGCGGCAGAACTGGCGAAGGCCGCCGAAACCCGCTTCGGCGTTGCCGCCCCGGAAACGCCCAAGGCGACCCGAACTCCCGACGCTACGCTGATCTGGTCGGGACCGGATCAGTTCCTGGTCCTGTCCAATGGCGGCAAGCACGCGAGCGAACCGCTGAGCCAGACGTTTGCGCAATCCGCCTCGTTGTCCGACCAGTCGCATGCTCGCGCGCTGATCAGCGTTTCCGGAGAAAAGGCGCGCGCGATGCTGGCCAAACTGTCGTCACTAGACCTGCACCCCGCGGCGTTCCCGGCCGGCACCGCTGCGGCGACCTCGGTCGATCACACCAGCATCAATCTCTGGCGCGGCAATGACCGGCCGGACGGACAGGCGGTGTTCAATCTTCTGGTGTTCGCCACCTTCGCGGAAAGCCTGTGGCATACGATGCTGGATGCTGCCGCCGAGTATGGCGTCGAGATCGGGCATTCCGAGGAATTGGGGTAGGATTGTGCGCCACCTTCCCTTCTCCCCTTGTGGGAGAAGGTGGCCGAGCGAAGCTCGGTCGGATGAGGGGTGCTCCAGCTTGGCTATGACGATAGTGTGCTGAAGGTTCTGCAAAAAGTTTTGGAGAGAGAACGGGGCTTGCTCTGAGGGGCGAGCGGCCATGGCACGGTGGTGA
>NZ_JAMYME010000066.1:0-17397 GCF_040318345.1 Mesorhizobium sp. M1169 | reverse complement strand
CCCTTGCCGCCCGTCACCTTCGGCCAGCTCTGCAGACCTTCCGCTTCCATGATGTCGCGGAGCGTTAGCGCGGTCTCGATCACTTTATCCCACTCGACCCCCCTCGTGAGGCCGTCATCGAAAGCCGGGCTATCTCGGCAACGACAGCGCCAAAACCTCCGCGAAGACTCTCTTCGAAACAGGCGAGAACGGATTTTTCGTCGCCGGCTTCGACATAGATCACCCTTCCCGGAGGCAGGCCGGCCTATTCGATTGCCGGTGCGAACAGATCGGGCCGGGTAACGCACCACAGCACCTTGCCAACCGTGCGCGCGGTACGGCCGGCAGCAAACAGTGCCGCGGCCGCGCTGTCGACGGCGCCATTCCCTCTGCCCGCCACGTCGTGCAGACCGCCAAGGGCCAATCCGCCTCCCGGCAGCGCCCTGTCGATTGCGGCCACTCCAAACGGCAAAACCGTGCGGGCGCGCGCTTCCGCCTTCGAGACGCGCGATGCGTTCTCGAAGCTCGGAAATGGAAACGGGAAAGCCCGTGATAGGTTCTATATTTGTTCTCGTCTTGACTAAGAGTCAACCAGGATGATGTCGTGCCCCTGCGGAAGAGGCATTCGAAACCTTCGGCGGTCCAGAGCGCGGCCATGCGAGTTCCATTTTGGAGTTTGGGCGCCACGCAGTGTCCGAAAATTGTAGCATATTTCGGACTGATGTCTTGCGTTTGTCCGAAAATTGTAGCATATTTCGGACATGCCCAAAGTTAAGCCCGATGCCGATCTTCGCTCGCGCCTGCTTGCCCGCATTGAGTCCAAACCCGACGAGGTCTGGACCCCCGGCGACTTCGCCGATCTCGGCGCGCGCGCCGCCGTCGACAAAACCCTGCAGCGCCTGGCAGCCGCCGGGGAGCTGCGCCGGATCGACCGAGGCCTCTATGACCGGCCGCGCACGAACAACCTGACTGGCCGCGCCACCGTGCCGGATTATCGCGCTGTGATCCGCGCCGTCACGCGCCGCGATCGGGCGCGCGCCGTCATCGATGGAATGACGGCCGCCAACGACCTCGGCCTGACGACCGCCGTCCCCGCCCGGATAGAAGTGCTGGTCGATGCGCGGTTGAAGCCAATCAAGCTCGGCACGCAGGAAATCCACTTCAAATACGCTGCCCCTAGCCGCCTCTATTGGGCGGATCGGCCGGGGATGCGGGTCGTCCAGGCCTTGCATTGGATGCAGGACATGCTGACCCAGAAGGGCGAACGGAAGCGTGTCCAGGCGACGTTGCGCCGCCTGCTTGCCGACCCCAGGCATGGCGAGGCCATTCGCGAGGATCTGCGCGCCGGTCTCTCCGCCGTGCCGATCTGGATGCAGGAATTCCTCCGCGAAATCCTGAGGGCGGACCCGCACGAGGCGAAGCCATGACTACCGATGCTTACCGCCAGATCATCGCGGCATCCCCACGTGACCGGCTCGACCTGTTCCTGGCGACGGCCAATCGGATCGGAGCTCCGGTGGGCAATGTCGAAAAGGATTTCTGGGTCTGCTGGACCCTCAATTCGCTCTACCACGAACGGCCTGCGGGGGAGCCACGGCTGCTTTTCAAGGGCGGGACGTCGCTGTCAAAAGGCTATGGCCTCATCCAGCGTTTTTCCGAGGATATCGACGTTACCGTGTTTCGCGACGATCTCGACGAGGCTGTGTCCGTCGAAGAGCTTGAGGGACTGTCGAACAAGAAGCGCCGCGCCAAGCTCGACGCCATCCGGGACGCCTGCCGTGCGTATATCACAGGGCCACTGCGAGACTTCCTCACCGCTCAACTTGCCGACATCACCAACGGTGCCGGACGGGTGGAGCTCGACGAAGCCGATGCCGATGGTCAGACCCTGCTGCTCTGGTATCCCGAGGTCGAACCGCTTGATGGCGCCTATGTGCGACCGGTCATACGCCTTGAATCCGGGGCGAAATCGGCGCTCGATCCGAACCGCCCGATCGCGATCACGCCCTATGTCGCCGAGGAAGCGGCAGGCATTGATCTCATCGTCGCCGACGTGACCACGATCGAGGCGACCCGCACCTTTTGGGACAAGGTGGTGATCACCCAGGGATTGCGCCGTTGGTATGAGCGGCGCGGCGAATTGCGGCAGGAAGGCCAGCGGGTCTCCCGGCACTACTATGACTTGCATTGTCTTCTCGGATCCGAGACCGGGAAGGCAGCCCTCGGCGACCTCGCTCTTGGCGCCGATTGTGTGCGGCACGCACGAATGTTTTTCGACCGTCCCGACTATGACCTCGCCTCAGCAGTCCCGGGCAGCTTCGCGATCGCGCCCGCTCCAAAGATGGTGGACGCGCTCGCGCGCGACTACGCCAATACGACGGCCATGATCTTCGGCACTCCGCCGAGCTTCAACGACATCTTGGCATCGGCGCACCAGATCGAGCAGGACCTGAACAGCCGGGCCTAGCCACCTGCACTGGACCATCTCCGCTCTATTTTGGCAGCCGTCTTTCTGCCACACGCAATTCCTCGAGTGTTGACTGCCACCAGATTTCGCGGCCCAGTTTCGATCCGGATCGCGCGGGCCAAGTTTTTACCAGTTCGTCCAGCTTGGCCGGGCGCCATTGCCCCCAGACATAGATAGCCGCCGACGGAACCGCGGATGCGGGGCATGACGAGAGCGGAGCCTGCTCGAAATCAGCAGCTGCTTGTTCCCATGTCGTCGGAATAGCCGGCGCCTAGGCGGGGCCATTGAGACGTAGGGCGTCCATTGGTCCGCATGCGGTGCTTGCCTTCCCACCGTTGTGGCCAGCCGGTGGGAGAATCCTCCCACAACTCCTGCCTTCCATAGACGGTCAGGTCGAGCAGTCGATAGCAATTGTCCATCGCCTCGACGCCGCGCATCCATGTCCAGTAGGTCTCGAAGACCTTGGCGCCCTGCCGCAAGTAGCAAATCAGTTGCATCATGCCGATGCGGCGCCCAGCCAGAAGCATGTCCAGAGAGTCCTGCGCGGAGTACCATGGCATCTTCCAGCCCATGAAGCCGCGATACCGGAGGCTCTCTTCGAATGGGCCTTGCGCAAACGTGGCGTAGGTCACGTCTCGCGCATGAAAAGGCGAAAGCTCGCGGACCTGTGACGTGAACCAGGTGCAGCCCTCGCATTGCTCGGCCGACGGCTTGCCCTTGTGCCACATGAAGTAATACGCAATGAGCAGACGCCGGCCCTCAAAGGCATCCAAGAGCGTCAGGGCCCCGCTTTCACCGACAAGCGGGATGGCAGCGTCCACCTCGACCATCGGAAGACGTCGGCGTGCGGCGGCGATGGCATCGCCTTCTCTGGTATGAGCCTTCTCGCGCACCCGCAAGGCGTCCAGCTCTGTCTGGTAGGTAGCCCGATCGACCACCTTGGGAAGGGCCAGTTCCTGTTTCAAGATATCGCTCATGGGAGTGTCTCCATTAGACTGCTTCTTTGTACTGTTGTGTAGAGGCGCTGATCGCCAGCTCGACGCGTCTACAAATCGGCTTTCGTCGGAAACGACATTGTTCTTCATTCCTCAACTCGACTGCGCCCCAACCTCTCATTGCGCGTCGCGGGCTGCGAAACGCTCAATCAATCGGGCAACCGCCTCTGGATTATCGTTGAGCACATAATGACCAGCATCGGGAACCACCGCACCCTCGACATGGATCATGCCAACCGCGCGGTAGCCTTCGATGAATGTCGGAAGAAGCGCCGAGAAAAGCGATTTCTCGCCAACCGTTACTGTCAGCGGGACAGCATTCGGCGCTGCTTGCGATGCATTCCATTTCACGTTCTGGGGGATGGCTCGATAGATCTCGAACGCGGCATGGAGCTGAGGCACGTCATAGACCTTGACGTAGTATGCGCGTTCCTCGGCAGTAAAATTGCCGAGGTCAAAAAACCATCCGAGAAAAGCGTCCTGACGGCCGGGCACCAACTTCTCGGCGAGGCCAGGTGTCTGGATGAAGCCGACATGCCAAAGCCCGGCGCCCGCCTCTTTTGAGCCAGCAAGTCCGGCAATGGGCGTGTCGAGGATCATCGCTCCGCGCAGCGAGGCGGAAAAGCGACGGACATAGGCGTAGGTCACGTGAGCGCCGATATCATGCCCCACCACATATGGACGCACGAGATGCAGCGCTTCCGCGAGGCCGTGGATTTGAGTGGCCAAGTTGACGGCGTCGTAGCCGGCGGATGGCGGCGCTGATCGGCCAATCCCGGGAAGGTCCACGGCGACCACCGTGAACCGTTGCGCCAACTTGGGCATGATGCCTTGATATTCGACCCAGTTCTCAGGGAAGCCGTGAACCAGGATGACAGCCGGACCCTGTCCGCCGCGCACGTAGTGCAGGCTGCTTCCGTTGACCGTGACGTCGGCCGATGAAAAACCTGCGGGCGGCACGCCGAGCTGCATTGATTCGGCTGCGGCTGCGTTCAAAACGAGCGAAGCGAAGGCGGCGAGTGCGCTGATCATTAGACAATGAAAGAATTGCTTCGTCATGCTGACCTCCACTCGACTAGGTTCGACGCACGCCTCGAAAACAGTCGCGCAATTCCTGCGTAAAAATCGCAGGCTGCTCGAAGGCGGCGAAATGGCCGCCCTTGTTGAGCTCGTTCCAGTGAATAATGTTCGGATAGACCTTGTCCGCCCAACTGCGTGGCACTCGCACGATTTCCCGTGGAAAGATGCTGATGCCGACCGGAAAATCGACGACGCCTTGGTTTGGGCCGTGCCCATTGTTTTCGCGATAAAGTCGCGCCGCCGAGGCCGCCGTGTTGGTGAGCCAGTAAAGCGTGATGTCGTTGAGCATCTCGTCGCGCGTTAGCGCGCTCTCAGGAGCGCCGGTGTTGTCCGTCCACGCTTGAAACTTTTCATAGATCCAAGCGGCAAGACCGACAGGAGAGTCCGCTAATGAGTAACCAATCGTTTGCGGTCGCGTTGCTTGCTCTTGGAAGTAGCCGCTGCCGTCCGTACCGTGCCGTGCCATCGCGGTGATTGCCTCGCGCTCGGCCAGTGTCGCACCTTCCGTCGGCAGAGGTGATGGGATGGCAAGCGGAAGATTGAGATGGATCGCGATCAATCCTGAGGGCTTCTGCAGCGCAAGCGTGTTCGTGACGAAAGCCCCTAAGTCTCCGCCCTGCGCAACCCATCGAACATAGCCGAGCCTGTACACAAGCTCAGTCCAAGCGCGTGCGATGCGCTCGATATTCCAGCCGGGAGCTGACGGTTTGTCGGAGAAGCCGTAACCGGGCATCGACGGGACGATGACATGGAACGCGTCTTCCGCGCGGCCATCATGTGCAGTTGGGTCAGTAAGCGGGCCAATCACCTTCAAGAATTCGATGACCGAGCCCGGCCAGCCATGCGTGAGCACGATGGGCAACGCGTTCTCGTGTTTCGATCGCACGTGCAGGAAATGGATGCTAAGGCCGTCGATCTCGGTGCGGAATTGAGAAAAGGCGTTGATCTGAGATTCGAACCGTCGCCAGTCATACGAAGTACGCCAGTAGTCTACAAGCCGCTGCAACTGATGCAGCGGCACGCCCTGCGACCACCCTTTCTCTGTTTCGGCCTCAGGCCAACGGACCGCAGCAAGCCGACGCATGAGATCGCGCAGGGCCGTCTCCGGCACGGACACGCTGAATGGTATGATGGCGGGTCCAGCAACCGCGCGTTCGGCCAAGCCGGAAACCATGGCTGCGGTAATGGCGACCGCAGCGCCGGCCTGAATGACATCCCGCCGCGAGATCCTACCCGACATGATCTCCTCCAATTGGTCCGATCATCAACCGCCGCGCGGTCTCCTTGCTCGATCCTCGGCCAAGAGGTGGTCCAGCGCCGCCTGCCTTTTCGGCGGCGGTGAGGACCGTCTCGGCAATAATGCGTTTCTCGGCCGAAGGCGGCGGATTTTCGGATTCGCCGACTCCCGGCAGATCGAATGCCGCGGCGCAGTTGTCCTTTCCGAGTTTAGGAAGGACACCTTTCCAGGCTAGGCTGGTCTGCGGCCAGCCATGCAACAGGATCAGACAGGGTTTCCGGGCGTCGCCGGCTTGACGAACCGGGAGCGACGAGCCGCCGAGTGCGACCTTGCAATCTCGGCCATGATCGAACTCGGACAAGAAGAGGTACTCGCAGTAGGCCGCCTCGATGTTCGGCGTGCCCCAGGCCTCATGCCATCGGCGGGATATCTGCCTGATGTCGGTCATCTGCGACCTCGTCGCGGCTCGGTTGCGCTTGGGTCAGTGTCAACCCGACGGCCGTCTAACCCATGAAGGAGCAATGAGTTCCAAGAACACACCACGTCTAGTATGGTATGCGGGGCATACGTTTGCGTATGATTGGAGGACCATAAATGCGCATGAAGGACTGGGATGATTTCAAAACGGTGTTGGCAGTGCTTCGTAGCGGTTCGATCGGCGGTGCAGCTCGCGTACTGAGATCGACCCAGCCCACAGTCAGTAGGCGCCTGCATGACCTTGAGAAAAGATTAGGCTTTTGCTTATTCGAGCGAGATGTCGATGGAGCGAGGCCGACGCCGGTGTGCCAATCTCTCCAAGCTTACTTGGAGAGAATGGAAAATGCCGCGCTTCATGTTGAGCGCCGGCTAGCGTCGAGCGGAGACGGCCTTCAGGGCTCAATTACCGTCACAAGTTTAGACTGGGTGGCGAACTGGATTCTGGCGCCAATCCTCGCTGAATTTGGTCGGCAACACTCGGAACTTGAATTGAAACTCATCACAACGGACCAGCTTCTCAACCTTTCTAGAGGCGAAGCCGACATCGCCTTCCATTTTCTCCCCTTCAAGGAGCAAGATATTCTGGTGCGGAAGGTGGTCGATGTTCGATACGGCTTTTATTGCTCCGAACACTATCTCGCCACACACGCACCTGTAGATGGACCACATGGCGGGCTTGGGCACTTTCTCGTTGGATTTAATGATCCAACGGACATCCTGAGTAATAGTGTGCGCTCGGTTATGCCAAAATCCAACGTCATTCTGACGACAAACAATATAACTTCTCAACTCAATGCCGCCGAATCAGGAACCGCCATCGCGGTACTGCCCTGTGCTCTTGCCGATGGACGGGGGAGTCTTGTCGCCTTGCAGCTCGGCACCCGAGCGTTAGTGGTCCCTCTGAAGCTTGGTATGCATTCTCAACTGCGGAATGTGCCGCGCATACGCGCATTTATGGATTTCGTGATTCCCGCAGTAAGGCGCCGATTAGGGCCACCTATGGGCCGCCGGCACGAAAAGGACGGATCGTGAAACGCCCCCGGTTCATTGGAAATTGACGCGACTTCGAAGGCCGGACGACGACCACTATCCGAACGACGAGGAACTGTTGTCCATCGGCGCCCCCATCGGCTGCCTGCTCGGCCTTGTGCGCATCGGCATCCACCACGAGCGGCTACCGCCCGGCCGGCGCACGTCCTATCCGCACGCGAAGAGCGCCGAGGAGGAATTCGTCTATGTGCTGGAGGGGACGCCGGACGTCTGGATCGATGGGACGCTGCATCGGCTCGCGCCCGGCGACGCGGTAGCCTTCCCCGGCGGCACGGGCATCTGCCACACGTTGCTGAACAACACCGAGGTGCGCTTGCTCGTCGTCGGCGAGCGTCCGAAGCCCGAGAACAGAATCCACTACCCGCTGAACCCGGACCACGAGCGTACGCGCAGCGACGCCTAGACGAATGTGGCGCCCCGGGTGCTGGGCGGCCACGACGGTCGCGCCCGCGCCCCGGGCGCGAAGGGCGACCCGCCGGCGCGGGACGACCAAGGGCCTCAGTAGCCCTCATGACAGTCCAGCACCGATCGAGCGGGCCCGCGGGGAGGTACTGGGCGCGGGGGCAGACGTAGAGTCGCCCGCCGTCGGCAGACCTACGAAGGCCTGGTCGCCTCTGTCTAAAGGCCGGAGTCGCAGGAGCCGTGGTCCTTCGGACTTATCTGTCGCGGTTGGGACTCAAGGCGAACTCCGGCGACACAATCTTCAGCGATCCGGCAGCGTCGCCACCGCCCTGGGCGCACCTTGGGCGGCACGCTGGCGGCAACTGCGGCCCCTCGGGCTCGGGCAAGACGGTGGTCCAGAACTTCCTGCATGCCGAGATGAGGAAGGCCGGAGCGCAGCAGGTGTTCATCGACAAGGACCGCGGCGCCGAGATCTTCGTACGCGCGCTGCTGGGAGTCTATCTCATCCTGAATCCGGCGAGCCCACCGGCTTCGCGCCCTTCAAGGCGCTCGCCGACACCCCGCCGATCCTTCCTGGTCGCGCGTATGGCCATACGTTGTTGTATGGTGTCAATGCACATTCTTGCCCTTGCAACAATTTTACTTCAGGCGCAGAAAACCCTTTTTAAGGCGATGCTGTGGCGCACTTGAGCGCTAGTGAGGCAGTCGTGTTCTCCGAACGAGCAATAAGATGGCGCGTCCGGCGACAGATCATTGGGGAGAGAAGCATGATGACAAAGCATCACGCCGGAGCCAAGAGCGAAGATTGATCGTCCTACGGCACCTATAGTTGAACAGATTTAAGGACGACGGACCGACCCGTCTTGTGGGCGCAAACACCCGGAGGAAGAGCTCGTGGTGGACATCTCGTAACGACGAGCGGCCGGATCGTCAGGAACATACAGGTACTTTGAGCAGACTTAAAACTGGAGGAAGAACATGCTCAGTAGAATTATGTACGCGACTCTATACGTGGCGGATCAAGACAAGGCGCTCGATTTTTATACGAAGATTCTCGGCTTCGGGAAGCGCGCTGATTTCAGCGGACCGGAGGGCCGCTTCCTGACGATAGCGCTCAACGGACAAGGCCCTGATGTGCTCCTCTGGCCTGGCGTCTCTGGTCGAGCTGACGCGACGGCCGGATCGCCTTCGATCGCTATTCCGGGACCGCTAATCATCGAGTCAGATGATCTTAGAAAGGACTTCGACGAACTTCGAGCCCGCGGCGTCAAGTTCGCGGACGCCGAGCCGGAGGACTATCCATTCGGCATGCGCGTGACAGCTCTCGACCCGGACGGCAACCGAGTTTCCCTTCGCCAGACGCGGAAATAGCAGCGCCGTCCAGGAGGACTGACGGCCTGACTTCGACGGACCAGAATCAGGAATCGCGCAATGACGTTCAGAGTTCGCGGGAAGAGATCGGCAGCTCCTGTCGCAGCATTTTCCGTATCGAGGACGCGGCTTCAAATTACGAACGATCTTCGTAATTGTCGTTTTCCATTTAATTCTGCGAATCCGACCTCAACGATTTCAGTATGTTGCCGGCGCACTTAATTTGAAAATGAGCAGTTAATTTGATAATGCACATTGGCTTTTGTCACTTTATGTGAGAATGACGCTCGCGATTTTTTTCTCGCGAGCCTGCGATGACTGACCCCTCCCCCGACGAGATTGATGAGGCGCTTTGGGACGAAGCGTGCAGACGGGCAGATGCGATCCGCAGCTTCCTGAAGCGGAGCCTGCCAGCGCGACGGCCGCAGATGTTGCGGAACTCGCGGCCAGGCTCGGCCTGAGCCAAGCGACAGCATACCGGCTGATAAAGCTGTTCCGCGCCGGCGGGATCATCCTGTCGCTGGTAGATCGTAAACGTGGGCGACCACAGGGGCACCGCGTACCGGGCGATATCCGCGCGACCGTTTCCGGCAGAAGCCGATCCGCAACGCTAGCAAGAAAGCATTCCAGCCGCGACCCGACTTTGGCTCTACTATCGACAACGATGCCGAATGAGGTCCGCCCGGCGAACTGCTCTCCGTCCTCGATGATTGTAGTCAGCGCATTGTGCGCCGAGAGCGGGTTCACGGCATCGTCGAGCTCGACATCGGAGAGTTTCTTTCTGCCGACCATTCCCCTCCTGCTCCTCGAGGGAAAGCCCGTTCCATGCTTTCAGGCCATGCAGGGTGTTTTTGCACGATCACGTAGCTTCCCCCCACAAAGAGAGGTCCTCCTCGCCGAGGATCGTGGCCTTGACAGCGCCCTCATCCACCGGGCTTTCGGTCCCACGGTGTTTGTCAGGAATGATAGCAATTGCAGCTTGCCGGTGGCGACGACCTTTGCTTGCCTACCCTATTCCGCCACAAGAGGAGGCAAGCATGGAACGGTTTTACTTGGTGGCGATTGTGACGCTGCTTTGCAGCCTGATGGTATTTGGTATGGCGCTAACAGTCGCCAGAACACATAAGAGTACGGGCATTCTCGCCCCGACCATGACTGGCGATCCGCTCCTTGAACGGACCATTCGCGCCCACTCAAACTCGGTCGAATGGCTGCCGATTTTCCTGCCGTCGATGTGGCTTTTCGCCGTCTATTGGAGCGCGCCATGGGCGGCTGCATTGGGACTGCTTTGGATGGTCGGAAGGATTGTCTACTTCGTCGGTTACCTGTCGGCGCCGATGAAGCGGTACCCCGGCTTCTTCATTCAATCGCTCGCCGCGTTCGCTCTGCTCTTTGGTGCTCTTGGCAGGATCATCTATATAATGATGCAGGGATAACTGAGGCGCTCAGGCGCGGCCACACGAAATGTCCGTGATAACCGTAAGACGCATCCGGAGTCCTTCCGGGCTTCAAGACGAACTGCGCTCCGGCGCATAATCGGCCGAGTCCGGCGAGGCGCAAGCTCATTCCCAAGGCCGGTACACCTGGGGAGTTCCGGCCCTTGGGCATTCCCAGGGTCAAGGCCCGCATTGTACAAAGCGCGGTCAAAACACTTGTGGAGCCAATCTTCGAGGCGCAATTCTGGCATGTTTCCTATGGGTTCGGGCCCGGACGGAGCACGCACGGCGCCTTGAGCATATCCGCCGGGCTGCCCAGTCGCATAAACGCGGCGGGGATACCCGGAGGCACGGGATACCACATCCGTGGGTCATCGAGGGAGACATCAGGGGCTACTTTGACGACATCAACCATCACTATGTGATGGAAGGGTTACGCAAACGCGTCGCCGACCAGCGGGTGGTACGGTTGGTCGGGCAGTTCCTGAAAGCCGGCATGCTGGCGCAGGAGCAGTTCTTCCGCACGGAAGCCGGAACCCCGCAGGGTGGGATTGAGTCCAGGGCCGGACGTCGCGCCCTGCGATGATCGTCAGGTAGTCGTCCTCCAGCCGGAAAACTGGGGCCCGACTTTCCGCAAAGGGTCGCAGGCGGCAGACCAGCGTGAACGTGCTGAGCAGCAGCGTTGCGAAGTAAACTGGCTTTCGTATTTCGGATTCAGCGCTCCGCGAAACCTATGACTTTCGGGCCATTCTCTTGGCCGCGAAGGTCGCCTCCAAGCCGAGAACCGGGCCGACCCGTCCTAGCCTCCAACCTTCTGCCAGACGGAGATGTGCTTGTCGCTGGTCTGCGTGAACGGCTCCCTTTTCCAGCCACTCCATCGCTCTTTGAGCGTCAGGCCGGCTAGTCGCGCCATGAGGTCGAGCTCAGCCGGCCAAGCATAGCGGAACGGAACCGAAAAGCGCTGACAGATGCCGTGCCTGAGCCATATGTGATGGGACGAGAAAGTCTGGTTCACCACGTCGAACTCGTCGATGCCCCAATGCGTCTTGCTGCGGTCGAACGCCAGCATCGTCTCCCCGACCGGGAGCCGCCGAAGCGGCGGTACACCGACCTCGATCAGGAAGCGGCCACCCAGTTCGAGATGCGCGGCCGCGTTTTGGAAACAGGCGACCTGAGCGTCCTGCGACGCCAAGTTATTGATCGTGTTGAAGACCAGATAGACGAGCGAAAACTGTCCCACGACCCGTGTCCTGGCCATGTCACCGATAGCCACCGGGATTTCCGCGCCTCCCATTTTTGCGCGAAGGCGGGCTGCCATCGGCCGGGAAAGCTCTATGCCTTCTACCTGCACCCCTCTCCGTGCGAGCGGAAGTGCCAAACGGCCGGTCCCGATCGCGAACTCCAGCACGCGTCCGCCTCCTGCGAGTTCGGCTAAGAGATCAACGGCCGGGTCGACGACCTCGGGCGCCGACATCCTGTCATCGTCATCGTAGGTCGCCGCAACCTTTTCATCGAAGTATCCGTCGTCATGCATTTCCGTTTGCCTTTCTGCTGGTGATCTGCTCCGGGGAGGCTGTGCTAGCGCGCGGCGCCGGTTCGCGGGCGGCGTGAATCCGCGGCCGCCTCGAGAAGGGATCAGCGAGGGCTTCGACCCATCCGCACGGGATCGGCGGTTCCTCGGGTCCGGTTGCCTCCATGCCGGCGGCTTGCAATCGGTTTGGCCCCGTGCCGCTTCCGACCGCGCCATATCGGGCGATCTCGCGAATATCATCGCGTGCGATGCCCATATCTGTCAGATCGCGATCCGACAGGCGCCGCAGCGCATGTTCAGTCTCGCTGCGTTGCCGCCAACCCGCTATGACGAAGCCCCGAACAGGTAGGGCCCGCAGGCTCGCCAAAAGGCCACGGGCGAGGCGCTCCGGCACTTCGATCATCTGCAGTTCGAGTGTCATAACTGTCACCCGCGGATGCGTAGCGTTGGTGCAAACCTAGTGAAGTGCCCACCGACATGTTATCGCTAGTCTGACAAATTGTATTTCTGAGCCGCCATGATCGCTCGCGACAACCTGATTAATGTTCATCTGCCGGAAGACGGCTCTGGCGATTATCCGCACACCGCCGTCGCTCAGGGCGGAGTCGAGCCGGCGGGGCAGACCTACGCGTTCCATGCGCATCACCGCGCGCAGCTTTTTCAGATCGTGCGAGGTTCGCTGAGGCTGGAAACGCAGCGAGGCTACTTCATCGTGCCGCCCGAACGCGCCGTGTTCGTGCCGTCCGGGGTCCTTCATGAAGTGACCTATCTGCAGGACACCGATCGCAGCTATCTCTTCTTCCGGCCCGATGCGGTCATAAATCTGCCCTCGGATGTCTCCGTGATCGGGACGACGCCGCTGCTGCGCGAACTCATTCTGGCCTTTCTCGAAGTACCCCGTGCGGAGGCCGGCAGCGCCCGCGCCGAACGACTGGTCGCAGTCATTCTCGACCAGCTTCGGGCGAGTCCGGTCGCGCCGTTGTCTCGGGCCCTCGCCGAAGACATCCGGAACGACCCGGGTGCAGACTGGCCGCTCGATGAGATTGCGTCATGCGCCGCCATGTCCCCGCGCAGCCTCCAGCGTCACTTCCAGTCGGAGACTGGCATGAGTTTTCGCGCCTGGCGGCAGCAGGCGAAACTCCTCAAAGCGGTGGAGTGGCTCGCCGCCGGCCGAAGCGTCGGCGACATCGCCTTCTCGCTCGGCTACTCTGGCCCGAGCGCCTTCATCGCGGTGTTTCACGCGGCCTTCGGTGCCTCTCCTGGAAAGTATTTTCAAGAGCCATCTCCGGAAGCTTAACGCGGTGTCGCTCCGCTGACGCTTCAAAGCCAAGCCCGCGCGCCTCACTGATAAGAGCTTTCGGCGCGGGTATCCCTTGTCTCATCGCCCTGTCAACGCCCTTAATGAGCGAAACCAAGCTGTCGCGCGCTCGCTCGTCGAGTGCGCCTTTCGGCCGCCATGCAGGAGATCATCAAGCTCATCCAATCAGCCGGATTTTGTGTCGGGGTCTGGCTGGCTGAATTCCACATAAGATGCAGGTCGTCCGGCACGAAGACGACCCTCCACGATCCTTTGATCCCGTTGGCAAGGTTGTAGGCGAGGACGGTCATGGCGGGGCACTCCTTTCGCCGTGGAGCGTGCCTATCTCACGGGGAAATTCCATCACCAGAGTAGTATTGACGCTTGCGCTTTCTCAGAGATCCAACGTCCACGTGCTGCCGGAAGGTGCAGCTACCTTTTTGTGCATCTCGATGGAACACGGGACCGCCGCGAAAGTTCGGTGCACGCAGCGAATCCTCCCCCTCCAGGTATTGCTGCAGATCGCTATCCCGATCGGCCCGCGCTCCCAGCAAGGCGTGGGCCTCGGCCTGTGGTGCTCATGCCATCTACTTCGATCCGCAAGATGGAATATGATCTGGATAGAAGGACCCTCTCTGTGTGGTTCGTCGCCAGCGGCAAGCGGTACGAGTTTGAGGGGGTACCGCCGGAAACCTTTGCCGCGTTCCGGGCCGCGTTCGCCAAGGGCCGCTATTTCAACGACCACATCCGCAATAATTTCCGCTACCGTCTGGTTGCGAGCGATAGCGACCCGGGATGACCTGACCTGCCGGCGGCTCAGTCGTCCTATCGCTCCAACCGGCGGTTGGTGGACGCGTTGCCGCTGTGGCGCTTAGGGTTGATTACGGTCCGCGCTCACTTGGCAAGCCCACCCCCCGCATCCCCCCGCCTAGTGCAAAGCGTTTGATCGGTCCCGCCGTTCTGGCAGTGCGGCGGGACTTTTTGCGGTCCAGGTGGAGCATCGGCGCGCGGGGAAGGCGCGGTGCATGCAGCACCTTTTCTCATCCAACGTACCCGGTGGCGCGCTGAAGGTCTCAACGTCGGTCTGCCGCCGGAGCTCAACTAGCTGGACTATTGCTCGACCGGAAGCGGCTCGTGCTGGGACTCAGCGTGGTGGAAGACCTGTCCAAGATCGCGCGCGTCGAACGTTTGGCCGCAGACTGGGCAGTAGACCAAGTGCTTCGACTCGTCCTCTACCGGCCCGTCATGCGGCCTGCCCTCATAGCCCGTCGCGATGTTGTCGGTTCTAATCCGGGGCAACGACAAGTGCCTTTCGTCGGTTTGGCGGCCTATATTTCTCCACCAACCGGACCTTGTCACGGTCGACCGTGACCAGCGGCCCGAGTTCGATCGTCACGGTGTCCTCGTCGATGCGCGTGACCTCGCCTTTCAGGTCGATTTGCTGGCCTCGGTTCACCTTGGTGTGGTCGATCATGGAATGTGGGAAGTCGTAACCTGGGAAAGAGACGGTTACGCGGTCCTCTGTTATCCGCCTTCGAACCGTGGCAGTAATCGCCACCTGGTCACCAATGCCTATTCCCCGAGCCATGCCATGGATTCTGGTGCGGGCAGCGTCTTCTTCAAGAGGCTTCTAATATACGCCCGGCATCCTAAGGCTGACCTATGACCAGAGTTACAAAAGTTGAACTTCATCGGGGAACACTCCTTCTGTCTGCCTGTTCGATTTGCCAGGCGCATCCCGCGCATTCAGACAGGAGAAAGAAGATGAAACGCATCCTTTTGGCTTCGGCCGTGCTGGCAGTGTCGGCAGGGCTTTCCTTTGCCCAGACGACCAGCGGAACTTCGAGCGGAACCTCGACGAGCGGAACCTCGACCACGACAACCATGCCCAGTACGACGGATCAGGGCACCGGCACGACGAGCAGCGGGACCAACATGTCCGGCGATCAGGGCACCGACACGACCACCACCAGCGGCACCACAAATCCGAACTCGGCCAGAGACTGCGCGCCCGGCCAGCAGACTGGCAGCGCCCAGCAGGCTGCGCCAGGTCAGCAGGACACGACAGCCAACACCGCCGCGCCAGGCCAGGTGAAAAAGACCGACGAAGGTTGCTGATTGTCGGCGCAGGGAAGATGCAAGCGCCTTTGAACAGCCCAAGGGTGCGGCCCTGTCCGGCCGGATATGGAGCGGACGAACCGATAGATGGGAGCTCGACGGCTAGGGCACGCGTCCAGCGCAGCGCGTCCCTGGCGTCTTCCGGGTTACTGGAGAAGCAAGCCAGATTCGGGCCATGGCAAGCGTGCTTCACCTGCCGCGGCCCGCCCGTCCAAGACGCGTAGCAAGTGCCGTCGCGTGAAGGCACCCGGGCATCGCGATCGATCGTAACCTTTCACTGCAATGAGCGCGGCTCATCGCCGATCATGTGACCTGATATCCACTCCCACTGGTCGTCGCGGAGGATCAGACGATCCATAATTCCCATGGCTGCCTGCAAAAGACAGCCTTGAATCTGATCTGCTCAGAAGTTGAAATCGGGTGTGCTCGAAGCCTGCTGGCGGATCGGCGGCTGCAGCACCGCCGAACTTGCGGCCATGAATGTCATGCGACAAGGCCCCGATGTCCAGTTCGTACGCGCTTCGCCGGTCAAAGCTTTCGGCATAAATTGTCGGCCGCCGGCCAACGCTACCGTGCATTTCCAGGAGAGGATCCCGACGAGCGTGCCATCACGCGCTACACGGCGGTTACGCGGATATCACGGAGGTCCGCTTAGCGACAATCACGGGAGTGATCGACGAACTCGAAAGACAGGCGGCCGAAAACCTCGGAGCTCAATGTTCGAAGAAAGGGCGGCAAGACGATCGTCGATGGCGAAGTCGAGTTGGATGCGCTCGTGATGGTGGTCGTCGGTTCGACGGCAGGCGGCCCTAAGAGCCGGCCCGTCTTATTCGGCTTGCCTGGAATCAAGGAACATGGGGAGGAGTCTTTTGTTCGGAAGTTATAGGAACCGGATCTATGAGAGCGACTGAGAATGAGACAAGACATTGTGGCTGGCGCGAAGTTCCCCGACTACGTTCTTCCCGACCACACCAAGACGCCACGGCGGCTGTCGGACCTGCAGGGCGACCAGCTGATGATCGTGATGCTGACGCGTGGGTTCTTCTGCCCAAAGGACCGGCAGCAAATGCTCGAACTGGTGCGGTTTCACCCGCAATTGGTCGTCGGCTACACCCAGCTCGTCACGATCACCACGGATGATTGGCATACGACCAACAATTACCGCCAGCAGACCTCGGCACCTTGGCCCTTTCTGTGTGACGAGGAACGGCTCGTGCAGAAGGACCTGGACATCAAGGAATACACCGACACCACGCACGACGTGATGATCCCGCACACGATCGTGCTCGGGCGGGACCTCGAAGTCTTCAAGGTCCACAACGGTTATTATTACTGGGGCCGCCCCTCCACCGCCGAATTGCACGCAGAACTGCGCGAACTGGCGCGAAGAACCTATCGCGACTGGGACATCACCGAACCCGAGCTGCGGGAGAAATGGAAGAAAGGCGATAAATCCGACTTCTACCCCTATGGCGGGAATTCCATCTCCATGGAGACACTCATGCTCCAGATGGCCGGAGCGGTCGACCAATATGCCGGCCCGGCAAAGAGAAGCTGAACGGATGAAGGCAGCATCGCTCGCGGCGGTCTTCTCGCGGTGACGCTTTTCGTCCAGCCACGCTTGGTAATCGAACCTTTTTCCGATCCGGGCCTGCTACTGGATTTCCGCTTCGGCAACAGGGCCATGCTGTTCGATCTCGGAGATCTTTCGACGCTTTCGCCGCTTGAAATCTGGGGATCTCGCGCGTCTTCGTGACGCATATGCATATCGATCACTTCAGCGGTTTCGATCGCCTGCTCAGGCTGTGTTTCATGTCCTGGTCCTCTGGATGGGCCAGAACGAACCTCAAACCGGATTAGATCACAGGGGTCTCAGACCGACTATGACATCGTGTGCCTTCAGGAATTGAAGACTTCGGATGAGAAATTTCCCGCGGAAGCCGTCAGGAACGCCGGT
>NZ_JAMYME010000065.1:0-18143 GCF_040318345.1 Mesorhizobium sp. M1169 | reverse complement strand
CGGTGTCAAGTCGTTGAGCAACATGTCACGCGACATCCTGGTAAATTATTGACTTTCTCGGACTGCGATGCCAGCGCACCGCCAAATAACCCGCGCAACTTCTCATGCCGTTGCACCGAATGAGGTACCGGGCCCGTCGGATGACTTTGCGTGCGAGTTTCATTGCGGGATCGGAAAGACCTTGTTAGACGCCTTTTATATTTCTGCTTCCGACTCAGTCGGGTCGGAAGCATACGAGGTGACTGAACTTGAATGAGACTACGTTGTAACGGTCAATTCGCAAAACTTCCAAAGTTGTCCTGCAGCTTTTGAAGCCGCTCACCGCGTTTCTTGACAAAAGGTCCCAAACGGCGGATTACTTCGTCCACGAGAAGGCCTAGAAAGGTCGTCACCGGCGCATTACTCTCCCAGAACATATCGACGTCCGTGTCAACTGGAAAAACATTGTTGGTAAGTTCTTGCGCCCAGTAGCAAACGGAATCCGTGACTATAACGAGATCGACGTTGGCTTGTGAGGCCTGCCGGGCCAAGAGCATGGCCTGCTTCGCATAGCGACGGACATCCACGACGATGAGAACCGGCTTTCCGGCGTCGTCCGCGAACAGTTCGCCGTAGGTACCGCTGCCGCCCTCCATGAAGCGGACATGCGGGCGAGCATATTCGAGACGCTGGGCAAAATCCATAGCTAGGCCTCTTACGCTCTGAAAGCCAGCAACATAGACGCGATCAGCCTTGCCGATCATCTCTGCAACCTGGCTGAAGCGTGCAGTGCGCGCCAACTCGTAGGTGCTGATGATAGCCTTCAATTCCAGATCAAGACTTCCAGAAAGATCGTGAGCCGCACTGTCATTCGCACTTTTCGAACGCTCTGCCGAAGTGATGCGCTCATATCTCTCTCCCACTAGCCAAGCGATCTGATGAATCGTGCTGCCCAATTCCTCCTTAAGAACGGCGAGATTCCCATAGCCGAGTGAACGCAGGAAGCGCCCCACAGTCATCGGGCTGACCTTGAGCTTGCTCGAGATCGAGGCTGCGGTCTCGAAAGGAATCTCTCGGAGATGCGAGACGAGATATGCCGCGATGGCGCTTTCCGCCCGCGAGAATGTTGCTTGCCGCTCCTTGATCTTCTCGACGAAGGGGAAGGTGCTCGGCGCTGGCTGGGGCGCTTCCGTTCGTATCATGCGTTCAGTCGTCCATAGTTACGCATAACCTCCTTTACGGCATCGTGCTCGATAGCTGCAACAAGCCTGTCCTCGCGCCCCACCATGGGCTCAGCCGCCACCATGGCATTGATGATTGCCTCCTCAACGGTTTGCGCCGTTGCCTCAAACAGTGTGTCGAGCCTGTTGTTCGGCAGGAAAGCGAGATTGCCGATTGCAGGCGCGACCGTCGACTCACTCATGGTTTGATTTGCCGTTGAAAAGGCAAGGCACAGATCGCCGGATCCGTCTCCAGACGCTGTTCCGGTGCGGCCGATGCCGAGTCCGGCACGTCGCGCGAGTCGTTCCAACTGGGTGGGCATGAGGGGTGCATCGGTGGCCACTACGGCGATAATCGAACCATGCTCGCCGGCCCAGAGTCGATTCGAGGTGAGGTGTTCACCAACGGGTACGCCGAGAATTTTCAACAGCGGACGAATGCCAAAGTTCGCTTGTACAAGGCACCCGACGGTATAACTCGCACCGAGCATTTCTATCACGCGGGACGACGTTCCCGTGCCTCCTTTGAACTCGAAGCAGATCATCCCAGTTCCGCCGCCAACGTTCCCCTCGGCCAAGGGGCCGCTGGAAGCGCGGTCGAGAGCCTCCATTACATGAGCGGGTGTAACATGGAAGGCGTCCATGTCGTTGAGGTAGGCATCGCATGTTTCGCCGACCACGGGCAACATGAACTTATAGGCTCCAACACCGGCCTCGGGCTTCTTGATCATCCATTGCAGGATCGACTGATGGACTGTTCCAAGGCTGTGGGTGTTAGTGATGCCGATAGGTCCCGTGAAATAACCAGCCTCCTTAATCCAGTGCGTACCGGTCATTTCACCATTTCCATTCAGCGAGTGAAAGCCGGCCCAAACGGGAGTCTTTGAAGAGCCTGAGCGACCTCGTGGAAGTATTGTAGTGACTCCAGTGCGTGCCGGTCCTTTGCCAGAGGTTGACGAGTCGCTGATCACGGTCGAATAGCCTACCTCGACGCCGACAACATCGGTAATGGCATTGAAGACGCCGGTGTTTCCGGAAAACGCCATTCCCAGGTCGCGTGCCCGCGGCTTTGCTGAAGCTTCGGACGCAAAGCGCTGAATGGGTTCCATTAGATATCCTCATTTGACGTGGCTGTTATGGTGGGGTTGTTTGGCATTATCTAGCGAGTATGCCCCGCGAATGATAGGTAAATAATATTGTTTATCCAATGATATGTTTATAACATGATCCGCGAGGCGTGCAGATCGACGTCGTTGTGCCAAGGCGATAAGATCGATGGCGAGGCGCCGCAGCGGTTTGTAGCCGGTGATGCCGGGGGGGGGGCACAGACTCACTGCTGTGTCAAGGGAACAAAAAATCTGATGTGGGAGAGGCAGTCTCTCAATTCGACCGACAGGCTGACATCCCTAACTTCCTTCCGCTCTATGACATCAACGTTTAGAGCCATCCCTTCTGTCAGGTTTGTAGAGATCGCGACAACCGGCCTGTCGAGCCAATCCCTTTCTGCCTGCAACTAAATAGCTGAAATCCAATCACAAAAGTCTTTCTTCGCTCGATAAGCCAAATTGGCGCGATGCTTGCGACCTTCGTTACGAGCCGGCGGAAACGGCCGACCGGCATCCATGTCGCGCGTCACTGCGATGAACGGAACGACGAAAGGAGAGCTACATGTCGGCTCTATGTCAAATGCCCGTTGAATGGGAGGGGGGGCACGCCTCATGCGGACCCAACCTGCGCTTGACTGTATCCTGCCGCTGGCGATACGAGGGCCGCGATCTCCGTCGGGACCAGTTGCGTTGGCCCGGAAAACAGGTTCAGCGGGCATCAATGCGCTAGACCCATCGCAACAGCACCGGTGCAACTCAGGCGCTAGCCGGTCTTCGAGAGAACTATTTGCGGCTGGTCCTTCTGCCGTCTGCTCCTCGGTACGTACTCCCGTGGCCAGAGCCGCGACGGCTTTCCGCACTGACCACGGCTCGGTGAACGGGGTGACTTACCGATCCCTTCCGCCGCTCTTCAAGCATCGCAGCGCATCGATCAAAACCCAAGACTGAGGCCGCATAACCAAAAATGAGGGTGACCGTAGATGAGAAAAGTCATTGCCGCCAAGCTTCATGGCATCACCGCCACTGACGCGGATCTGAATTACCACGGCTCAATAACTCTGGATCCAGATCACTGCGACGAGGCAGGTATTCTTCCGCTAGAATTCGTTGAAATCTGGAACAAGGCTTCGGGCGCGCGAATCAGCACATATGTCATTTACGGTGAGAGGGGTTCTCGTTGCTGTGTGCTGAACGGGGCCGCTGCTCGCACCTGCCAAGTCGGAGACGAGTTAATTATTTGCTCCTCCGTATATGTTGAGAAGCATCAGATCGCAGAGATGAAACCGCGAGTGCTGACCTTCAACCGAGACAATTCTATCCGCGAACGCATGTTCTACGATGCTGAGGTCAGGGATGATGGAACGATCACGTTCGCCGTTCGCGAGGGTCCTCCTAGGCGCAACGCCTGGAACGTCCCGAGTCGGGCCAATCGCTGATGGCTCACGCCGTCGGACTGGCCCTGAGGAATACCGCAGAGACCAGTCCTATTTAGTCCAGAGGCTCTTCGCTTCCGCGCCTAACCATAAAGCTGACCCTGCAACTCATTCCGAAGGGCAATCCATGATGCAATTGGCGTTCATCTATGGCGGCCGGTCCGTTGAGCACGACTGGTCGATTGCGATGTATAATTACGTCGCTGACGTCCTCAACAATGCTCCCAACGCCGATATTTCACCGGCTTCCATCTACTACATCTCCCGATTTGGCGACCTACTCAGGCTCGTGCTGGAAGGGGGTCGCCTTCCCAAGCACGACGAGTTCGCAGCTCGCGCCGAGACGCATCCGCTTGCGTCTCTCGCTCACTTACTCAAGAGCGATGGCCTTTTCGTCTTTTCACTTCTTCAAGGCCAGGACGGAGAGGATGGCCAAATGCAGGCTCTTGCCCAATTCCACGACATTCCAGGTAGCTTTGGTGACAAGACTGCAGCCATGCTCTCAGCAGATAAATATCTGCAAGGCGTAGTGGCCAATCGACTTTGCCCTGAGTTGACTCCCATTCCGATGGTCCACGTCTCCCAAGGCAATCTCGAAGCCGGCATCGAAGAGGCCCTGCTGCATCTTGCTGGCCCGTGTGTCCTCAAACCGAACACGCTCGGAGGATCCTTCCTAACCGAGTGCACAGACGAGCTCTCGGAGGACGGCCTCCGTTCCTATTCCGAACGGATCGCTCCGTATGACCCCTCATTTCTGGTCCAGCAGCGAATTGTTGGAACAGAATACACCTGCGGCGTCTTAATCGACCGCGGTGAGATTACGGCGCTTCCGGTCGCGCGGATCAACAATCCCTCGGGCTTCCTCGGGTATGATCAGAAGACGCAGAAGGGCAGCTACTCTGTTGAATTCCACGACGTAGAGAACACCCTTCAAACTTGTATTGCCTCGATTTCCACGCGGATTGCTAGGGAGTTCAAGCTCCACACATTCGGGCGCCTCGATTTCATCGTTGAAGAGCATGAAGGTGTTTACTTCTTCGAAGTGAATGTGGTCCCGGGGCTGACGGCAGGAAGTATCTTTCCCAAAATGCTCGCAAAAGCCGGCTTCGACCTCTGCCACATCATTCGGCTAGCTGCCTCCAATGAGATGTATCAGCGGCACCGAGAAGAGACCCGTAAGATCGAGACAAGCCGCATCCGCTATGGCCTGCCACCAACAGTGGCATCCTAGTTACCATTTTTGCCTCACGGAAGTCGCTATCAGTGGAGAAGACCAATGCTCCATTGCTATTCGTTCAAGATAGCGATCGAGCTCGGCAATCTTACCCGAAACTTCAAGAGTTCGAACTCTTCGCCCTGGAGCTAGTGTTGCGGCTGTGGTCAAGGCAGACGCCTATGGATGGAACTCGGCTCGATGCGGTTAATCGTCACTTGACCTCGCATGGTTGCGCAACTTTCTTCATGGCCCATCACCAGGAAGGAACTCAGCTCCGCCACTCTGTTGAGTATACGTTCTGAAGACTTCTTCCTGGCACTGAGCCGGCCTACAAGAGGTTCAAGCTCAAGCCGGTACCCACTTCGGAGCTTCAGGTTCGGCTTTGGAAGTTCTGCGAACGTGAAGCCTGGATTGGCGGAGCCGCTCTGAATGTCGACGTTAGGATTAATCGGCTCGGCTTCCGGGTCGAGGAGCTGGGCACCCTGAGCAGGCTGATCGAAGGTCCCACACAGTATTTCGATCTGATCATGAGCCACTTGGCCTGCGCCGGAATGGTGTCCGCGAATTTCTGAAACACGCATCTGGTGACGGGGAGAGCATGAATTATGTACAATGGGTCGCCAGCGTCAGCCGACATAGGTCTGTAATGTCGTAGACAGGCAGCCGGGTTCTGCGGCGGACGGCGGCCGCGACACAAGGAAACCCTGTGCATTCGAGTAGCAACATCGCTATGCCAGGATGCCGAGTTCGGAGTTGCTCGATACAGGCGCCGACCTCTTGCTCGATTTGCTCGATGTCTGTTTGGACAAATGGCCGTGTCAGCGCATTTTGAAGGTACTGGCCTTCCTCGATCCCGCCGACGACCACTCGCGCCCAATCCGTAGGGTTTTCGATTCCGAACAAGTCAACTGTGCAGTACCGAGAGTCAGCCGATACTACAGCCAACATCTGTTGGGGTGCCAACTGGCGCAGAAGAGCCGGAATAAGCAGCAGGCTTGAGGTTACGACAGGCACATCAACGGCCGCAGAGAGCGTTGCCTGATGGCGGATGAAGAAACCACAATCAGCGGAGATTATGCTGGCACCTCGTTTCACTAAGCGCCGGGCTGCTTCCACGCACGCTTCGTCGAGGGATGCATCACCGCGAATGACAATATCCGCAAATGCTCCTTTGACGACTTCAGTAATCAATGGTCGGTTAAATGTCCCTGGATTTAAGAGTGACCCTTCTCGCGCAACAAGCGCCGTCCGAGACGGCGGAAGACCGTCGTCCAGCTCAAGTATTCCCAACACACCACTGGCTCGCAAACTCATGAAAACCCTATCAAGTTAGATTTCGCATAACAATCACGGTCGCGCTCGAAATTCGCCGTGTTGTACAGTGTGGTTGAGTTCCGAGTGTCGGTGGAGATGGCGGCGCCATTCCGTTGCCTCGTTCTTCATATCCATTATCCTCCGATATGATCCACGATAACGATCCTTTTGATTAATCACGGTGGAGCGTGTGCGGAGCTCGGCTCAGTATTCTCGCGCCATACCTTGTCACAAAGGCGTTTCACTGGTTGAAGGCTGAAACGCGATGCGATCTGCAGCTGCAGTCACACGAAAGGGGGACACCCTGCTTTGGGCCATGATCTGTGCTTTCAGCCAGACGAGCGTCCCCGAAACTGGATTCGCATATCAAGCTCGGGACAAAGCGGGTTCGCGGGCCCCCCATTCGCAAATTTGTTGTAACCGAAGGCGGTTCACGTCTGGACACCAATTGATTTCTTCGAGATGTTGCAATTATCGCAACTGTGTTGCACAGTGTGACGGGTGCATGAACGCCTGTCAAGTGAAGCTGAGGTATCATCGATGAGTTCTGGCAAAGATTCCCCAAGCGGTCGCGACCGAGCCCCTGGTGACGTTACGACCGTACAACGCGCATTGAACCTGCTGAAGGTTATCGGCGCGAGTGAAAGGCCGATCGGCGTAAATGAGATCGCGCGCCGGGTAGGAAAGCATGTAAGCTCGGTTTCGAGGACGCTGGCGACCCTGGAACACAACAGATTCGTCGAGCGCGACGAAGAGACAGGACGCTTTGTGCTAGGAGTTGAGCTTATCGCGCTGGCGAGCAGACTTCTTGCCGAACGTGATGTGGTCCGTGTGGCGCGACCCTATCTCGAGGAACTTGCCGAGAGCACGAGAGAAACGGCCTCGCTCAGTCTTTGGAACAAGACTGAGGCTATCAACGTCGAGCATGTGCTTGGCCCCGGGTCGATCAAGCACATCGCGGCGCCAGGGCGCCGCAACCCAGCGCACTGCACGGCGAGTGGAAAAGCCATGCTATCGCAGATGCCGGGCTCAATTCTGAAAGAGGTTTTGGCACTCGGCCTTGAAAAGTATACGGATCGGACGATCACTGAGGCGAGCGCGCTCGAACGTGAGCTGCGCTGCACTCGCGAGCGAGGATACGCGCTGAATGTGGGCGAGTTCATTCCTGAGATCGTTTCCATTGCGGCTGTCATCCACGATGGCAGGGGGAGAGTTGCGGCCGCAATTGCGGTTACAATGCCGGTTTTTCATTTTACTCAGCATAATGAAGGGCAGCTGGCGCCTGTTGTCATGAAAGCGGCGGGGACTATCTCCCGGCGTCTGGGATATGACGGTGCTCAGCCGAAATGATCAGCAAAGCAAGATGCCAGGCGGAATTGCGTCTGCTCCCGACGGACCCTGCTCAGAATCTGCAATTTGCTCTGGCGAGCGTTGCAGCCCTAACGACTCCAAGGACTCTACACTCTACACTGACGGACAGGGGTGAGGGCCGCCATCGCCGTGGCATGATCGCAACGGTTCGCGCTCGGACCAACGACGGGATCATATCGGTCTCTGTAGGCAGCTCCTCCACTAGCCACCACCAGCAGGCGGGAAACCCCAGCCTGACAAATCCCAGCACGGGCAATCCCACGAATGCCCCGACTGCCAGCGTCCCATGCGCGGGACAGGAATCACCGTTGCGCCTGTTTCGCCGCGCCGGCCATCATCTTTCTGGTGCGATACACATCATGAACTTCGACAATCCGCACCCCTTATACGCGTGCAGAACCAAGCGTCGCGCCGGCGCGCTACACAGCTCGGCCCTGGCCACACCGAAAGACCGACAGCGGGCATTGAGAGCGCAAATATCGCCGCCGATCGTCCCGCAAAGCTGCTCGCGAAGGTCGCCGGATCAAGCCAAAGATTGGGTCGTGCCACCGCTGCACGCGACGAATTCGCTATCGCCGTCAAACAGCGTGCCCTACTATCTCTATAACAGCGGCTAACCACCCGCGCCTTACTTCAATCCGGCTTATGTGAGGTCGCTCGAGCTCGCCGCGACGACCGCGCGACTCACATAACCCTCCAGATTCCATTAGGTCGCGGATAGCAGTTTCACTGATGCCGCTCATGCTCTCCCGCTTGAACTCTTGGTCGCCTGTGGCGCCACGGTCTGGCCTCCTCCAGATCGCGTGCGACACGGACCAGTGTGGCCTCGTCGCCAAAGCGGCCAACAATCTGTATACCGATCGGCAGCCCCGTTGCGCTTTGTGCCAAAGGCAAAGACACCGAAGGTTGTCCGGTGACATTGAAGATACCCGTATACTGACAAATCGCAGTATCCGCCTCCACGTATTCCTCTACGGAGACCTCCGGGTTGGTCGCAGAGTAGATCCCACCATGCGGCACGGCCACGATTGGCATCGTGGGGGTGAGCAGAATATCGAAGGCATTGATCGCCTCGCCCACGCGGAAACGCATTCTACGGAGGCCCTCCTGGACGTCCCGCGTATGGGAAAGGGGCAAATCGCGGCCATATCGATACCGTTTAAGCATGACCGGCTCCAAGGTGTCGGAGCTAATCGTGCGACCCATGGCTCGCGCCGCTTCTTCGAGCCAAATAGCGGTCGTCGCCGCGGAGTCAAACTTGCTGTACTCGGCCGGTTCATATATCGGCTCGATGTCCATTACTCTGTGCCCCATCTCCTCGAGGAGCGTCGCCGTCGATTCGACGGCATGCAGCACTTCAGGCTCGAGGTCGATCACGCCCCAACTCGTTCTCGAGACCCCAACCCGCAGACCGCCCGTGGGCTGTGAGAGCTCCTCCACATAGGAACGGTTCGGCTGGACGATGATGAATGGATCGCCGGGATGGGGACCAGAAAAGACATCCAAGGCGGCTGCCATGTCGCGCACAGTCCGACATAGAACAAAGTCGCGGCTGAGACCAGAACCCGCGTCCTGCCTGTTCGGGCCACCGGAAACACGCCCTCGGGACGGGTTCAGTCCGACAAGGCCGCACCAGGACGCCGGTATGCGAGTTGACCCGCCACCGTCACTGCCATGCGCAATCGGAGCGATGCCGGCGGCCACCGCTGCTGCTGCTCCCCCTGAGGAGCCTCCCGCCGAGCGGTCCAAATTCCATGGATTGCCGGTGATGCCATTGAGAATTGATTCCGTCATCACTGTAGATCCAAGCTCGGGCGTCGTTGTTCTGCCTAGAGTGCGAAGCCCGGCCTCGCGCGCGCGACGAAAAAAATAGCTGTCCGTCTCGGAGCGGCAGCCTTTGAAAAGACGGCTTCCATTTTCCTGGAGGCGGCCAGCTTCGCTGGCCCCAATATCCTTGCGAAGGAAAGGCACGCCATGGAAGAGCCCTCCATTCGCGCCGGCAACGGTCTCAGCATCTTCGTAAAATTCGATCACGGCGTTGATGCGGGGATTGACCTTGTCGTGTGCCTCGCGGGCCAAACGCGCAAGTTCCAGAGCAGTCACTTCGCCAGCGCTCACGAGGGAGGCCAAACCGGTCGCATCGTACTCTACGTACTCACTTAGCTTCATTTCAGCAATCTTTCTCCGTTTGCTGCTCGAGCGACAGCACGCCCACGCGCGACTCCGAATTGTGGCGTTCAACTCTGGACATCAATCCACTTCTCCGGCATGTGTTGCAATTAATGCAACTATGTTGCGCAATGTGACAGTAGCATGAACGCCTGTCAAGTGAAGCTGAGTTGTCATCGACGCGTTCTCAGATTCCCCAAGCGATCGCGAGCGAGCCCTGGGGAGGTTACGGCCACCGTGCATTATTGGGACATTTGTGGACGCCCCGTTGAATGCAAGATTGCCGATTCCGAGGCCTGTCGCCCGTGTTCTGAAATGATCTCGAGATGATGCCGCCCCGCGGTGGGCAGGATGTGTTGGTGCGTTCGATTTGTTGCGCTGAGGCTGCCAGGCTTTCCTAGCCATTGGCGGGCGGCAGGTCGTACTGGGGCTCGCGCCAGCAAATAGCGCGGTCGCCCGAGATTTTCTCAATTTCCGCTTCAGTGATGGTGGGGTGTCGCTTGCGCGATTGCGTGCCGTTATCCGACGCTCACTGTTCCGACATGGGCTTGCCTCAGAGATGGTGCGTGGCGGCGCCTCGTGGGTGAGATCGGTGAAGTTCTGGGCCAACGTCAGCAAGGCGGCCCTCCACCGGGCCTCACCGGCCGGAGGGGTACACCGTTCTGTTCAGATCGTCTTCAACTCCCCTTGCAATGCAGAGAACACATGACCCCAAATACGCATGCTGAAGAAGTGGACCGACCGCATCTACCCTTCGTCGATCCCGATCTCGATCCTGTCTAACCCTGTATGGGGCGATGATTGTCAAGCCTGATCTTGGTTCATTTCCTCATCTGCTGGTTCGGGTCAATTGGGCGACCATCTCCTCCCGACCTGGGCTTCGAGCGGGCCGCCGGACGCAGTGACGGTCAAGGGTGGCTGCAGGCCCATCGCGCAGCGACTTGTCCTTGACGGTCACGAGCACGGCGGCAGGCTTTGCCGGGGTCGGGTGAGCCCCTTTCCTGCAAGGGTAAAAAGCCGACGACCGATTCCGAGGCGAGCTCGCCGTCTGTGACGCGGATCGCGCCACGACCTTGTATGCGGTCGATCCGTTCTGGATCGGGAACCATGATGCAGCCATGCGCATCAGCGGCGAAGCTCCGGGGCGGCGGGCCCATCCTAACTTACGGGGCTTGGAAGCCCATGGTTAGACGCGGGTTACCGCCACCTCGGATCGTCATCGGCAGACCCTGCTGCGGGCCCGCCAATTTGGGTTGTGCGTTCTTGCCTGTCTTTCCCATATGCCCATCACGCCGGACGCAAGATGACGCCCTGCGGCACCTCGCCCGAGCTGACGAAACGCCACAGCGCGATCAGCAGCTTGCGCGCCAGCGCCACGATCATCGTCTTGCGCGTGGTCTTGCGGCCGTCGCGCGTGCGCGTGTTGTACCATTGGGCCAGCGCACTGTCCTTTTGGAACAGGAGAAAGCGCCACGCCAATTGGATCATGCCGCGCCGCACGCGGGCATTGCCGGCGCGTGCCAGGCCCTTCTCGCGGCGGCGTTTGCCGCTCTCGTCCGGCGACCCGGTGAGGCCGGCATAGCGCGCCACCGCGCGGCGGTCGCGCAAGCCACGCGACAGGATCTCGTGGACCAGCATGTCGGCCGTCTCGACGCCGATGCCGATGATCCGCGCGATGAGGCGAACCATCGCATGCGGGCCCTTGTCGGTAGCCGGAGCCGCGGCGAGCCGGCGCTCCCGCTCCTGTTCGATGGCGCGGATCTGCGCGCGCACGAGGCAAAGCCGCTCAAGGAAGCGGTGGAGCTCGGCGCGGCTGTTGTCCGGCAATGGCGTCCCCTCTGTCGTGCGGATGGCCTCGAGCCTGTCGGCGGCCTGGCGCAAGCTCAGCCGCAAGCTGCGGATGCCGAAGCGGGTGAGGATCGCCTTGATGCGGTTGATGATCCGCGTCTGCTCGCCGACCAGGGTCTCGCGCTCGCGGTTCGGCCGCCGCGCGTCCTCTTCTTCGATGGTCGGAATCGCCGCCATGCTGCAGTGGCGCTTCTCGCCGCGCAGCCAGCCGAGAAAGACACGCATCAACAGCTCGGTGTCGAGCCGATCGGTCTTGGCGCGGCGGTGCTCGCGCGACACT
This sequence comes from Mesorhizobium sp. M1169, assembly GCF_040318345.1. Classification (NCBI taxonomy): domain Bacteria; kingdom Pseudomonadati; phylum Pseudomonadota; class Alphaproteobacteria; order Hyphomicrobiales; family Phyllobacteriaceae; genus Mesorhizobium; species Mesorhizobium sp. M1169. The sequence continues at coordinate 6,207 of NZ_JAMYME010000065.1, read as the reverse complement.
GCAACGCTGGCGGGGTGGATGGCGTAGGCCTCGATATCGCGCGCCTTGAGCCAGCGCGCCAGCCAGAAGCCGTCGCCGGCCGCCTCATAGGCAACGGCGATGCGCTTGATCGGGTGCCCCGCCCGCCCGGCTTCGTCGCGCCAGCGCTTCAAAAGCTTCAACAGTGCTGGCGCGTCGGCATCGATCTTCTTGACAGGCTGGCGCTTGAGACCCGGAACAAGCGCGGCAATCAGCCACTTCGCCTTGCTCATTTCGATGACGGCGACAATCGTGTTATCCTGCTCGAGAGCGGTGAGGGACCGGCTCGCGTCAAATGTTTGCGACATGGGGGCGCTCCTTCTGATGGTGTTTTGGATAGCGCCGAAGAATGCCATACCCTCGCCGCTCGCCCCATAGCATCTAACCACCATGATGCGGGCGGACGTGATCGGTTACGAGAGATGGGATCGGACACCTTCACGGTAGCGCTCGATGCCGCGACACCTGAGCTGTTCGATCGCACCCCCGCGAAGCGGCGTACAGTCGCCGCACAGCTGGAAGAAGTACTGGAAAGTACTGATGGGCGCCCCCCAGTATTCGGGCCGCAGAAGTTCGGCGCCCATATCATCGTCGACATGGGTGCAACCGAGGTCGACCTGCCGGTGGTGCAGCGCCTCGTCGATCTCGGCGGCCATTTGCACATGTTCTGCTTGTTTCCTGGGAAAGGATCGCTGATGGACCATCTCCCGGCCAACCCGCGCGACCAGTGGGGAGTGCAGCTGGGCCGTTATCGCACTGATTAGTGAGATGCACTGGCTCGCAGAAATGGCGCAAACCGACAGGCGAGGTGAGCCTCCAATCCGAGTTCCTCCCTGGCGCCGCGTTTTGCCGATTTACGGCCTGACAAGCAGCTCGCCAACTTTCTTCACGTCCAAATCCAACCGTTGCAACAGATCCTTCAAATAAATTTACAGGATCTTTGCGACCGCAAATCGCTGACGAAGATACGCTCACGGCAAGGTCTGAGTCAGGCACGGCTGAAAAAAGTAGATGCTGATTTAGCCTCGAACCGTCACACAGCACGCAACGGAGGTCAATGGCAATGGCAAAAAGAGCGCTCATTATGGTGGAAGGATCAAGGGGTAATGGTCCGCTATACATCCAAGCGGCCCAGCGTCTTGGTCTTTATCCAATTATCCTGGCGGCGGATCCAACTCAATACGACTATCTTGCGGGGAACGGGATCGAGGCAATCCGTATCGATACAGGCGATCTCGATGCGCTGATCCGCGAATGTTTCCGGCTGCGTGAGAGCTATGACATTGCCGGCATTACTGGCTTTGCCGGCGACGACGAGTCGGTCTCTGCGACAGTTGGAAAGCTCTGCCGGCATTTCGATCTACCGGGACCGAACCCCTCATCGATTGAACGTTGCTGCGACAAATTCCTTCAACGTCAGCTCCTTGCAGAGGCCGGCGTTCCAATCCCGGCTTATCGCTTGGCCGAGACAGCGACGGATGTAGAACGCTCAGCCGCAGAGATCGGCCTGCCGGTGATAGTTAAGCCAGCCGTAGGCATTGGCAGCTTCGGTGTTCGACTGTGCCGCAACGTCGACGAGCTAGCCGAACATACAACCTATCTGTTGGGGGGGAAGCACCCGTGGCGGTCTTCGCCAAGGATACTGGTCGAAGAATTCGCACAAGGTCCACACTACTGCGCTAACATAATGGGAAATGAGGTCATTGCTATTGCCGCCGCTGAGTTTGGCCCTCCACCGCATTTCGTCTTTCGTGAATACACCTTTCCGGCCCCGCTGACTGATGACGCGGATAAACGCATCACTGATGTTTCGTTGAGCTGTTTGCCAGCTCTCGGCCTTGGCTGGGGGCCAACCTGCATTGAATTCCGGTGGATGAACCGCGGTCCAGTCGTCATTGAAGTCAATCCGCGTATGCCGGGTGGTGGTGATCCTAAACTGATTCAGCTGGCTTATGGTGTCGATCTCACCACCGAGCACCTCAAGCTTGTCATCGGCGAGGAATGGGATTTGCGCAAAAGGCATTCGCAGACTGTGGCCGCGCGGAACCTGATTCCTGATTGCGATGGCACCCTCGATTGGATCGATGGCGGCGATCGGGCGGCTGCCGTACCAGGTGTCGCCGAGGTCAAATTGTACGTTAAACCCAAGATGCCGATCGTCAGGAAGGGCGACTACCGAGACCGCATCGGACATGTCATTGCCACTTCACCCAGCCGTGCTCAGACTGCGGCAATACTGCAGCGTGCCGTCGACTTAATTAATTGGTCGATCGCACCTTTTCCGACCCCGGGCGAACAGGAATAATCTGCGGTCCCTACTCCTGCACCAGCGCAGGTGGTGCCAGCTTGTCACCGCGTTTGCGAAAACAGCCAACCTTCAAGCTTACCACCTCCGATGCGCGCAGGCCTGCGGCATAGGCGGTGATCAACGCGGTGCGTCCCTTCAATGATGGCGCCGCCCTCGAGAAAGCGCACCACCTCGTCTGCGCTCAATATCGCTGGCAGCTTGCGCGGCGTGCGGGAAGGAAATTCGCTCGGGAATCTTCGCCCATCAGGCGCCTCTCAGGGGCTACTCCTCCAAACAACTCCCTGTCCCGCGTCAGCGGGTTATTTCAATGCCTTCGTTTCCAATTTAAGGACGACTCTAAAGCTGGGTGGTGTCGTCTTGCCGACCTTCAGCCCGAAGCGCGCAAGATGCCGCGCAGACCGTTCCATCCCGCAGCGGATTCAACGAGCTTGCGCGCCGTCGACACCGCCCGCACCTCCTAGGCGGCCAACGACTTGCATGCACCGGCCGAAACGGACGCGTCGCGCGGTCGTGCCCGCCAGTTAGCTCGACGCGATCAGTGCGTTGGGGCCACCGTGCGCCGCTGATAGGCGTGCAGGGCCTTGCTCTTCCATTCCACCGTCTTGTCCTCGGCGGCCTCGAGCCGCGCCCGCGGAACAGTGATCTTGGTGCCGAAAGTGCCCGTCAGCGTATGCGTCCGGCTGCCGTGGCGGTGGCCGGCGACACCGGGGGTCTCATCACTGCGCGCCGCCGGCTGCCGGCCATAACGGGGACGGGCAAGCAGCGCTTCCAACTCGGTCTAGGGCATCGTTTCGATGAAGCCGCGCACCCGCTCGCGCAGGGCAGCTTCGGTCGGATCAAACCAGTTGCCCGAAAAGATAGCTCGTCGGCTCATCCCCAGGATGAACGGCTCCGGCTTTCATGGTTGTCCTTGTCATGGCGTAGTCTCCTGTCCGGCACCGGAAGGCCGGATGCTTCGAGGTTTGACACCCCGGAGACTTCGCCAACTTTCAATTCCAACCACTTCCCAGACAGCACCCCCGGGCCATCGATACCTGTCGGGTTGTCGGGTACCAAACACGGTAGTGTTCGGATTGGCTTCCTGCGGAGCTCTCATCTAAATCTTTGATGAGTAAGCAGAATATTATTTCTGCGGCTCTTTCTGCGCAGTTGGCACGACTTTTGAGACCCATCGTCACGAGGCGGGAGAGGCTGCCAGCCGATAATTCATGTCGTGGGTCATATCGCAATCGATGGAACGAAGGAAAGAAGCAGCATGTCAGGTCCGCGCCAGATCGCATTCGGTGGGGCTATCGGTAAATCCAGACCTCCCAAAATACGCTTGCCGCTCTGTCAGCTTCAGGCAGAACTGTCTTGATCGTCGGCTTCGAGCCAAGGCACGGGCAACGAGGTGGACAAATGGCGCCAGTAAGTGCAGTGCGCGGCAGCATTCAGGGAACGAAGCCCGATTTCACGGCAGCCTATAATCGCAAGTGGCCGCATGCCTATTTTCGCGCGCATTTGGCCCTGGACTATATGATTCCAGATCGGGCCGAGCCAGTCTTCGAAAGGATTTTCGCGGACTATCGACGCGTCCGAAACAAGTCTAGGTTGAAGATCATCGATATCGGTTGTTCCTATGGTGTCAACGCTGCTTTACTGCGCACCGATCTCGATCTCGACGATCTGTATGCTGCCTATCTGAAAGCCAGCGGATCGCTCTCGCGCCGACAGGAGATCGAGCATCGCGCTTTCTTTCGCGATCGCGGCCTCCGTGATGACATTCAGTTCGTCGGCGTGGATCCATCGTTCCGGGCTGTTAGATATGCAAAGAATATGGGGTTACTGGAGGCGGGCATCACGGCGGATTTGGAAACCCGTGACTTGACCGTCAATGAACGTTGCGTCCTCGCGGGTGCGGACATCATCATCAGCACGGGCTGTGTGGGTTATGCCACGGAGCGGACCTTTGCACGCGTGTATGAGGCCTCGGCGACGTCACGCCCGTGGGTCATCGCCTTTGTGATGCATCCCTTCAGCTATGACGACATCGCCGCAGCTCTTCGGGGTTTCGCCTTGGAAACCAAGGTCGCAGACCGGTTTAGACAACGCCAGCGCCGCTTCTCCACACCAACGGAACGGCAGGCAATACTGAAAGCTATGGCCAAACTCGGTATGGAGGATCACCTAGAGCGTACGACCGGCTATATCTACGCGTCCTGCTACATCTCCGCACCGTCACGCGAAGCGCTCTGAACCGGTCATGGACAACTGCTCACAACCCACTACCTACGTGATTGCGTTCGCACCCTCCGAGATTCAAAAGGCGCTCCGTGCCACACCACTGGTGACCAAAACGTCGCAACGAATCCTGCAAAATACTTTGCAGAATCTTTGCACCCGCAGTTCACTGACAATGGTACATTCAATGCCGGATGTGAGGCACGGGTAAATAGCTGATGCCTGTTCCCGATCAGACGCCACACAGCATTGCAACGGAGGGTTAGTAGCAATGGCAAAAAGAGCGCTCATCATGGTTGAAGGCCATAGGAGTATTGGTTTGCTATACGTGAAAGCGGCCCGGCATCTTGGGCTCCATCCAATTACCCTGTCGACCAAGCCAACCCAGTACGACTATCTTGCAGAGGAAAGGCTTGAGGCAATCCGTGTCGATACAGACGATCTCGATGCGCTGATCCGCGAATGTAACCGGCTGCGTGAGACCTGTGGCATTGCTGGCATTACTGGCTTTTCGGGCGACGATGAGTCGATCTATGCGACAGTTGGCAAGCTCTGCCGGCATTTCAATCTACCGGGACCGGACCCCGCATCGATCGAACGATGCTTTGACAAATTCGTTCAACGTCAGCTCCTCGCGGAGGCCGGCGTTCCAATACCTGCTTATCGCTTGGCAGCGAATGCGACGGAAGTAGAAAGTTCTGCCGCACAGATCGGTCTGCCAGTGGTTCTCAAGCCAGCCGTAGGCAGCGGCAGCATCGGTGTCCGACTGTGCCGCAATGTTGACGAGTTGGCCGAACACACGTCTTACCTGTTGGGCGGGAAACACATATGGCGGTCTTCGCCGAGAATACTGGTCGAAGAATTCGCACAAGGGCCATTCTATGGCGCTGACATAATGGGAAATGAGGTCATTGGAATTGAGGCCGGCGACTTCGGCCCCCCGCCGCATTTCGTCTTTCGTCATTTGACCTGCCCGGCCCCCCTGACTGGTGACGAGCATAGGCGTATCGCTGATGTTTCGCTGAGCTGTTTGCCAGCTCTTGGTCTTGGCTGGGGGCCAACGACTGTTGAACTTCGGTGGACGAAGCGTGGCCCAGTTGTCATTGAAGTCAATCCGCGGCTTGCGGGTGGGACCAGTCCACGGCTGGTTCAAGCGGCTTACGGGATTGATCTCATCACTGAGCACATCAAACTTGTCATCGGCGAGGAATGGGACTTGCGCAGGAGGCATTCGCGGGTTGCTGCCTCGCAGTGCCTCGATGCTGATAGCGATGGCATCCTCGATTGGATCGGTGGCGTCAGCCGGGCCGCTGCTGTACCAGGTGTCGCCGAGGTGAAATTGTACATTAAACCCAAGACGCCGATCGTCAGGAAAGGCGACTACCGAGACCGCATCGGACATGTCATTGCCACTTCACCCAGCCGTGCTCAGACTGCGGCCATACTTCAGCGTGCCGTCGACCTAATTAGTTGGTCGATCGCACCGACCCCGGGCAAACAGGAATAATCTGCGGTCGCCTACTCCTCCGCACCGGCGCATTTCACAGTTTGATAATGCCGATGCCGGCGCGGGTTATTGGCGGTGCGCTGGCATCGCAGTCCGAGAAAGTCAATAATTTACCAGGATGTCGCGTGACATGTTGCTCAACGACTTGACACCG
>NZ_JAMYME010000064.1:0-18660 GCF_040318345.1 Mesorhizobium sp. M1169 | reverse complement strand
TCCGCTAAACACGGGGGCTGCGCGGCGGACACGCCGACGTCACCGCGATGCCACGCCATTTTGCAGAACTTGACGCACACAACTCCTGGGAATCTACCTGCGTGGTGGAAACGCCGCCAAAGGGGGGGTAGAGTCAGGACAATCTTGTACGTCTCTGGCGCGCTGCTCACGTTGGCCCTCATCGTTTTGACTGGTTGCGCAGCACTCAACTCACGTTCGCCACTCCTTGGAGCCCACAGTTCACGACTCCAAGCAGCGATCCCCACCCGACCCTTAGTCCTCCGCGTGCCGATCTTAGGCGAATGCCGCCTTGCCCGCTCGGACTCGACGCCCAGCAGTTCGAACTCACTTTCGGGCCTGCAAATCTACCTCGCTCCCGGCAGGGGAATGGCCAAGTGCGCGTGCTTCTGGAAGATGCCAATCTTATCGGGATACGTAATCCGGACCTCGCGTCCGCATTCCTCGCACTTGTAATGGGAAACGACCTGAAACCAGCTGCCGTTCCTGACGACGGCGAAGTTGCAATGCGGGCATTGGAAAGTCAGACCGACGGAGGATAGACTGGGAGAGAGGGACATTGCAGCGCCTCGCATTCTGGAGAGCTCATGCTTGGCTTCCCGCCGCACCCTTCGGCACGGCGGGCGGTCTTCTCAGACGTTCAGGTTACTGGATGACTTTCACGATTTTACGTGTGCCCGGGTCAACGACAACAGTCCGGTTGTCGACGACGACGTAGCGATATTTGACGTTGGGGACTTCATGAAGCTCGACGCTGTCCGGGAGCGTCGAGCCGACATTCAGCTCTACCCCAGGGACTTTCACCGAAGCGAGCGGCTGCTTTTTCACATATTCCTTGATGACGGTTTCCTGCTGCGGGTCAATGACCACGTCCTGGGCGGCGGCGGCACCGACACCGGCCAGCAGCAGAAATCCCGCCGCTGCGGTGGAAAGATGCATTCTCATAGCTATCTCCTTGTGGGCTCGTGGGCGCAAAACATAGCGCCAAAGCGCCCCAAACCTGCAGCTTCTCTAGACGTTCCAAACGGAGCCTTAAGGCTGGCCTTGCGTAGGGACCTAAGTCTGATTCGCTGCGCGCAATGGCCCCGGAACTGCGTCTGTTTGTACTCGTTGCGGTCCCTCAAGGGAGGAGCCGATGGAGAACAGTGTTCACAAAGCTCGCTGGCTGCTTGCACCGGTTTTCGCCACCTCCATCACGTTCTTGGTGATTGGAATAGTCGCGAGCTGATGGCCTAGCCAGAAATGACGCTCAAACAGTCCCAGAAATTGTATCTGCGCAGCTAGGGCCCCTTCCTGTGCTGGTGGGATCCGCCCGCCAAATCGAGGAGTGGCGGGCGGATTCTCATTTGCAGCTGCTGAGTGAGCAGGAAGACGGAAATTAAATAGAGACAACCAAGCCGACGTCGACCGGGCCCCCCTTTCGATCGATGCCTTTTTGAGGTGGAACGTTTCGCGCGGGAAAATTGCATTTCACCAAGTCAAACCAGCAAGTGATTAAAAAGATCGGCAACGACCGCCAGACCCTCACCAAGGCAGTGAAAAGCTGCGGGATCACCATTGAAAAACCCGCCGCACTCCAACCAAGAGTTGGGGATTGCATATCCGGCCTCATGTTCGCTTTTTACACACCGTTGACTCGTGCATCCTGACGGGCACTACACTTGATCCATCGGCTCCTACAGCGACGGTCTTCTGAAGCTTGGGGGGTTAAATGCCTTTCAAACGGGCCGGTCTATACCCATCCAATCAGGACCTTTGCCAACGCGTTTTGGACCAACTCTGCAGTGAGGAGAAGATCGCCCGGTCCTTCCCAAGCTGGCTAAATGCTCGCAATGCAAATAGCATTGAGGGGTTCGGTCGCGGCTCGATGAAAAAATTCCAGGATATGCGTTGTCGGTTGTCCAAAAGATTCGCAACCGCTTAACCTTATGCTTCCGTTCAACTCCATCTGCGTCGCAGCTATGCACCCTGCCGATCAGTAGTCGTCCGATCGTTTGTCATCGGCATTGGTCGGTTCTTTGGAGATAGCGCGCCGCAAGGTGTCGTTGATCCGATCCTGCCAGCCCGGTCCATCTTCCTGGAAGTGGTCCAGCACGGCCCTATCGATCCTGATCGAAACAAACTCTCTGATGTTTGGAGCCGACGGTTCGCGAACCGGCGCCGCCGGCTTTTTGATCGGCTTGAAGGCGGCTTCAGCGGCCGACATCGGATTTGTGGGTCGGCGTGGAGGATTTGCCATTTGATGATCCTGACTGGTCATAATGCTTGTCGAGCGGTTCAGTGCGAATGCGCATCATAACCATGTACCGCAGCCCACCGACAAAAAGCGAAAGGCCGGACTGTTGAGCCCGGCCCAAGTATGAAGGCAGCTTAAACCTCCAAAGCGGAACGCGCCGGACGAATGGCAGGAGAATCCGATGCGATGTCCATTGGGCCAACTCAGGCTATCCCCAATCACATTGCTGTGGGATGCAACAAGCTAAAGTGCTCTGCGGGGCAACGCCACGTGGCCCACTCTTACGCTGGAGGACGCAAACGCGAAAAACGCAGGAGGCTTCCCGCCTTCCGTTGCCCGACAAGCTGGTTCACACGATCGTTTCTGATGCGTTGCAGCAATCTGCTGCCCAGGTCTCTCCATCACACCAAGCTCGCGCGCTTTTTACACGGCGGGGTCAGTACATTCGTGACTTGCCGCGCTCCTGCGGCTTTCGCCACGGCGCGCGAGAGAAATCAACCTGCTTTGCGGAGATTGCCAGCAGAAGACTTGCCGGTACGTCGGTCCTGCTCGATGTCGTAGTTGATCTTTTGGCCCTCAACGAGGTTCGACAAACCAGCGCGCTCGACGGCGGAGATGTGAACAAAAACGTCCTGACCGCCATCGTCGGGTTGGATAAACCCAAACCCTTTAGTGCTGTTGAACCACTTCACGGTTCCAGTTGCCATGTGCATATACTCCTTGTGACTTCCCAGCGTGTTTGATCGACGAAGAGGCCAGACCGGTTGATAAATAGACGCAGCAAAAGCGAGAAATCGCAAGGCCCGGATGGATCGACCAGAATACCAACTTCTCTCGGACGGCCCACTCGTCTCACAAGTCGACAGGAATTTTCCTTTCCGGCCTGAAGCTCCTCCAGTCATCCTTGCTGTCCTGGGTTATCACGGCCCGCTCGTTTCCCTCCGGCCCTTAGCTTGCCGACTTGCGTTTCGAGTTCTTGGTCGACCGTGCTGACGCGGGCACTATCCGGCTCATAATGTGTCACCTCAATGTCTAGAGTCGAGGCTTGGTCACAAATAGTCGATGCCAACTCCGACGTTACGCGCCCAAAAAGCCATTGATCCGGAGCACGACCCCTGCAAAGTCCGACCTTTAAAGGAACATTTCGCCTATGGCGGAGTTGGGCGCGTGGCCCGCGATCGGAGATCGGACGCCAACAGATGATGCCGGCGGGCTTTTGGGAGGAAGCCATGATACGTGCCATCCCTTCACTCCACCTTTCCCGTCGCCGCGCATTGCAATTTGGGCTGGGAGCCAGCCTCGCCGCCACAACGGGCCTGGCGCCGGTTTCTCGCGCCTATGCCAAGGAGGAAGTGCAGGACGAAGACATCTTCCGCTTTGCGCTCAACCTGGAATACATGGAGGCCGAATATTATCTTCGCGGCACCACCGGAAAAGGCATCGACGCTGCCGATGCCGGTTCCAAACCCGGCGATGTCGTCGGCGGAAAGAAAGTGTCCTTCGAGACACCCGCCATCGGCGAATTCATGCAAGAGGTTGCTGAAAACGAACTCGCGCATGTCCGGTTCTACCGCAAGACGCTTGCAAAGAACGCAGTCGACAGGCCGGCCATCGATTTCGATGCGGGGTTCAAGGCGGTTGCGGAGGCAGCGGGCCTCGGGCGGGACTTCGACCCCTTCGGCAACGAAACGAACTTCGTTCTCGGCGGCATGCTGTTCGAGGATGTCGGCGTCACCGCCTATGCCGGTGCCGCGACGGTTCTGAAGAACAAGGAGTTTCTCGCCGCCGCCGCCGGCATATTGGCGGTCGAGGCCTACCACATGGGAATGGCGCGCTCCACACTGTACCGGAAGGGAGAGAAAGCCTGGAAGGCCGCCAACGCCGTCTCGGACGCACGAGACAAGATCGACGGGCCGGAAGACAAGGACCAGGGCATCCAGGTGAATGGCAAGGCCAATTTCGTTCCCTCGACGCCCGACGCGATCGCGTTCACCAGGACGCCGCAGGAAGTGCTGCGGATCGTCTATCTCACCGATAAGGATGGCGTGAGCAAGGGCGGCTTCTATCCGGAAGGGATGAACGGAACCCTGAAGAGCACCTGAGTCGCTCGCGACAGGCGATCGCATCGCCGGAAGAGATGCAGCGGGCCTGCGGGCGGCACTGCTGGTACGGCTGCGCGACGATCACGAATCAAATCCGCCGCAGGAGTCTTGCGCTCCCGGTTGTCCATCCTAACGATGCAACCCCGCGGAGCGGGAGCGTTCCATCGCGTCGATTTGGAGCAGCTCTTGTTCTGACCCCTTGTTGACCGCGATTTTGAGACAGCAGGAGCTGTCCGGTTCAGCGCGATTCCTGAATTAACATCAGGGCCGCCGCGCCCTTACCTGGCAGCGTCTCGCACTTGGCGAAGTCTTGCGCTGCCGAGTTCTGCAATAGGGACAGGCACGCTGCCAAATCACCCCAGCCAATACCTCGGCCCCGGCCCCTTGCGTCCTGCCATATCGGCAGGGTTCGCAAGGCTACACCGGTCCATCGACAGGCAGCCGCAACCGATGCACTCGGTAAGCCCCGACCTCAGGCGCTGCAACTCGGCGATGCGCTGGTCTATGCGCTTGGTCCACTGGCCCGACAACCGCGACCAATCCCGACGCGACGGCATGCGATCGGCTGGCAACTTGGCAAGCTCGGCGCCGATCTCCTCAAGCGTCAGCCCAATTCGCTGCGCGAAGACGATGAAGGCGATTCGGCGCAGCACGGATCGCGGGTAGCGTCTGTGTCCCGAGCCGGCCCGCTCGGACGCGATCAGCCCGCGCTCCTCGTAGAAGCGCAGGGCCGATGAGGCGACGCCGCTGCGCCGTGACACGTCGGTGATGGTCAACATGGAATCCATGCATGAACGAAAGCACAATTCCCGCTTGACTTCAAGTTAACTTGAACTTGTAGCAAGAGGCATACGGATTAAGGGAGCACTGGCAATGCAGACGAATATCGAACTTCAGGGACTTCGCGTGGCGGTCACGGGCGGCACGTCCGGCCTCGGACTGGCGCTTGTGCGGCAGCTTGCCGCACAGGGTGCGTGGGTCGCCTTCGTCGCCCGCACCGCCGCGAACGTCGCACGCATCGCTGACGAGACGGGCGCGCACGGCATTGTCGGCGACGTCGGCAAGAAAGAGGACACTTACTCGATCGCGCTACAGGTAACCGCGAGCCTCGGCGGGCTCGACGTCCTGATCAACAATGCCTCGAGCCTCGGCCCTGTCCCTCTGGCGCTCCTCGCCGATACTGAGTGCGAGGAGCTGGAAACGGCGCTCGCGGTCAACCTGGTCGGCGCGTTCCGGCTGACGAAGGCTCTTTTCGGTGCGCTTGCGGCGTCCGCGCGCGGCGGCCGTGGCGCGCTGGTGATCAACCTTTCCAGCGACGCCGCGGTGAACGCCTATCCCGGCTGGGGAGCATACGGCGCGAGCAAGGCCGCTCTTGCCCATCTGACGGCGATTTGGGACGAGGAGGCGAAGGCAGACGGCATCCGGCTCCTCGCGCTTGACCCCGGCGATATGGACACCCCACTGCACGCGCTCGCGATCCCTGATGCTGATCCGGCGACCTTGAAGCGCCCCGAGAAGGCAGCTGCCGAGATCATCGAAAAGATGCTCGACGCGTTGCCTGTCCGCTCTACGCTTCTGGCCGGAGCACATGGATGATTGCCGCCGATCGTCCCGATCGGCGCTCCGCCAGGCTGTTCGTCGTCCAGGCGGACGGCACGATGCGCGACCTGCCGCGAGCTGGACTCGCGACGCTGTTCAACCCCGGCGATCTGGTCGTCGCCAATGACGCCGCGACCTTGCCTGCCAGCTTGCACGGCACGCATGTCCCAAGCGGTGAGGCGATCGAGATCCGCCTGGCGGGCTGGCTATCATTTCCCGATCCAACCCGATTCGTGGCGATTGCCTTCGGCTCGGGCGATCACCGCACGCGCACGGAAGACCGGCTGCCTCCACCTCCGCTGTCACCAGGCGATCGCCTCCGGCTCGGCTCGCTTGACGCCGTCGTCGAGCGCCTTCTCGACCATCCACGCCTTCTCGAGTTGCACTTCCCAGGCAATCGCGCAGCGGTGCTTGCAGGACTGGCGCAGCACGGCCGGCCGATCCAATACGCGCATGTTCCCGAGCCGTTGGCACTGTGGGATGTTTGGACGAAGATTGCCGCCGGGCCGGTCGCGTTCGAGGCGCCATCGGCAGGCTTCGCGCTCGACTGGCGCACGCTCCAAGCCTGGCGTCGGCACGACGTTGGCTTTGCAACACTCACGCATGCTGCGGGCGTCTCTTCTACCGGCGATCCCGCGCTCGACTCGCGCCTTCCCTTCGACGAGCCATACCGCATCCCTGGGCACACCGCGGCGCAGGTCGCGTGGGCGAAGCTGCGCGGCAGCCGCATCATTGCGATCGGCACGAGCGTAGTGCGCGCACTTGAGGCAGCCGCCAATCCCGGCGGCAATGCGCGTGCCGGAAATGGCATTGCGACAGGGCGCATCGCGCGGGGCACGCGGCTTCGCGTGGTGGATGCGGTTCTCACGGGCGTCCACCAGCCCGGCGAAAGCCATTTCGAGCTCCTGCGCGCCTTTGCCGACGATGCTCTGCTCGCCAAGGCCTCCGCAGCCTTCATCGCGTATCGATACCGCGCGCATGAATTCGGCGATTCCATGCTGCTCAATCGCCAACCGCTGCTTCTATCGCGCGAGCGGAACCGCGCCGAGGTGCTCCCGAGATGCGCGCCATGCGCAACTATGCGGGCCATCGGCTCTCGCCCTGGCTTGGCCATCTGATGGTGTCGCGCTCCGAGACCGCCAGACCGTTGCTGATCCGGGCGAGATCATGCAGCTCCCGCCCGCCGACGAGATCGTCATGGTGGCGGCTACGCCGCCGATCCGCGCGAAGAAGGCGCGCTACGAGGATCGCCGTTTCAAGGACCGGATCATGGCGCCGCCGGTGCTTACCAGGCCGGCACAGCCGGGCCCGGACGACTGGAGCCCGGCTGCCGCTTCGGGCCAGGCCGGCGAGCATCGTGTCGGCCGACGCAGCCGGCGCCGCAGACATCGGCGACGAAGATCCAACGGGATCGGAACGGCGTCAACAGCCCGAGCTGAACCGCGCCGCGCCGGTGGAGAAGAGGGCGCCGATCGAGAACGATTTCGACGGCGGCTTCGATGACGAGGTCGATGACGACACTGCGCGGATCAGCCGCGGCAACCAGATTATGCAGGGCATGGCCCGCCAGGTCTCGCTCGATCCGAACGACGCCATGGAGCTGCGAGGCGCCCGTGGCCAATCCGTCGAAGAAGCAGCGCCTGTCGGTCTGTCTCGAACCCGAGGTGATGAAGGCGCTCGCGGCCCACGCGGCACGACGTGACCAATCGCGCACGCTGATTGCAGAGGCGGCCATCGCATCCTTCCTGTCGCCGGACGCCGCCGAGCGACAACAGGCCGCGACGACCAAGCGCCTCGACCAGCTCGATCGCCGCATGCCGCTCATGGAGCGCGATGTCGGCATCTCGGTCGAGATGCTCGCCGTTTTCGTGCGTCATGCGGGCCAGACTACCACATGATGACGATATATCCGCTGCAGCTTCTATCGGAAATCCCGCGTCTTCACCTAGATGCCGTCGATGTGCTCGTATGGATCGACGATGTTTCGGCCCTTCGGCAGGCTCCGCGGATCGACACCCGGCGCGCCGTAATGGGCTTCGTCACCGCGGCCATGCGGCACGGGAAACGGCGTCTCGCGGTTTCCCAGACTGGCCAGCTCGGCCGGCAGTTCGATCAACTGATGGGAGACGAGATGCACCACCTCCCCTTCCCGCTGGATGCGGCCGCGCACGCCGAGCATGGCCGACGAAAGAAGCACGCGACGGAACTTCTCGAATACCTTGACCCAGACGACGACGTTGGCGGCGCCCGTCTCATCCTCCACGGTGAGGAACATGACGCCTTTGGCCGAGCCTGGCCGTTGCCGGACCAAAACCAGGCCGGCAGCCTCGAGCCAGCTTCTGTCTCGCGCCTGCATGGCCTCCTGACAGGTCACGATGCTGCGCCGGCGAAGATCGGCACGCAGAAACGACGCCGGATGGCTGCGCAAGGTCAGCCCGACATGGCCATAATCCTCGACAACGTCGCGGCCGGCCGTCATGGGCCTGAGCGCAACAACAGGCTGGTGGATCTCGGGCAAAGTCTTCTTCTTACGGCAAGCAGCGGCCGCAACAGCGGCAGAGGTTCGTCGCGAAACCGGCAACGCTGTCCAACGGCGTGCGCGCGCTGGTACCGCTATACATCAGCGCCGGCACCCGCGTCGTGGTGATGACTGCCGATGGCGCCTACGTGGAGCGCGCGAAGGAGGGCGTGCAGCGATCTTCAGGGCGGTCAAACAGCTTTGTGCTGGCGTATCACCAGACGAACCTCGCTGGCGACCTATCGAGTTCGCGCCTCGGCGCGGACGCTCATCTCTCACTGAGAACCGGCATTTAATCAAGAACTAGCTAAATTAGCAGTTTCTTGCACACCTTTGGAACTTTGTAGCTTTCGTTACATTTTCAACCGCATGCGAGACTCTGTGGTCCACGGCCCTGGAATGACGGTGAACAGATCACCGCCTCGCTACTCGCTCGTTCTGCCCATATACAATGAAGAACAGGTGCTGCCTCGGCTGATCGAGCGGATCAGTTCGCTTATCGACCGGCTGGACGGCGAAACCGAGACCATCTTCGTCGATGATGGAAGCCTCGATGGAAGCGTCGAATACCTCCAAAAAGTGGTTGCCGCCGAGCCGCGCTTTCGGCTGATCGAATTTTCCCGCAATTTCGGCCACCAAGTGGCGATTACCGCCGGTATGGACGCCGCTGCGGGCGATGCCGTCATCGTCATGGATGCCGACCTGCAGGATCCGCCGGAAGTCGTTCTCGATCTGGTGGCCAAGTGGAAGGAAGGCTTCGAGATCGTCTATGCCCGCCGGGTCAAGCGCGAGGGCGAATCCTGGTTCAAGCGCTTTACGGCAAGTCTTTTCTATCGCCTGCTGGAGAAAATGACGTCGGTCGATATTCCGCGCGACGTCGGCGACTTCCGCCTGGTCGGCCGCAAGCCGCTGGAAACCTTCAAGCGTATGCCCGAACATGACCGCTTCGTCAGGGGCATGTTCGGCTGGATGGGCTTCAAGCAAACGACCGTGCCATTTGAGCGCCACGCGCGAACCCTGGGCCAGACCAAATACCCATTCTGGAAGATGGTGCACCTTGCGGTTCACGGCATCGTCAGTTTCTCCGAGAAGCCCTTACGCCTGGCGCTCTGGGGCGGATTGGCCATTTCCGCGCTTGCGGTGGTCTTTGGCGCCTATGCCATCTTTGCCTCGTTTTTTGAAACCGGCATCATTGCCGGGTGGACATCCACGGTAGTGATCGTGTCGCTCCTGTGCGGCATCAATCTTTTCATGACCGGTGTGGTCGGGCTCTACGTTGGCAGCATCCACGCCGAGGTGAAACGCCGCCCGCTTTATGTGATTAATCGGCTCACCGGCTTCGACGAGGCGATGCGTACCGTCTCTGGTGAGCGCCGCCTATCGTTTCACAAGCCCAGGAGTGGAGTCCCCGCCAATGGCCGAACTCTTCGACAGCTATAATTCCAACTATGGCGAGGCGGTCGAAGGGTCCATCCGGTTTTCCGGACTCAGGCACGACTTCTTCCTTGTCGCCAAGGCGGACCTGCTGCGGCGTCTGGTGATCGAGCGAAAGCTTCGGCAGGATGGCTCGGCTGTAAGGGCGCTGGATGTCGGCTGCGGCGTCGGTTCGCTCCACCGCTATCTCGACGGCGCTTTCGACAGCCTCGATGGCTGCGACGTCTCGCAAGACTCGATTTTGCGCGCCAGGCAACACAATCCGCGTGTGGCCTACAGGACCTGCAGCACGCAGGGGCTGCCTTATGAGGACGGCACGTTCGATCTGGCTTTCGCCAGTTGCGTCGTCCATCACGTTCCGCCCTCCTCCTGGCTCGATTTCTTCCTGAAAATGCGGCGCGTCGTGCGTCCAGGCGGGGTCGCCTGCATCATCGAGCACAATCCCTATAATCCGCTGACGCGCCTTGCGGTGTTCCGGTGTCCCTTCGATCACGACGCAGTCCTGCTCAAAGCCGCCAGAGCAAGGTCCCTCTTTCAGGAAACAGGCTTCAGCGACATCCGCTCCGAGCATTTTCTGCTGCTACCCTCGGCAAGGCCTTTCGCCAGAAGAGTCGAGCGCGCGCTCGCGTCGCTGCCGCTTGGAGCGCAGTATGCCTGCAGTGCGCAAGTCTGAGGGCCCCTCGACCAGCGACGCCGGCCTGAAACTGCTGGTGCGTTTCGGATCGGTCGGCATCGCTGCAACGATCCTATATGCAGTGATGGCCACCGCTTTGGTCGAATGGCAACGGTTCGGCCTCTCGCCGGTCGGTGCCTCGCTCGCAGCTTATACCGCTGCCGCCCTGTTTTCTTATCTCGCGCATAAGTTCGTGACCTTCGCGTCGAGCGGATCGCATCGATCGGAGGCTCCGCGTTTTCTCTTGCTGACGGCAACCGGCTTCGCGGTGGCTTACGCGGCGCCGGCGCTTTTGACGGCGAAACTCAGTCTGCCGCCGATCATTTCCATCCTGGTTACATGCTTGCTTGTTCCAGCGGTCAATCTCCTCATGCTCGACCGCTGGGTTTTTGCGCAGCGAAGACGCGGCCAGCAGCGCGATCGCCCGCCCTAATCCGCGTCAATGGGATCGAGCCGGAGCGACAACAATTTGATGGAGCGCTTATAGATGTTGCTGGCGGCAGGAGTTTGCGGAATGCCGTCGAGGTAGTCGAAGGCAATGTCGAGTGTCTTGGCCTCGCCGAGAGCCGCCGGTGGGATGACGAACGAGACGGTGCGTGGCTCTTTGCCGGACAGCGTCACCGCATGCACCCGAACGCCGTTCACCGAGATCACAACCCTTTGCGTGATCTGTGGCGGACGAATGACGGCGGCCATTTGCAGCGTGGCAGTCAGGCCGTCGCGAAGCGGCGGTATGTCCAGGCGAAGCCGCGAGGTCTCGCCCAGCGAATGGGTGCCGTCGGCTACCGGCCCCGACCAGCCACAGACCATCATGCCGGTTGCCTTTTTGGCTCCGTCGGACCGGAACGACACCGTCTCGCCAAGTGTGTAGCTGCCGACCGCATCGCGATTGAGGCAGGTCGTCGTCCGGTCGATGTAATAGGCGCGATAGTCGGCATTGACGTCTGGATTGAGAGCAAGCGCAAGCATGATGATTTCCGCCCCGGCCAGAACCGCCGCCAGCGTGTAGCCGCCAAGCGAGGCCGCGCGCCGATGCGGGCCCGGAGTGCTAGACCAGGGCAAGATAGCCCCCGATCCACGCGACGGTCATGAAATAGCAGGCGCCCAGGAAGAGACCCAGAGCCGCAAGAAAAGTCAGCTTCGACGCCGACAACAACGTGGTCAGCAATATTGTCAGAGGCGCAAGCCCAACGACGTATCTGACCATCGAGGCCAGGTTCGTGATCAGCGGCAGGATGATACAGCAGGCGCAGAACAGCGCGGCGCCATATTGCCTACGAACCGCCAGAACCGCCGATAATGCCAGTCCTATGAGTGCGGCGAGCGCGCTCCATTGCGGCGCCGTAGGCAGCCATCCAGTCGTCGGAACGGCCGAGAGTCCATCCCATATGAAGGCGAGCGGATTGCCCGCCACACGTCCAAACGCACGCTGGACGTGCAGGAAGGCAAAGCCGTCCCCGACCGTCAGATAGAGGAACAGGATGTAGGCGAACAAGCCGGCAGGCGAGATGAGAATTGCAACGAGCAGATCCGGTCGGCCAAGCACCCAACGTGGGAACGAAAGCGCCGATCCGCCCTTTGCGCGGTAATCTCTGAACATCTGAATGACGGTCGCAAATACAACAAGCACTCCGACCAGCCTGGTTGCCGACAGCAGAGCCGATGACAGCCCCGCGGTCAGATAGCTGGAGCGTTTGAGTGCCAGAAAAACGCACGACATCAGGAGCACGAAAAGAGGTTCGGTCAGGAAAGTCGTGAAGTGAAAGGAGAACGGGCCGCTGAGCAGAAAGGCGCAATATAGCACATAAGCGCGCATGTTCTTCTCGAGCAGCGGCCACGCCACCAGACAGGCCGCGTAGCTGCACGCAACCGATGTGATCGACGCGAGCAGTATCGTCGGCAAAGGGAAAACAGACCGGATTGCCGCCACCAGCATCGGATAGAGTGGAAAGAAGCCCCAGCGTCCGACATTGCTCTGGTTTGGAATGGGAAAGCGCTCATAACCATGTTCGGAAATGTCGACATACCACGCGCAATCCCACCGGCAGAGCGCCTGGGCATAGGCTGCGAAGCCTGGTTGCGCCGAGATCGAGGCAAATGCCGCATAGCGAATGGCCAGTCCACCGACGACGAATAGCAGCGGCACCACCACGACCGCAATAAAGCGGCCACCGGCGTTCGGACGCGCGACAGCTTCGAGCGCCACAATCTGCCTCCACCCGTTCAAGTGACTGGCGCCACTCAAAGCTAGATGACGCGCGCCCGGGCGAATTCAAGGCATGCAACGCGGCTCAGATGGCGATAGAGCTACCCCGCGCTTCTGAGCCAGACCAGCATGTCGCCGGGGTCGCGATTGTCCCAGGCAAAGTACGGCACGGCGGTGAGTTCCGCTTCCTCCACCGCACCAGGAGATGCCGGCCGAACAGCTTACCGGAGATAAATTGCAGCACGTCGCTGCCTTGCACGGTGATGATCAGGAAAGCGATCAGCAACAGGTTGCGGCCTTCGAAGCCTGGGCGATCCGGGTGAGGTGATCGATCATTCAACATAAGCGCGTTTCCGCTGAATCGGCGGCGGAAATTGGTCGAAGGTATCGCCCGGGTCCTAAAATCCAAAAACCTGGAGGACGCGAATGCCTTCTGGCGCAGCACCGCCAAGACAATTCTCGTTCAACTCCGGCAGGCACAAGCTGAGCGGCCGACATGCGGGCGCTTCTCTGAGTTTCAGTTCTCCTCGCGGGCCGCAGCTTAATAGCGGCCATTCGGCAAAAGGAACAAAGTGCGGTGTCGCTGGTTGAGATTTGTTGAGACCAGAGCGGAGGCTTTCCCCGCTGTCTCATCCAGCGCAAGGATTCGCCGTGGGCATTCTCGAGAGCCTGAAGAAAGCTACCGAGCAGGCGACGGGTATCGCGCGACCGAGAAAGCAAGATCTCGCCGAATTTGTGAAGATGAAGAAGCCACTCGAATTTCGGTTCAAGGATGACGGCCTCGTGCCGAACCACCCCTTCTGGCCGTTTGTCGTCTATCGCGGCGCCGTAAGGTCGGTGGAACAATTTGATTCCGCAGCCGTGCCGGAAGAGCTTTTCGAGGCCAATGGCTGGTGTAGCGGCTGGCGGGACGGCATCTACCACTACGTCCATTACCATTCCCGCAAAAATGAAGTGCTTGGGGTTGCGGGCGGCACCGGCAAGGTTCGGTTCGGGGGCAACAGGGGCCGTACATTGTCCTGGAAGGCCGGCGACATGGCAGTTCTTCCGGCCGGCACCGGTCACCAATGTCTCTCCGAGTCTGCTGGTTTCCTGGTGGTCGGCGCTTATCCCGCATCCGAGGCTTATGACGAATGCACGACAGCCCAGGAACATGAGCGGGCATTACGAACGATTCCCAAGTTGGCCGTCAACGCAAGGATCCGGTCTATGGGAGCAAAGTGCCGCTGGTGTCAGTGTGGAAAAAATGAAGCTTGAAGATGAAGTCCGCCACGTTTCCGAAGACTTGGACGATGATGTACTGAGTGACGCTGTGCGGGCGCTGCATCGCCGGGTGAAGATCGTTCATGATTTCGATATCCCCTACATTGCTGGCTACAGCAAAGATGGCAGGACGATTTATATCGATCGCCATATGCCTCGCACTATGGATTGGAAATCGGCCAAGGTCCGGCTTGCCCCATTTCTGCTAACGCACGAAATCGTTGAAAAGGCGCTCCTAGACGAACTCGGGCTTCATTATCTGCACGCGCATCAAATCGCTCTTCGAGCCGAACGCGATGCAGTGAAGGCGGCGGGTGTTGGCTGGTCCGCTTACCAGGCGTTCAACAAAAAGAACGAAAAACCGATCTCCGAAGAGAAGCTCAAGAAGATCCCCAAGGATCTTGACCTGACGCCCTACCGCGACATGAGTGACTTTTCAACGCTCGAGCGTCTGCTGAAGGCGCAACGATAGTCGGACAAGCCAATGGTCCTCGCTTGCCAGTTCTATGACCGCCGCCTCGACAGTTCAGCATCGACGAGCTCGCGGCACATGTGCAAATGAGCGCATCGAGCCTGCACCATCGTTTTCGCCAGCTGCAGCTCGTTCGCATGGCGCTGCGTGCACCGAACTTTCGCGGCGGTCCCGTGTTCTCAACCGAGATACACAAAAGCTACCGTAAAAGCGAGCCGTTCAAGCCGCTTGGGTTTTCATGTCTTCGCCGCTCACCATTTTGGTCACAGCGGAGAAATCGAGCTTGCCTGAGCCGAGGACAGGCACTTTCGCAACGACGCGCACTTCGGCCGGCACCATCAGGTCCATGGCGCTGTTGGCCCTGGCGAAGGCCAGGAATTCGGCACGCGTGGCGTTGACAGCCTCGGTAATGAGGACCAGCTTTTCGCCCTTGCGCGCATCTGGCACGGCGGCGACTGCCGAGAGCGAGCCTTTCCACAATTCGCCCGCCAGTGCCTCGACGGCGGCCAGCGAAACCATCTCGCCACCGATCTTGGCAAAGCGCTTCGCGCGGCCTCGAATGGTGATGAAGCCGACGTCGTCGACGGCGACCACGTCACCGGTGTCATGCCAGCCGTCTTCGAGCGGCTCGAGCACGCCCGGCTTCTCGGTGCGCAGATAGCCCGCCATGACATTGGGCCCGCGCACGAAAAGCCGTCCGCCATCCTCGACGCCAGGCACCGGGTCCAGGCGGTACTCCATACCCGGCATGATTTTGCCGACACTGCCGGAGCGGTTGTACATCGGCGTGTTGATGGAGATCACGGGCGCGGTTTCGGTCACGCCATAGCCTTCGAGGATGCGCAGGCCGAACTTTTCCATATAGGTCGCGCGCGTAGAAGCCTTGACCGGTTCCGCGCCGGCAAAGCAATAGCGCACTGAGCGGAAGTCGTAAGGGTGTGCCGTACGCGCATAGCCGCTGAGGAACGTATCGGTGCCGAAGATGATCGTCGCGTTCGATGCGTAGACCAACTCCGGCACCATGCGATAGTGCAGCGGGGAGGGATAGAAATAGACCGGCACGCCCGATATCAGCGGCAGCACCGTACCTGCTGTCATGCCGAACGAGTGGAAGATCGGCAGCACGTTGAAGACCTTGTCGCCCGAATGGAAGTCGATACGCGAGGCGGCCTGGGCGGCATTAGCCAGGATGTTGCGATGGGTGAGCACCACGCCCTTAGGCGTGCCTTCAGAACCTGAGGTGAACAGGATCACCGCCGGTTGGCCGGGCTTGCGGGCGACCCGGGGTGTATTTTTGCGCAAAAGGCCGAGCAGCTTGTCCTTGAGGCCAATGGTGGCCCTCAGATCATCAAGCCACACAATATCGACCGAGCGGCCGAGTTCCTCGACCACGGCGCCAAGTTTCGCTTGTTCGACAAAGGCGCGTGAAGTCAGCACCGTGCGCACCTCGGCGGCCTTGCAAGCGGAGAGGATGTTGGCCGCACCGGCAGTGAAGTTCATCATCGCCGGAACCTTGCCGGCGGACATGACGCCGAGCAGCGTCGCACAGGCGCCGTTGGCATTGGGCAGCATGATGCCGAGCGTCTGCTGGCCGGCATAGAGGTTCTTGAATTTCTCTCCAAGCACGGCGGCGGCTGTCAGCAGCTTGCCGTAGCTCAGCGAACCGGTGACGGGGTCCTGCACGGCCAGTTGCTTCATGCCGCGTTCGCTCGCCGTCTGGATGATCTTCTCCAGCACAGTCTTGTCGATGTCCTGGGTGCGGAAGACGAGATCCGACATGACCTGGTAGAGGGCAGCACCCGCCGCTGCGCGGCGCTTCCGGCCCTTGAGGTCCGGCGGTACTTCAAGTTTGGCCGGTTCTAGTATCGTCACCCTGACCTTTGGGAACAGCTGGCGGCGCACATGCAGCGAACTCAGTCGCGAAAAATAGCTCTTCTCCAGGCCGTCGATGCGCACTGGCACGATCATCGAGCCGGTCTTGTCGGCCACCATGGCGCCACCGTCATAGACCTTCATCAGGCCGCCGGTCACGGTGATCCGGCCTTCGGGGAAGATGACAAGCGGATCGCCGCCTTGCACGGCCTTGATAAGCGTGCGGGTCGACATCGGCTTGGCCGGATTGAGCGGCAGGGCGCGCGCAAGTTTCATGAACGGCTTCATCCACCAGGCTTGGGCGATGGTGTAGTCGATGGCAAACACCGGCTCCTCATCCGTCAGCGTCAAAGCCAATGGGCCGTCGAGGAAACTGACATGGTTGAGCGCCAGGATGGGTGCCGGGCCGGCCGCCTTAAGGTTTTCCAGCCCCTCCACCTCCAGACGATGGAAGGCTCGGAACAGAATGGAAACGAAGTCGCGGAAGGCGTTGGTTGGCAGATATCTCAGCATCAGCAAGGCGGCGACCACGTTGAGTGCGGCGAGGCCGAACAGGATACCTCCAGTGGAGACGCCCACTGCTTGAATCGCGGCGACAAGTATGCCGCCCACCGTCATAAAGCCTGCATTGACGATGCTCACCGCGGCGACGACGCGAGCGCGGCTGGCTTCGGGCGCCCAGGCTTGTACGGCGGCGAAGGTTGGTACGACAAGAAAGGCGCTGGCAATAGCCATGCCGGCAAGGTCGATCGCAACATGGACCGTGTTTGGCCCGGCGAAGAATATTGCGAGCGTTTCGGCCCCGATCGAAGGCTGCATCCTCCAGATTGTCCAGGCCAGGTCCAAGCCGAACAGTGCCATCAACGCAGTGCCAACCGGGGCTGGCAAGAGCACGATGCGGCCCTGCGACATCCATGCGGCTATGGCAGAGCCAATGGCGATCGACACGGCGAACACCGCGAGATAGGCGGTGACGGCGATTTCTCCGCCACCGAGCGAATCCTTGACCAGTGTAGGCAGGATCGAAAGGACAATGGCCCCGATCAGCCAGAACCACGACGTCATCAGTCCGGCGCGCCAGATCCGCTTGTCGGCACGCAAACCGTTCACCTGTCGCCAGGTCGAGCGAAAGATGTTTTTGTCGATGACTAGGTCGGGAGCCGCAGAACCGGTGGACGGGATGTAGCGGCTGACAAACCAACAGGCCACGGCAAGGATCATCATGATCGGCCCGAACACCGCGACGCCAATGCCATCGGCCGAGACGACGCCTCCGGCGATAGTGCCGCCGAGGATGGCGGCGAAGGTTGCCGATTCAATCCAGGCATTGGCGCGGGGCAATTCCTTGCGCTCGAGATGATCCGGCAGGATGCCGTACTTGATCGGTCCGAACAGCGCCGAGATGATGCCGAACATGAGCAACGCGATCATCAGCACCGGGATCGACGACAGGGTGATTCCAACGACAGCGACAGCCGCAGCGGCGATCTCGGTGAATTTCAGCCGACGGGCGATGAGCGCCTTGTCGAACCGGTCGGCGATCTCGCCACCAACGGCGGACAGGAGCAGGAAAGGAGCCATGAAGACGGCACCCGCCAGCGTAACCAGTGATGCAGCCTTGTCCGCCGCCAGGGTAAACAGAATAAGGAACACCAGCGTGTTCTTGAGGAAATTGTCGTTGAAGGCGGAAAGGAACTGCGTCCAGAAGAGAGGCGCAAAGCGCCGTGATGTCATCAGATGGCTAGTCGTATGGCCGTTCGTGGCGATTTCCATTGGGGCGGCTTCCATTGGGCAAGACCGTTGAAGATCGTGGCCGTATCGATCAGCGGTCTTGCGCGGTTTGAGCTTCTTGTAGTGGGAACCCGGTTACACTTCGTTACTGCGGCTCAAATCGATCAGCGGCTTTTGGGTTTGAGGTCTTCTAGCCGCTTCATGCGGCTCGCCTCTTCTGCGTCTCGAAGGGTCTTGGTGATAGTGATCGAGGTATGCACGAGCCTGATCGCCGCCATCGGGCAGAACCCCTTGGCGGCAAAGCTTGCTCCATGAAATTGATGGCGCCGTCAGTATCGAAGCGGCGATGGCGAAATTGGCATGGTGAATGTTTGCAGGCGCTTGAACCCTTGGGAGCATAGCTGTTGAAGGTCATCGATATTATCTTTTGGTTTCAGGGTGAGATTGCGCAGGCGTTTGTCTGTCTCCAGGCCGGATACAATCAAGCGGTCTTGCGACGGTCCGGACGAACGCAGCGTCAGCGCTGCTCCGCAGCA
>NZ_JAMYME010000063.1:0-19114 GCF_040318345.1 Mesorhizobium sp. M1169 | reverse complement strand
GTAGGGCAGTAGGG
The DNA here is from genome assembly GCF_040318345.1 of Mesorhizobium sp. M1169. Lineage (NCBI taxonomy): Bacteria > Pseudomonadati > Pseudomonadota > Alphaproteobacteria > Hyphomicrobiales > Phyllobacteriaceae > Mesorhizobium > Mesorhizobium sp. M1169. The sequence continues at coordinate 19,100 of NZ_JAMYME010000063.1, read as the reverse complement.
CAATATGTTTAAAGGGCGCTCGAACCTCTGCCGTAGTGCCCTACTGCCCTAGAGGCCTACTGCCCTACTGCCCTACTGCCCTACTGCCCTACTGCCCTACTGCCCTACTGCCCTACTGCCTGCCATTTTAGGGGCTTACATCCGGCAAAACTCTTCCCTATAAGGCCCTCCTAGCCTGATACCAGAATCGCGAGCACAACCGGCCGGGTCATCCCGTCCGGCTTTTTGTGCAAGCCGCCCGCCGAACGGACCCTCGACATGCCAAGACGCACCGACATCAAGTCGATCCTGATCATCGGGGCCGGCCCCATCGTCATCGGCCAGGCCTGCGAATTCGACTATTCCGGCACCCAGGCCTGCAAGGCGCTGAAGGAAGAGGGTTTTCGCGTTATCCTGGTCAATTCCAATCCGGCCACCATCATGACCGATCCGGAACTGGCCGACGCCACGTACATCGAGCCGATCACGCCCGAAGTGGTGGCCAAGATCATCGCCAAGGAGCGGCCGGACGCGCTGCTGCCGACCATGGGCGGCCAGACCGCGCTCAACACCGCTCTGTCGCTGCGCCGCATGGGCGTGCTCGACCGCTATCAGGTCGAGATGATCGGTGCCGACGCCACCGCAATCGACAAGGCCGAGGACCGCGCGCTGTTTCGCGAGGCGATGAACAAGATCGGCCTGGAAACGCCGAAGTCGATGCTGGCCAACGCAACCGACGTCAAGAACGCCGACCGCAAGACGCACGAGGCCGAGCGCGCCGCGCTGAAGGCCGAGAAGCCGGAAAATCTCGACGCCGCGCTCGATGCTCTGGAAACGCGCTGGAACCTCGGTGAGGGCGACCGCAAGCAGCGCTATATCAGCTATGCCATGGCGATTGCAGCACAAGCGCTCGACCATGTCGGCCTGCCCGCAATTATCCGCCCCTCCTTCACTATGGGCGGCACCGGCGGCGGCATCGCCTACAACCGCGCCGAATTCTTCGAGATCGTCCAGTCCGGCCTCGACGCCTCGCCGACCACCGAAGTGCTGATCGAGGAGAGCGTGCTCGGCTGGAAGGAGTATGAGATGGAGGTTGTCCGCGACAAAGCCGACAACTGCATCATCGTCTGCTCGATCGAGAACATCGACCCGATGGGCGTGCATACCGGCGATTCGATCACCGTCGCCCCTGCGCTGACGCTGACCGACAAGGAATACCAGATGATGCGCAACGCCTCGATCGCGGTGCTGCGCGAGATCGGCGTCGAGACCGGCGGCTCCAACGTGCAGTTCGCCGTCAACCCGGCCGACGGCCGCCTGGTGGTGATCGAGATGAACCCGCGCGTCTCGCGCTCGTCGGCGCTGGCCTCCAAGGCGACCGGTTTTCCGATCGCCAAGATCGCCGCCAAGCTCGCCGTCGGCTACACGCTGGACGAGCTTGAGAACGACATCACCGGCGGAGCAACGCCGGCCTCGTTCGAGCCGAGCATCGACTATGTCGTCACAAAAATCCCGCGCTTTGCCTTCGAGAAGTTTCCCGGCGCCGAGCCGGTGCTGACCACCTCGATGAAGTCGGTCGGCGAGGTCATGGCCATCGGCCGCACTTTCCAGGAATCGCTGCAGAAGGCCTTGCGCGGGCTGGAGACCGGCCTGACCGGTCTGGACGAAATCGAGATTCCCGGCATCGGCCATGGGACGACAGCTGCCAGCCACGTCGACGACCGCAACGCCATCCGCGCCGCACTCGGCACGCCGACGCCGGACCGGCTGCGCATGGTGGCGCAAGCGATCCGCATGGGCACTTCGCTCGAAGACGTGCACGCGATGTGCAAGATCGACCCGTGGTTCCTCGAACAGATCGCCGGCATTCTCGACATGGAAGCCCGCATCCGCGAGCACGGCATCCCCGAGGACGCCGCCAATCTGCGCATGCTGAAGGCGATGGGTTTCTCCGATGCCCGCCTCGCCTCCCTGGTCAGGAAGGATGTCGAAGAGATCCAGAAGATACGCGACAAGCTCGACGTTCATCCCGTCTACAAGCGTATCGACACCTGCGCCGCCGAATTCGCCTCGCCCACCGCCTACATGTATTCGACCTATGAGGTTCCCTTCGCCGGCGCGCTCGCCAACGAGGCGCAGGTCTCGTCGCGCAAAAAGGTCGTCATCCTCGGCGGCGGCCCCAACCGCATCGGCCAGGGCATCGAGTTCGACTATTGCTGCTGCCATGCCGCCTTTGCGCTGCGCGACGCCGGCTTCGAGGCGATCATGATCAACTGCAACCCCGAGACCGTGTCGACCGACTACGACACCTCGGACCGGCTCTATTTCGAGCCGCTGACGCCGGAGGACGTGCTGGAGATCCTGCGCGCCGAGCAGGCGTCGGGCGAACTGGTCGGCGTCATCGTCCAGTTCGGCGGCCAGACGCCGCTGAAGCTGGCGGATGCGCTGGAGAAGGCCGGCATCCCGATCCTCGGCACCTCGCCCGACATGATCGATCTGGCCGAGGACCGCGACCGCTTCCAGAAGCTGCTGCACAAGCTCGGCCTCAGCCAGCCGAAGAACGGCATTGCCTATTCGGTCGAGCAGGCCCGCCTCGTCGCCGGCGAGCTCGGCTTCCCGCTGGTGGTGCGCCCGTCGTACGTGCTCGGCGGCCGCGCCATGCAGATCATCCACGACGAGAGCATGCTGCAGTCCTATCTGCTCGACACCGTGCCCGGCCTGGTACCGGAGGACATCAAGCAGAAATACCCCAACGACAAGACCGGCCAGATCAACACGCTGCTCGGCAAGAACCCGCTTCTGTTCGATACCTATCTGTCGGGCGCCATCGAGGTCGATGTCGATTGTCTCTGCGACGGCAGGTCGACCTACGTCTCCGGCATATTGGAGCACATCGAGGAGGCCGGCATCCACTCGGGCGACTCGGCCTGCTCGCTGCCGGTGCACTCGCTGCCATCGGAGCTCGTCGACGAACTCGAGCGCCAGACGGCAGCGCTGGCCCGTGCGCTCAATGTCGGCGGGCTGATGAACGTGCAGTACGCGATCAAGGACGGCACCGTCTATGTGCTGGAGGTCAACCCGCGCGCATCGCGCACCGTGCCCTTCGTCGCCAAGACCATTGGGCGGCCGATCGCAAAGATCGCCGCCCGCATCATGGCCGGCGAAAGCCTGGAAGACGCCTTCGCCCATTACGGCGCCATGCCCGACCCGCGCAACCCCGGCCACATCGCCGTCAAGGAAGCGGTATTCCCGTTCGCCCGCTTCCCCGGCGTCGACATATTGCTCGGCCCGGAAATGCGCTCGACCGGCGAGGTCATGGGCCTCGACCGCGACTTCGCGCTGGCCTTCGCCAAGAGCCAACTGGGGGCGGGTGTTGATCTCCCCCGCGCGGGCACGCTGTTTGTCTCGGTGCGCGACGAGGACAAGAAAGGCATCCTGCCGGCGGTCAAGCGTCTCGCCGGCCAGGGTTTCAAAGTGCTCGCCACCTCAGGCACCGCCCGCTTCCTCGCCGAGAACGGCGTCGTCGCCGAAAAGATAAACAAGGTGCTGGAAGGCCGCCCGCACATCGAGGACGCCATCCGCAACCGCCAGGTCCAGATCGTCTTCAACACCACGGACGGCCAGAAAGCGGTGTCGGACTCCAAATCGCTGCGCCGGGCGACGCTGATGCAGAAAGTGCCGTATTACACGACGCTGTCGGGTGCGGCTGCGGTGGCGGAGGCTATTGCGGCATTGAGAGCGGGGAGCCTGGAGGTCAGGCCGCTGCAGGAGTATTTTGCTTAGGCGATTAGCCAATCTCCCTCCTTGTGGGGGAGATGGCCGGCAGGCCAGAGGGGGGGCGCTGTCCCGCCAGCCCTCCGTTCTTCCAACGCCCCTTCTGCCATTAGGAGAGAAGGTCATGCGCGATGCAATGCGGAAGAATTCCCAGAAATGATACGGCCCGGACAGAAGCGTTTCACGCCAAGTATTCCACGAGTGACGTGGCTTTACTCCTCTTAACATCCTTTTCGTAAGTTCGTAGTAATTCCAAGCGCCAAGCCTTTGTCTTTTCAGGGCTCTTCAAATCTGCTTTATAATCAAAATCTGGACTCTGATCATCCACCAAATGATTGAGATCGTTAATTATTTCCGGAACTATGCTTTTAAGGGCCTTAAATAGACTGATATATTTAGCGTTGTCTCTAAGCTTTTTTGAATTCGCAATTAATTTGGCGTTTTGATTGGTATCAATGATCTCCCGAACGACGGAAAGTATAAAATACTTTGTAAGCGCATAACTCGACATAGGGCCATTTTTCAATCCCTTTATCTCTTCGTTTATCAGGTTCATCAAGTCCCTAAGAAACACTATCCTCTGCGCGTCAACTTCAGGTCTACCGAATATCTCGGAGTAATTTTCATCGAAAACCTTGTAGATTTGATGGCAAGAAAAAGGCCTTCGCAAATCAAAGGCCAGAAGCATTCTTCCCGCTTCATCATTTGAAATAACTGGCCCATCGTTTCCGAACTTCTCACCCCGCTTTATCTCAAAATTGTAGCCATAGCCGCCCTTTGCAAATTCTTGACTAAGGCGATTCATAAGATCATCGTCTGATCTAAGATCTTTTGCCTTAATAGCATTCTGATTGTTACTATTAAGTGTTATTTTTCTGGAGAGGCGCTCGTCATTAAGAGAAATTACTTTGACAAATATACGCAAGTCTTCAGAAAGAAACTTTGAATTATTATAAAATGTCGTAAGGCTCTGAGCTCCATTGACAACAACATAGTTCGATATCGTAATTTCTTCCGTTTCGGTATCAAGGTTGGCATACCTACATATTATCGTGATGCCATTGTGGTACAAAGGGAAAAACAGATGCTCAGCCTTATCACGCACTGACGCCGTGATAGACTTATTTACGTCTGTATTACCAAGAGAATAGCGCACATTTCTTTTAAATAGTGACGCGTCCCCTATCCCTTTGAGGCCGGTCACCGCAGTTGCGGACACGGGAAAAACGAAAACCTCAGCCTGCTTACCAACGTTAACGTTTAAACAGCCTGCATAGCTAACGGAGAACGTATATTTATCGTCAATGCCGCCCTCGGTTTCAAGATCGACATGATCATTAGCAATCTTGGCGCGGTCATAGAGTATCAACGAATCATGTTTGGCGAGAAATTCTTCGGTGTCAGCATTTGGCAGTTGGTTAGTTACGAATATTCCAACAACCTTATACCCTTTATCAACAAGAGGCCCAATCGATTGCCTCTGCAACAAATTTTTTAAATCCTGATTCGCGTTACCATCGAGAATTTCTGACACCTTGTGAGAGGTATCAAATTGAGAAAGGGTTCCGATAAATGTTTTTAGAACATTGTCTCCAATTTTACTGTTATTGTTTTGAGTTGTCTTTGACTGAAAAATATGAATTTCTTTATTTAGCTCGTCGACCCATATGGCGTCGACACCCTTGTCATTCTGCGCATCGCAAACGGCGTCAGCGGCATCGACGGCGTCAAGCCGGTAAATATTTTCCAAGAACCAAAGCGTAAATGATTTGCCTTCGCTAAAGCCCTTCGCGGTAAATCTCTCGATTAGAGAAGCGAAATTCGGTGACTCTAATTGCGCAGATTCCATTTGTTCCTCCCCACCTTGTCCAGTTGATTATCCATTTTTATATTTTGAATCAACAGTCGCCTTTGATAGGGGAACGCAGCCTGATCCGTCCAGCCAATCCGCCTTTCCCAAGGGGACAGGTCATGCGAATCCTCATGAAGGCGTGCTGCCGCCTGCCCGATTGTCAAACCGGTTAATCGCCGACGCTCGGTTTAGTTGAGAAACCCTATAAACCGTCCGGCGAACAGCACCGATGTCCACAGCACCAGCGAAAGCACCGCCAGCATGGTCGTGGCCCCATCGACCGGCTCCTCACCGCCTTTTGCGCGCCGCATGAAGGCGAGGAAGTTGGCGCCGGCAAGCAGGATGAGCGTCATCTTGGCGAGGAAGATCGGCATAGCCGCATATTCGCTCGCCCTTACTGAAAAGAGCAGCGACCCCGTGACAAGCGCGCCGCCGAACGCGGCCAATGCGGTGCGGCGCAGCAGCGCGACGAACGCCGTCTGCGGCAGCGAGCGGAAGGCGCCGAGGATCCTGAGATCCATGAGCCAGACGCTGGTGAGCAGCGCGCCGATCGACATAATGTGCAGTGCATTGATGATGGGGTAGGCGACGAACGAGGCCTTTAGTCCCCGCACCATAGCGAGCTGCTCGATGCCGGCAAAAAACCCGTCCATTCAGGCCGGCGGCACGCGGTCGGGATAGACATCATAGGTTTTGCCGCCGACGATGACGCGCACTGCCTTCATGCGTTTTTCGTTTTCGTCGCGCGAGCGGTTGCCGATCGCGGTCACCTCGTCGCCGATCTTGGCGACCTCCTCGGTAAAGCCGGCGGCGATCGTGCGGGACGGCGTCGCCATCTCCACCCGCCAGGCCTCTCCCTCGGCATCGACGTCCAGCGTGGCGTGCGGATTGCCGATATAGATGGCCGTGATCTTGCCCTTGAGTTCGAAAAATCCGTCCTGCGTCCACGACCAGCCGTGATGGGCATAGGCTGCGGTGGCGGCGGCAAGGATCACCGCCGCTGCCAGCATGACGCTTCGGTTGAAAGGTGACTGCATCGCTCGTCTCCTCGGTTCGGCATTAGAGGGTAGGTCAGCGCGCGGCAGCGTCAAATCACATGAGGTGTGCGCTGCCCCTCATTGCCCTGCCGGGCATTTCTCCCCGTATCGGGCATTTCTCCCCGTATAGTGACGGGGAGAAAGGTGCCTTCGCCAAGGATTTCGCCAATCTCCAGAGTTGAAGAAAGGGAGCTGAGTTTGCCGCCAGCCCCCTTCTCCCCGTCCCTCTACGGGGAGAAGATGCCGGCAGGCAGATGAGGGGCGGCGCCGACTTCTACGATCGAGCGCCCGCTTGCCCCGACCCCTCACGCCGCCCAGTCGACTTCGGACATCCCCAGCCGTTCGTAGAGCCGGACCGCGGCGGCGTTCTCGACAGTGTTGGTCTTGAGATCGACATGCGCAGCACCCCTTGCCTGAAACACGGCGAAAGCGTGCCGCATCAGCGCCTCGGCGATGCCATTGCCGCGTGCCTCGGGGTGGACGGCAAGATCCTTGACGAACGCCCGTGTCCAGCAGAGCGCCGCGCCCGCCAGCCGGCCCTTGCCGTCGATGACCAGGAAACACAAAGCTGGGTCGAATTCCGCGTCGGCCGAAATGCGCGGCCACCATTCGTCGAACGGCCCGTCGGCGCCGTCGTCAAACACCGCGGTCAACAGCGTATGCAAAGCGAGTGCATCGGCGGCTTCGAAGGCGCGCATGAAAAAACCTTCGGGCCAGAGCGGCGCCAGAAGTGTGTCGTCGAAGATCTTGCGCAGGCGGATGTCGTTTGGCGCCGGCGGGCGCGGCTCAGGCATCGGGCTGCATGCGGCGGCGCAGGCTGTCGCTGCCGAGCCCGGTTTCGCCGAGCATCCCCTTGCGCTTGGCGTCGTAATAATAGCCGCTCTGGTAGAGCCGGTCGGCGCGCTTGGGGTTGCCGCCTGAGACCAGCCAGGCGCCGCGCAGATATTTCACCGCATATTTCAAATTGGTCTCGGCGTCGAACAGGCCGCTCGCCGGCCCGTCATAGCCCATGCCGCGCGCCGTCGCGTGCTTGATCTGCATCAGCCCCCAATGGCCGTGATTGTAGGCTTTCGGGTTGAACGTGCTCTCGCGGTTGACGACATGGCGCACCAGATCGACCGGCACCTGGTAAAGCGCGGAATATTTCTCGATCAGTCGCTCGATCTCGCTGCGGCCGCCGGCGTTCGACTGACCCTCGGTGGGGTCGGTCGCGGCCAGAACGGCCGGGTTCTGCGGCACCGTGTAGGAAACCGGCTGAACGCCGGGCATGGCCGCGGTCTGTTGGCTGACCGGCATGGCGACGGCCGGCGTCGCGGCAACAGGCTGGGCATTGGCGGTCATGACGGCGGGGGTAGTTGCCGCCAGCGGCGTCGGCCCGGCAAAGGCGGCGGCCGGCTCGATCGGCAGCGCAGCCGTCTGGGCGACGCCGGACGGCTCCGGCAAGACCGAAACCGTATCGGGCAGCGCCAACGTAAAGCCGGCATCGGTATTGGCCGTATTTTCGGTGAAGGCCGGCGTCGGGGTCACCGGCGAAGTCGAGGTGCAACCGCTGAGAGCGGCCACGGCCAACACCGCCGCAAGGACGGGAAAGAGGAATTTTGCTGGCAAGCGGTGCTCGGGTCCGGTTCGTCGGGTGTTAAGAAGTCCTTACACCAGCATCTTTCCCCGGGCAATCCGCGGTACCCGGCGGTTTTCGGGTGGCGAGCCGGGCCGCGAAATGCGATATTGTTCTGGATTTGTACTTCGAAGGATTCCGGAAAGGAGCACGCCATGGACGCCTCTCATGCCACCGCCGGCCACGCGGTCTTCGAAACCGTGCTCGGCTTCATGGGTATCGCCTGGAGCGAAGCCGGGCTGACCCGGCTCTGCCTGCCGCAGCGCAATCGCGACGCGGTGGAGCGCCGGCTGCTGCGCCATGCCGCCGCCGAGCAGCCTGCGAAGCCCGAGCCGCAATGGGTTGCCGAGCTGATCGCGTCGATCAAGGCCTACGCCGCCGGCGAGGATATAGATTTCTCCAACGTGCCGGTCGATCTCAGCGGCGTCGACGAGTTCCGCCTGGCGATCTATGACGCGGCGCGAAAACTCGCCTTCGGCGAAACCACCACCTATGGCGAACTGGCCAAACGCGCCGGCCATGCCGGGCTGGCGCGTGAGACGGGCGCCGCCCTCGGCGCCAACCCGGTGCCGCTGGTCATCCCCTGTCACCGCATCCTTGCCGCCGGCGGCAAGATCGGCGGATTTTCCGCGCCCGGCGGCTCGGCCACCAAGGAAAAGATGCTGGCCATGGAAGGCGTGCGCGTCGGCCCGCGGCCGCCGGCGCAGGTGTCGTTCGGGTTTTAGGTGTGCTGATATTCAGGTGATGCCGGTACCCCGGCGCACCATTTCGTCCCACTCTAATCCGGAAGCAGGCGCCGGCGAAAACGCCGGTCGATCTCCACCCGCTTGCATTTGTAGACGGTGCAGGAATTCGTGTCGGCGCTCGGCACCGAGGCCCGCGCCCTGACCTCGCCGATGTCGCAGAATTGCTGGCTCCGCACGTAGCGGTCGTAGAGCGCCAGCCCCGGCACGCGCGCCGATCTGTAACGCAGGATGACCGCGCCCTCGCGCGCGATCGTCGCCTGCACCTTGCCGCAGCTCATGCGGGTCGGGTCGTAGCGCGAGCCCGCCTGCGCCTCGGCGGCCACCAGCGTCAGGCAAGCGGCAAGCAGAACGATTTTCATGTCCCTCTCCCCAAAACCCGGTCGCGCCCGAAGCCGGCGCGATCCTCCCGGGTCAGGCGCGCAACGACGACGCTCTCACGCGATTGGGGCGGCCGTTGGGCAGCGTTGCCGTCGCGCCATTTTCCGCCCCGTCTTGTTTTTTGCGCGAAGGCATATTATATGCGGTCCATTGATATTTCGGCCGATCGATCCGGGCCTCGCGATCTTCGCGTTTGCTGACGTTCTATCTCCAAAATCTCGATACAAACCGGCTGGGTTTCGGCCCAGTCAAACTAAAGCAAACGTAAAGGACTATCGAAATGGCAACAGGTACGGTCAAGTGGTTTAATTCCACCAAGGGTTTCGGCTTCATTCAGCCTGACAGCGGCGGCGCGGACGTTTTCGTCCACATCTCCGCAGTCGAGCGTGCTGGACTGTCGACCCTGGTTGAAGGCCAGAAGATCAACTTCGAGATCGAGCAGGACCGCCGCACTGGCAAGTCGTCCGCTGGATCTCTGAGCAAGGCAGCCTGATTTTGCGAATGGCGCGCGCCGGGCGATAGCCCGGGACGCGCGGCAAGTCACGGATGTACTGGCGGTCGCGCGAGAAGCGCGCCGGAGCGAAAGACCCGACAAGCCGAAGCAGCAGATTGCTGCCGGCCCGGCCAAAACGCTCCCGATCAGGCTACCAAGCATGGGAAGGCGGGATTTTGTCCCGCCTTTTTGCTGTCTGGATTCCAGTGAACCGCTGCCTTGGGCCTATAGTCCCACTTTGTGGTGTTTTTGGCCCAATGTGGTACTATTGATTCATGAGCAAGCTTGAACAGATTGAGAAATCCGTTGCCGAACTAAGCCCCGAAGAGCTGAGAGCGTTTGCCGCATGGTTCGAGGCGCTGCAGGCCGACATGTGGGACCGGCAGATCGAAGCCGACGCCAAGGGCGGCAGGCTGGACAAGCTTGCCGAGCAGGCCTTGGCTGATCATCGCGCCGGCCGGACCCGGCCTCTGTGAATCATTTTGCTACTCCCTCTTTTTGGGAGGCCTACGCAAAACTGCCCTCGTTAATCAGAGCAAAGGCGAACAGACGTTTCGCCAAACTGAATTCTGACCCGTTCCACCCGTCGTTGCATTTCAAACAGGTCGGGCGCTACTGGTCGGCGCGGGTTGATATCAACTACCGCGCCGTGGCTGTTCGCGACCACGATGACGTGGTCTGGTTCTGGATAGGCACCCATTCCGAATATGATCGCCTGCTGAAATAGCCGCGCGACCATTCACGTCATCGGCCGAGGGCCGCAAGCCCGACCTCCGGAGCGAGCCGCGAAGCGCCGAGAAGCGTGACTAAGGCAGCCACTCCAGCGGCACATGCCCCGGGTCGGCCTCGACCCTATTCAGCCAGGCGGCCACCGCCGGATAGGCGTCGAGCTGAAACCCGCCCGTCTCGGCCGTGTGCGTATAGGCATAGAGCGCGATGTCGGCGACGCTGAGCACATTGCCGGCAAAGTACGTGCTCCCGGCCAGGTGCTTGTCCATGACGCCAAGCGCCTTGTTGCCGCGCTCCAGCGTCAGGGCCAGCCGCTCCGGCGTCGCATCCTTGGCTCTTTCAGGGAAGGTCAGCAGCGCCCTGCGCACGGCGATATAAGGCTCATGGCTGTATTGCTCGAAGAACAGCCACTGATAGGCCAGCGCGCGTTCGTATCTGTCCGCCGGCAGAAACCGCGTGCCTTCGGCGAGATAGAGCAGGATGGCATTGGATTCGGCCAGCCGCCGGCCGTCGTCGAGTTCGAGCAGTGGCACCATGGCGTTCGGGTTTTTCGCGACATAGTCGGGCTTGCGCGTATCGCCGGTGTGCGAGCTGACCTCGACATTGGTGAAAGCGATGCCGAGCTTGGCCATCAACAGGCGCGGCTTGTAGCAATTGCCGCTGTCGATCATTCCATAGAGTATCATCGGTGCTCCCCCTTGCTCGCAACCACCCGTCTCAGGGCTTGATCCAGCCTCTATCGCGGCAGCGGCGGCTTCATCCAGTGATTTGTTTTGGCGTAACCATCAGCGCCGCTGATGCATTTCAGGATATATCGAGATTCAAGTCAGGCCGAGCCGAGAAGGGTGGGTTCCGAGAACCGGAGCGGAGCGTACTTTGGGTACGTGAGCACCGGAAGCGCAGGAAACCGCCGTTCGCAGGCCGGCATCACTTGAATCTCGACATATCCTAGCCGAATAGGGGGATGACGTTGTTGTCCCTGCCAAGCAGCCTGTCGATCGACAGCGGCTCCTCGTCGAACAGCGTACCGGCCAGCGCCGGCCGGGCAAGGTAAAAGCCCTGCAGCAGGTCGACGCCGCCATCCAGCGCGACGCGCAGATGCGTGGCGTTCTCGACGCCTTCGACCAGCACCTTGGCGCCACGGTCGTGCAGCGTCGAAACTAGCGGCCGGAAAAACCGCTCGGCGGCGGCATGGCGGCAGAATTCTGCGAACCAGGTGCCGTCGATCTTGACGATGTCGGGCTGCACCAGTGCTACCCTTTCTTCGGTCGAATGCCCGGTGCCGAAATCGTCGATGGCGATGCGGACGCCGTCGCGCCGCATCTCGCGCGCCAGGCTGACAAGCACCTTGTCGCCGGCCGCCTGCTCGGTAATCTCGCAGACCAGCATGCCGGGATGCAGGCCGAAATCCGTCAGATGCCTGGTCATCAGCCTGATTTCGGCCAGCGCCCGTGCGGGGTCATCGTTGATCAGCGGATTGTAGTTGAAGAAGAGGTCGAGCCCGTCGACGCCGATGTTGCGGAAGTTGCGCAAATGCAGCACCCGGCACATGGTTTCGACAAACAGCCGATCCGCTGCCGGCACACCTTCGAAGAAGATTTGCGGCGCCACCGGCCTGCCTGCACGGTGCGGCTCGATCAGTCCCTCGACCGCGACGGCGGCGAGAAACCTGCCGCGCGGCGCGAAGACCGGCTGGTAGGCGCTCCTCAGCCGGAATGCGCCGTAGACGCCATATTCGATGCCGACCTCGTCGGCAAAGATCGCTTCGCCGACCTTGCGCCGCATGTCGGCCCGCCCGGTCACGATGCCACCCTGCGGCCAAAGGCCCGCATCGGCCGCCGCGATGGCGAAACGGCCGCGGGAACTTTGTCCTTATCGGGCGACACCGCTGATGCCTGCCCGGCCTTGTCGAAGACGTGAAAGCTGGTCGGTGCAAGCTCCGGGCGTGCCAGCACGAAGCCTTGCACCATCGAGGCGCCCGACTTTTCGGCGAGCTCGAGCTGCCAGCCCGTCTCGATGCCCTCGAATACCGTACGGATGCCTTGCTCTTCGAAGCTGGTCACCATAGCGGTCAGCAAGGCGAAGCCGGCACCGGACTCCATCAGCGTCATGATCCAGTCGGCGTCGAACTTGACGATGTCTGGCCTGAGTTCCTTGATGCGATTGATGTCGGATTCGTCGGCGCCGTAATCGTCGACGGCAATGCGCAAACCATTGCCCCTGAGCGCCTCGACGAAATTGTAGAGCGTTTCCTGCGACGCCGATTTCTGTTCGGTGACCTCGCAGACGACGCGGCGCGGATCGATGTCGGCCTCGTGCAGCACCAGCCGCATTTCGCGCAGCGCCTTGTCGGCGATGCTGCGGTCGGTGAACACCGATGGATCGAAATTAATGAAGATGGAGGCGTCTCGCGGCAGGCAGGCGCCGGCGTTCAGAAGGTGCAGCGTCCGTGTCAGCGCCTCGATATGCAGGCGGTCGACCGCCGGACAACTGTTGAAGAAACTCATTGGCGGCTGCGGCTCGCCTTCGCGGAGCGGCCGGATCAGCCCCTCGAACGCGACGACGGAAAGCTTGCCCTTGTTGAAGGCGAAGATCGGCTGGAACGCGCTTTGCAGCGTATAGACCCCCCAGACACCGCTGGCGGTGCCGTCATCATGGCGGATGATATGGGCAAGCCCGATGCTGCGTGTCACGGTTCCTCGCTATGCGAGACTGGCGGACCGGCTACGGTCCTGCCGTTCAAGCTTTTACCGATCGTTGATGAATTTATTGTTGCCAGCATTGCGCGCTGGCTCATTCGACAATGCCTGCGCTGGGCTTGCGCTTGACCAGATGATGCGACATGAGAGGCGCCGCAGCGCCTTCGCCCGCCGGTCCTTTCTGGAGATATCTGTCATGGCCTTTCTTGCCGACGTCCTTTCCCGCGTAAAGCCTTCCGCGACCATCGCGGTGACGCAGAAGGCGCGCGAGCTGAAAAACGCCGGCCGCGACGTGATCGGGCTGGGCGCCGGCGAACCGGACTTCGACACCCCCGACAACATCAAGAACGCCGCGATCGAGGCCATCCGCCGAGGCGAGACGAAGTATCCGCCGGTATCCGGCATCGTGCCGCTGCGCGATGCGATCGCGAAAAAATTCAAGCGCGAGAACAATCTCGACTACCGGCCGGAGCAGACCATCGTCGGCACCGGCGGCAAGCAGATCCTGTTCAACGCTTTCATGGCGACGCTGAACCCCGGCGACGAGGTGATCATCCCGCGGCCCTACTGGGTGAGCTATCCCGAAATGGTGGCGATCTGCGGCGGCACCTCGGCCTTTGCCGACACCTCCATCGACAACGGCTTCAAGCTGACGGCGACCGTGCTGGAAAAGGCGATCACGCCGCGCACCAAATGGCTGTTGATGAACTCGCCGTCCAACCCCTCGGGCGCCGCCTATACCGAGGCGGAGCTCAAGGGCCTGGCCGACGTGCTGTTGAAGCACCCGCATGTCTGGGTGCTGACCGACGACATGTACGAGCACCTGACTTATGGCGACTTCGTCTTCAAGACCATCGCCGAGGTCGAGCCGAAGCTCTATGAGCGCACGCTGACGATGAACGGCGTGTCAAAGGCCTATGCCATGACCGGCTGGCGCATCGGCTACGCGGCAGGCCCGGTGCCGCTGATCAAGGCGATGGACATGATCCAGGGCCAGCAGACCTCCGGCGCCTGCACCATCGCCCAATGGGCGGCGGTCGAAGCGCTGAACGGCCCGCAGGATTTCATCCCGAAGAACAAGGCGATCTTCCAGGGCCGGCGCGATCTCGTCGTCTCGATGCTCAACCAGGCGCGCGGCATCACCTGCCCGTCGCCGGAGGGTGCGTTCTACGTCTATCCCTCCTGTGCCCAGCTGATCGGCAGGAGGACCAAGAACGGCAAGGTGATCGACAGCGACGAAACCTTCTGCTCCGAACTGCTCGAGGCCGAGGGCGTGGCGGTTGTTTTCGGCTCGGCCTTTGGCCTCGGCCCGAACTTCCGCATCTCCTACGCCACGTCGGAGGCTCTGCTCGAAGAGGCCTGCACGCGCATCCAGCGCTTTACCGCCGCGCTGGTCTGAGACGTTTCAGCCGCCATACTGCTCGTCGTTCACCTTCTCCAGCCAATCGACATGCGCATCCTCGAGCGCCTCCTGCATGGCGATGTGGGTCATCGCCGATTTGGGCGCGGCGCCGTGCCAGTGCTTTTCACCGGCCGCAAAGGAGATGACGTCGCCGGCCCTGATCTCCTGTAGCGGCCCGCCCCAGCTTTGCACGAGACCGGCACCGGATGTGACATAGAGCGTCTGGCCGAGCGGATGCGTGTGCCAGTGGGTGCGGGCGCCGGGCTCGAAGCTGACCAGCGTGGCTCTGAGCCGCGCCGGCGCCTCTTTCTCGATGATCGGCGTCTGCAAAACCCGGCCAGTGAAGTATTTTTCCGGCGCAACAATCGTCGGCACGCTGCCGCAGGCAATGATCTTCATCGTCGCAAATCCTCGATTCAATCCAGTGTCTTAGACCCTACCACTTTCGTCCGATGCCGGCTGCATCTCCTGCCGGCTGCGGGCAAAACGCGGCCAGAACAGACCGGTTCGCGTGCGGTAAGCGTCGTAGGCATCGGCCAACCTTGTCCGCGAAAATTTTCGCTCTTCGTCCAAGGCCGCGATCACGTAGATCGTAACGATGCCGGCGACCGGCACCACCGCCCAGACCGACCAGGTCGCGATACCCCATCCGACCCAGAAGATGATGTAGGACGTGTAGAACGGATGCCGGACATGGAGATAAGGGCCTTCGGTCACCAGGCTGTCGGGATTGTCGGGATCGAATGCGAACCGCAGCCCCGCCTTGCGGGAGACCGAGATCGCCCACCAGAACAGCGCCGAGCTTGCCAGTTCGATGGCGAGCCCGCCGATCTTCGCCGCCACCGGCTGCCGCTCGATCCACAGCAGCGCAAGAAAGAACAGCGCCGTGCCGACCACGACGGCCGAAATGATCATCGCGCCTTGAGACATGCTCGGCGACTGGAAATGCGCGCGCATCGACCAGGCATATTGGCCGAGCGTCGCGATGCTGCTGATCGAGACGAGAAGGTCGAGCGTGGATTCCATCATCAGGCTCCGGGGGTTAGCTGTGGTGGATTCGTTCATCATACCCGGCAGAAACCCAGAAATCATTTCTTAACCACCGTTCTAAACAACATGGTGACCTCGGCATGCGATGTTGACCTAGAGACAATCCCAAGGTCCAAACCAGATATGGCCGTTTCCCACCGCACGATCCGCACGCCGCAAGCGGATTTGCGCCTCAGCCAGTCGTCGGGACCCGGCATCCCGCTTGTCCTGATCCACGGCTCGGGCAGTTCGCGCGCCGTATTCGCCCGCCAGTTCGACAGCCCGTTGGCCGCTGCCCATCGGTTGATTGCTTTCGACCTGCCCGGCCATGGCGAATCGTCGGACGCCCGCGATCCGGCGACGGACTACACCATCGCCGGCCTTGCCCAATCGGCGGCTCAGCTCCTCGATGCCTTGGGCATCGGCCGCGCCGTCGTCTTCGGCTGGTCGCTTGGCGGGCACGTGGCAATCGAACTCGCGAGTTTTCACCGCGCCGTCGGCGGGCTGATGCTGACCGGCGCGCCGCCGGTATCGAAGGGTCCTTTCGGCATGCTGCGCGGCTTCCACGCGCATTGGGACATGCTGCTGGCGTCCAAAAAGACGTATTCCGAACGCGATGCCGAGCGCTTCGAGACGCTGTGTTTCGGCGACACCGCCGATCCGTCCTTTCGCCAAGCCATCCTGCGCACCGACGGCCGGCTGCGCGCCGCGGTGACGCGCGGCATGCTCACCGGCAAGGGTGCCGACCAGAGACAGGTGGTCGAGCAAGCCGCGTTTCCGGTCGCTATCGTCAATGGCGAGAACGATCCGTTCGTCCGGCTCGGCTATTTTGAGACGCTCGCCTACGGCTCGCTGTGGGAGCATTGCCACATCGTCTCCGGCGCCGGGCATGCGCCTTTCTGGGAGCGTGCGGACCTGTTCAATCCGTTGTTGGCGCGCTTTGCCGAGACGGTGGCGGTGCAGCGCGTGGACGCACCCCCGCTGGCGTCGCGCCTGACCGGCACCGGCTGAACCGGCCCCAACTTCAAATCCCTTCAACTTCAAATCCCTTGCCCTCCCGGCCTGCCCGTGGGACGATGCCCTTTGGGTAGGTGGCAAATTGAAAAAAGCCTCGCCCGCGACGGCCGACAGGCCGGCCGCCGCTCACAGGGAAACGCCTGAGTGGAGGTCAGCCATGGGTACTCGCGCCGGAGGACGACGCACGGGACCGAAATGCATTGCCATAGTCGGTCCCTTCGCAAGCGGTAAGACGACACTTCTCGAAGCCATACTCGCCCGTACAGGCGCCATTCCCCGCCAGAATCCCGTTTCGTCCGGAAATACCGTTTCCGATCATTCGCCCGAGGCGCGCGCTCACGGCATGAGCGTCGAGGCGACCTTCGCCACCACCGATTTCATGGGCGAGCCGTTCACCTTCGTCGATTGTCCCGGCTCGATCGAATTCTCCTTCGAAGCCGAGCCGGTGCTGGCCGCCTGCGACGTCGCCGTGGTCGTTGCCGAGGCCGACGAGAAGAAGATCCCTGCCCTGCAGCTGATCATGCGCAAGCTCGACGAGCTCGGCGTGCCGCGCATGCTGTTCCTGAACAAGGTCGACAAGGCGATAGCAGGTGTGCGCGACACGCTGAAGATGCTGCAGCCGGCAAGCTCGGTGCCATTGCTGCTGCGCCAGATCCCGCTGCGCAAGGACGGCGTCGTCATCGGCTCGATCGACCTCGCTCTGGAGCGTGCCTACATCTACCGCGAATATGCCGAGAGCGAGGTCGCCCAGATCCCGAGCGACGACAAGGCGCGCGAGCTCGAGGCGCGCTTTTCCATGCTGGAGACGCTCGCCGACCATGACGACCGCCTGATGGAGCAATTGCTGGACGAGATCGAACCGCCGAAGGACGCGATCTTCGACGACCTCGCCGCAGATCTGCGCGACGGCACGGTGACGCCGGTGCTGATCGGCACCGCCGAGAAAGGCAATGGCGTGCTGCGCCTGTTGAAGGCGATCCGTCACGACGCACCCGACATCGCGGCGACGCGCCAGCGTCTCGGCGC
This sequence comes from Mesorhizobium sp. M1169, assembly GCF_040318345.1. Classification (NCBI taxonomy): domain Bacteria; kingdom Pseudomonadati; phylum Pseudomonadota; class Alphaproteobacteria; order Hyphomicrobiales; family Phyllobacteriaceae; genus Mesorhizobium; species Mesorhizobium sp. M1169. The sequence continues at coordinate 1,324 of NZ_JAMYME010000063.1, read as the reverse complement.
GCCCGATGGCAATGCCACCGTGGTCCAGGTGATGAAGACCATCCACACCGCGCATGGCGGCAAGCTGTCGGTCTCGCGCATCCTGTCCGGCCAGGTCGCCGACGCCGCCGAGCTGTTCCTTCCCAACGGCGAGACGGCAAAGGTCTCCGGCATCTACAAGATGCTCGGCAAGGACCAGGTCAAGCTGACTTTGGCCAAGGCCGGCGACACTGTGGCGCTCGGCAAGCTGGACGCCGTCAGGACCGGCCAGACGCTGAGCTCGACCAAGGGCGGCATCAAGCCGCTGGTCACGCTGGCGCCGCCGCAACCGGTCTTCGCCTTCGCGCTGCGGCCGAAAGAGCGCAAGGACGAGGTCAAGATGTCGGCGGCCATCCAGCGCCTGGCCGAGGAAGATCCCTCGCTCAACCTGCATCACAACCAGGATTCCGCCGAAACCGTGCTGTCCGGTCATGGCGAGATGCATCTGCGCGTCGTGCGCGAGCGGCTGGAAGGCAAGAACCAGATCCCGGTCGAAGGCCATGTGCCGGCCGTGCCCTATCGCGAGACGATCCGCAAAGCGACGCAGCAGCGCGGCCGCCACAAGAAACAGTCGGGCGGCCACGGCCAGTTCGGCGATGTGGTGCTGGAGATCAAACCGCTGCCGCGCGGTTCAGGCTTCCAGTTCACCGATACGATCACCGGCGGCGTCGTGCCGAAGACCTACATCCAGTCGGTCGAGACCGGCGTGCGCGATTACCTGAAATCGGGCCCGCTCGGCTTCCCGGTCGTCGATGTTGCCGTCAACCTTTCCGACGGCTCCTACCATGCGGTCGATTCCTCCGACATGGCCTTCCAGATGGCGGCGAAGCTGGCGATGAAGGAAGGCATGGCCGCGTGCTCGCCGGTGCTGCTGGAGCCGGTGATGAAGGTCGAGATCGTCACGCCGTCGGATGCGACGTCGAAGATCATCGCTCTGATCCCGCAGCGGCGCGGCCAGATCCTCGGCTACGACGCGCGGCCCGACTGGCCGGGATGGGACGTGGTCGAGGCGACCATGCCGCAGGCTGAGATCGGCGACCTCATCATCGAGCTGCGCTCGGCCACTGCGGGTGTCGCCAGCTACCGGGCCGTCTTCGACCACATGGCCGAACTCACCGGCCGGTTGGCCGACGAAGCGCTGAACGCCAACGGCAAGGCCGCCTGAGCTGCCCTTGCGGCCCAACAGGAAACGGGGCCCCGGGGTGCCCGGCGGCGGGTGGTGGGGGGGCGGGGGGGGGGGGGGGGCAACGGGGGGGCGCCGGCCGGGTGGGGGCGGGGGTTGTGTGGGGGGGGGTTGGGGGGGGGG
>NZ_JAMYME010000062.1:0-19662 GCF_040318345.1 Mesorhizobium sp. M1169 | reverse complement strand
ACAAAAACCCTCAATCGCGTCGGCGCCGAATTTTTTTAAACAACCCACTACTACGCCCCTGTTTCTTCCCCCCCCCAATTCGCCCACACCATAAAATTCCACCGCCCCGGGCCCCCGGCCCCCCCCCCCGGGCCTGTGGTCGGAGTGGTTCTATGGGGTGAGGCGATCAGGCGGCCGCGCGGCCCTCAATGACGTCGGCGCCGACCTCATCGGCGGAGACCTCTTCGAGATAGGCTCGGCTGTACGAATTGCTGGCGAGCCAGCGTTCGGCCGCCTCGCGATCCTTGGCGGGATAGAGCAGTTCCGGGCTGTCCCCGAGTTCCTGCAGGACGCGGACCATGCCGATCATGGAACGCTCCATGACCTCGAAACGCAGGTCGCTTTCAACGGACCATGTGCGCCTGACCGAGACGACGATGATGCCGCCCTGCCCGAAATCACCCTCATGCAGGGTGAAGTAAGCCGGCGAGCTATAGGTCGCGCGCTCGCGCGGCGGTTCCTTCCTGACCAAACGACCGACGCCGTTGCGGCTCTCCCAGGCGGCGAGCTTTTTGGTGAAGCGAGCCGGCGGTTTCGCGGTGCCGGAGCGGTACCGGATAACGCTCCCCAGAGGAGCGGATTCGTACACGATATGTGCGGACATGCGGGTTTCTCCATGTCGGAAAACGAAAAAGGGCCCGGCGGGAGTGCCGGGCCCGGTGCGAGCGTGAGGCCGATTATTTAGCGGCCTGGAGGTGATCCGCCTCGCCGCCGTCGATGGTCACCGGCTCATCGGAGGACGGATCCGCATCGTCGGCGAGGTAGGCCGGCAGCTCGGTGGCATCGCCGTCGAGAGCCGCCTCGTCCGACATGTCGCCGGCGATCGCATCGCCAGAATCGGTAGCAACTTCATCGACCTCAACGCGCAGCGGCTCGGGCAGCCAGTTCGACCGTTCGAGAAGACGCGCGGCCTCACGCGCCATGATGTCCTTCTGCATGTGGTCGATCAGCTGCGCGGAGTCTGCGCCACGAGCTTCACGGACAGCCTGTAGAATCCGCGCCTTGGTGAGCCGCCCGAGGAACTCGACCGTAGGCGTCCAGCCGGCGTTGACCATGTCGAACTGGAGCGAGCGGCCAAGCATGTCTGCATGCTCGAGCGCCTTCGGTCGCCTGTTCCAGGGTTCGACCACCGCATTGAGGGTCAGCGAGACGCAATGCGCGAACAGCGCCTTGCGGCTTGCTTCGTCGAGGCCGAACAGGAAGTCCCACAGGCCTTCCGCCTCATCGGGCAAATCGCGGTCCCAGGCTTCGTGCCGCTCGGCGATCTCCTTGGCCCAGGATGTCTCGGCAAGACCGTCGACCTGGCTGAAGCTGCCGCTCTTCAGGCTGATCTCCAGGCACGTGTCCGGCGCGAAGCGATAGAAGACCTGCAGGACGAAGGCATGGAGTGCGGCGATGATGGCGATGTCGACGTCACCGGCGAGCGCGTTGCGCAGTGCCAGCGTGCGCTGCGCGGTCAGGTCGAAGACGAGCCGATCGGGCAGTGGCTTGATGTCATCATCCTCGCCGTCGGCGCCAGAGGTGTCGTTCACCGGCTCGCCGTTGACGACAACACCATCGCCATCGTCGTCGCCATTGGATCGCGTTCCGCCGGCGGCGCCCCCTTCCTCGCCCACATCGACGTCGCCGGTTTCGGTCCGCGGCTCGTCCTCGGACCGCACGAAACCGGCGTCGACCTGGAGTTTGCCGTTCGCGGCAAGCGTAACGAACACACCGGCAATGGCCTTCTGGGCGGGATCGTAGGTTTGAGGACGATCATCGATCGCATCGAGCTCGGCACCCAGCTGGTCGAGCTTCGCCTCGATTGCTTCGTCGGCATCCTCGGCCTGGGCATAGTCCACATCCAGCTTGTCGTATTCGGCCTTCAGCGCGTCGTAGCGTTCGATCTCCTCGGCGCTGAGCTCCTGCGCCTCGGCGTAGATGCGCCGCATCCCGGAGGTGTGGCCATAGGGAAAGCTGATCGCCGCATCCACCCATTTCCAGCCTTCGGCGCGGATCGCCTCGGCATCCACCTTCAGCCTGTCGAAGACAAGCTGCTCGAGAAGTGCGGCATCCTGGAACCAGCCGCCGGAATCCTGCTCGAAGAGATCGCGAAGGATGACCCCGCCGGCAGCCTCATAAGCTTCGGCGCCGACATAGACGGCACGGCGATCATCGGCGCGAACGGTGGTCTCCGTCAGCAGACGCCTGATGTAATACGGTTCCTGCGTGTGCGAGCTGGAGATCCGCTCCCAGACCTGCTCCTGGCGCGCATGATCGTCGGAGATCGAAAACGCCATGATCTGTTCGAGCCGGATTTCGTCCTTCTCATAGAGGTCGAGAAGTTTCGGCGACACAGAGGCGAGCCTGAGGCGCTGTTTCACCGTCGCCGGCGACACGAAGAAGCGGGCGCCGATCTCGTCCGGATCGAGACCGTGATCGCTTAGCGTCTTGAAGGCACGAAACTGGTCCAGCGGATGCAGATCGGCGCGCCGCAGGTTTTCAGCAAGCGAGTCCTCTTCGGCCGAGGTCTCCTGCCTGCGGTTAACGATGCAGGGGATCGGCTCGTTCTTTGCCAGGCGCTTTTGCTTGATGAGGATACCGAGCGCGAGATAGCGACGACCGCCGGCCGGCACCTCAAACGTGCCGGTCTCCTCGCCCTCGCCGTCGAGCATCGGACGGACGTTCAGGCTCTGGATGAGCTTTCGCCGCCCGATGTCATCAGCCAGCTGCTCGATAGACACGCCGTCCTTGATGCGCCGGACATTCTTCTGCGACAGCCTGAGCTTGTCATAGGGAATGTTCTCCGCGGCGTTCATCGCGATCTTCTGAATGGCGTTCTTTGCCATGGTCAGGTTCTCCATGACGGGCGGCCGGGGCCTCTCCCCGAACCTCCAAGCCCGTCAGGAAACCTCCCCGCCCCCTCTGCCTCCCGTCGGGCGTCTGGCACGGACGCCGCCGGCTGCCGCAAAGCTTCGCTGGACTGCGGAAGGCAGAATGGCTATATATCTTCCACGAATGTGGAAGGATTATTGTCATGCCGGGGTTTAGCAGCGAAGTGCTCACCGTCAATGAGGCGGCGGCGGTAACGCAGGTGCCGCTCAAGCAGGTGCATCGCATCATCGATGCCGGATTGCTGCGCGGCCGTGTCGAGACACGCCGCGGCAGCCGCGTCATCATCGGAGCGGGTCTCGTCGGCCTACGCCTCGCCTGGCTGACGGCGGAGACGCTGACGCCTGCCGCGCGGCGGCGGATCGTCGAGCACGCCATTGCCGATGATGCTGCGCCCGTAGTCGCGGACGATCCGCTTAAGGTCGACCTGAAGCCGATCACTGCCGGGGTAAGGACCGGCCTCAGCCGGCTGAGGAAAGCCAAGGCCATGGTGGCGCGCGATCCAGCGGTACTTAGCGGTCAGCCGGCCTTTGTGGGAACACGCGTGCTTGTTCATGACGTTGCCGACATGCTCGCCAATGGCGATACTCCCGAGACGATCCGTGCCGCCTATCCGCAACTGACTCTCGACCGGATCAGGCTCGCGGCCGACTATGCGCTCGCCTATCCGCGGCGTGGCCGTCCGCCGGTCAAGCCGGCGTGGCGCAGCACGGCGGCGAAGTCGACACGCACAATCCGTCTCGACGATCTGCCGGCCGTTTCGTGAAATTCCTGATCGACGAATGCCTGAGCCCAGAGCTTGCGAAACTGGCGCGCGAACGGGGTTTTCCAGAGTCGAGCCATGTGCGCTGGCTGGGCCTCGCCGGCGCCAAGGACCATATGGTGACCCGGCGCGCGGTCGCGTCGCGCTCGACATGCTCGACGACATTCCGCCGCTCGCCGCCGCCTCCGCGCCATCACTGGGGTTGGTCGAGACGGTTCGCGTTCCTCCGAACGGCGCGCCGCCTGAACCCTGCAAAAGCCATCACCGCCGGTGCACGCACCGGCCGCAGGGCGGCTATGTGCTCGTCACGCACAACACGACCGACTTTCGCGGCCTCTATCGCCGCGAGGAGCTGCATGTCGGGCTGGTCGCCTTCAACACCGCCCCTGGCCTGATGAGCCTCGATCTCCAGCACAGGCTCTTTCATCTCGCCCTTTCCGAGCTCGGTGGGGAGGAGGCATGGAACGAAGTGCTGGAGATTACCGTGGATGTCGCGCGTACCATCACCATCGAACGGTTCAACCTCCCCGACTGACGGACCTCCGCGTTCGTTTCCTGCAATCGGGCTGCCAGAAGCCGCCGCTCGCAAACGAAAAAGCCCGCCGCGGGAGGAGGTGCGGCGGGCTTGATTTGGACGACAGCATTCGGGAGGAATAAATGCCGTCCCTGGTCGCCAAGGTCGGGAGGAGGTGACCCGGACGAAACTCGATATCGACAGACTACTCCCTTCCGCGCAGCCGAGAAACATTAATTGTGCATAGCAGCATTGCGATTTTGTGCGGCGCACACTTAGACTGAGAGATGTGTTTGCCAGACCGGCAGCGCAGGCCGTGTGCTGCGCCCCGCAGCGATGCACATGTTCGAAACTGGCGGCATCAGCAGCCCGGTGACGTTACCTACTCCCGCCGCGCGCAGCATTGCAGTATCATGCTGCCAGATCGAGAAGCTTCTTGGCCTTGCCCTCCATCTCCAGGCGAACATCCTGATGCGGCTTGTCGCGCGCCACCCGTGTAATGCCCTGCACGAAGTCGAAAATCGAGGCGGGCGGGTGCCCTTCCTCCGAAAGCACGGCATCGATGATCTTCGTCGTCTCCGCCTTGGAGAAGCCGCGCTTGCGCAGGAAGCTCTGGCGATCTTCGTCGTCCCGAGCGACGACACGCTCCCGCGAAGCCTTGATGCCATTGACGAACGGCATGGGCGAAGACTCCGCGAACTGGATCAGCGCTGGCTCGGCTTCCAGGGCAAAACGCGAGGCGGCATATTTGGAATGCCGGATAATGATTTCCTGGAAATCCTGCACGCCCCAGAGGCAACGATTCTGGCACACTGCACGTAGATAGAAGCTGGCGATTCCAAGCGTGCGGGCGCCGACCTCCGAGTTCCAGCAATAAAACCCCCTGAAAAAGACGTCGGGCGAGCCATCGGGCAGCTTGCCGGCTTCGATCGGATTCAGGTCGTCGACGAGGAAGACAAAGACATCACGGTCGGACGCATAGATCGTCGTCGTGGCATTGGAAATGTCGACATTCGGATTGTAGATTCCCGTTGACCAGTCGAGCACGCCAGGAATCTTCCAGCGGGTGTCGCCGGTACCGTTGCCGGCGATTTTTTGGACGGCCGCGATCAGCTCTTCATCGAAAATCCTGCCATAGTCCGGACCTGTAACCGCTCGCAGCTCGAGGCGTCCGTTCTCGATTTCCAGCGTCTTCACCTGCTCGGCGCGGCGGTTGAGGAGACCGTGCTGAAGGTTGATCGCCGCGAGCGGGGCCGGAAGCTGGCGCAGATAGGTGGCCGGTGCACCTACCAGGCTGGCGAGTTGGCCAAAACTCCAATGCGTGGGGGCAACTGGGGCAGGCGCATCGGGCAGCATTAACCTCAGGCGCTCCGGATCGTCGCGGCTCGCCTCGACGCGGATCAGCTCACTCTCGACGATGCGGGTCTTGCTGCGCTCCGACCGGGCCTTCACCGAATTCCGAAGGTCGGTGAGCGACAGGTATCGCTCATCCGCCGGCCGGTTGAACCATTCTGACGACACGCGGCCGATGCGCTGACCGCGGCTGACGTCGACCTTGTAACCGGCACGCTCGTTGCGGGTGGGCGTGTGAATTTCCATCTGTGTCATGGTTGGAGCTCCTCGGCGGGCGCCGGGAGACTCTCTCCCGGACCTTCACCCGCCACCGCAGCCCACCCACGCTCTTCCTCTGTCGGCATCCGCGCGCCACCAGAAGCGTCGGCATTGCCGAAGCGGCCGCGTTAGGGGCCGACACCAAGCACCGCCAGATCCGGCGCCTCGTCAACGTCCGCGAAGGCGGCGAAGCATGGCCTCCCCAGGATTTCGGTCTGACGCGGATCGATGAACTGGATGCGCCCCGAATATCCGGCGCTGACGACGGACTGGGCCAGCCGCAAGCCGAATGAGCCTTCCCTGCCGGACACCCCGGCAACCACCATGGAGCGGGTGTCCAGCATCGGTGCCAGACGGTGCTGTCCAAGTAGACCCGCGCGCGTTGTGGTTACCGCGTCCATGGCTACTTCCCCTTGAACTCGGAATTGCGCTTTTCCGAAAAGGCGACGGCACCTTCGTTGAAGTCATCGGAGCGGAGCATGCGCTCGTAGTGCTGTAAGCCGCTTTTGCCCACCCATGCCTTGTGGCTTGCCTCATGCGCCGCCTCGACCGAGAGGTGTGCGGTGGCCCGAATGAATTGAAGGTCCGGTCATGATCGTTACCATGGACCGTCCACGACGGATGCCATCGATACGGCCGTCAGCACGATGGTGACACGGATGTCCTGAGGCACGGCACTCCCTTTCTCCCGCAGCCGGAGGCTGGCGCTTCATTAAACGAGCTCATTCTGGCGGCTTGACCGCCGCACCGGGTTTTGTTGTGATTACCCCACTGTAAGGGCAACCCAAAGAAAGCATGCCAGGGTTGATGACAAGACGTGGTTCGACTGGAAGCAATGGTTCCAGCACTTCGGGGTAAACGTGTCGGAAGGGGCTGCCGGGTCCTGTGTTCGACAACCACCTCATGATGAGGCAGGCTGCCTTGGCTGGCAGCGGAATAGCGTTGGGTCGGATTGGCACGGCGAGCGAACAGGTACGCCGCGGCCAACCGGTTGAGCTCCTGCCTGGGGAAGATCAACGCCCCGGTAACGTCTATCTTGTTTCGCTCAAAGAAACGCCGTGGAACAAAGCTGCCGCGCTTTTTGCAAACTGGCTCATGTCCATGCCTGGTCCGGCTTTCGATCCAGTTAGACATTCCACGACACGGAACAATGCGACCGTAGGACTTGAGAAGTTCTAGTTATCGCCCAACGGCAAACGCTGAAAAGTCGAAGGTATTCACATAATCGCGGAATGCGGCCTGCGCCTTGGACTGGTTCTTCAGGTTGGGAAAGATCAGCATCATTTCATAGGGTGGAATTTCCCAGCCCGGGAGCAACTCCACAAGGCGGCCGACCGCCACGGACGGCTGGCACACGTAAGCGGGAAGGAGTGCGACCCCGCCGCCCGCGATGCAGGATTGCAGCAGGAACCCCATAGAATCCGAGGTCGCAGCCGGCGGAGGCCGCAGGACGATCGGTGTGTCGTCTGACGAGAACACCCATTCGGGCTGCGCATCATGCACCAGGCAGCGGCGATCTAGAAGATCGGTCGGTTCCTGAAGAGGACTGCCAGCCGCCAGATAGGCTGGAGCGGCGACGAGAACCCGTTTAATCGAGGAGACACGCCGCACGATCAGGTCCTGACCTGTGGTCGTGCCAACGCGAGAAGCGAAATCAACCCGCTCGCGGATGACGTCGAGATGCCGGTTTGTGGCGATCAGTTCGACGGCGATGCGGGGAAACTGCGTGGTAAATCCGTGCAGGAAGGTCGGCATGAAATAGGTGGCAGTTACCTCTGGGCAGGTGATCTTCAGCGTCCCGACAGGCTGTTCCTTGAGATTGGTCAACGCCATGTCCGCGGCCGAGACCTCAGCGCGAACGCGGCGGCAGTATTCGAGATAGACCTGGCCGCTGCCGGTGAGGCTTACGTGCCGGGTGGAGCGATTGAGAAGCCGCAGCCCCAGACGTGCTTCAAGCTGGGCGATGCGCTGGCTGACAGTGGATTTGGGCATCCCGATCCGCCCCCCGGCGCGAGTAAATCTGCCCGTTTCGGCGACTTCGGCCAGAAGGATCATGTCGTCCACGCTGTACAAAGCGACGCATCCTCTCTCGTGTCGTTGCTCATTGTACAATAACACGGACAAAATTTCCGTATGATCGGAATTGTTGGAACGTTCTTGGCTCGGTAGCCTCGGCACCCGAAGCAGGGAACGCGAAAAATGTCGATCAGTCAGACGGCCCCCAAGGCGGACAGGGTGGGCATCGCCATTGCGGCGATGGTTTTCACGGACCTGACGCTTTCCATCGCGGATGCGATCATCAAGGTCACGATCTCGGACATGCCGCTGTCGCAGTTCATTTTCCTGCGGTCCTGCGTCACGCTGCCCTTGTTGATCTCGATCCTGAAATGGCGCTTTCCGCAGGTGTCGTTGCGCCCAGCCTATCCTGGCTGGGCCATCGTGCGAAGCAGCCTGCTTCTGTCGAGCCTGCTGATCTATTACGCTTCGCTACCGCGCCTCGATTTCTCGATGGCGGCGGCGGTCTATTACACGATCCCGCTGTTCATTACCCTTTTTGCGGCCTTCTGGATCAGGGAACCTGTCGGGATGCAAGGTTGGGTCGGAGTCGCCCTCGGCTTCATCGGTGTGCTGCTCATGCAGAAGCCGCAGGCCGGCGACCTTGGCATCCATGCCGTGATGCCGCTGGTTTCTGCAATTCTCTACGCTCTGGCGATGGTGCTGACGCGCACCAAGAGCCGTGGCGAAAACCCCTTCGTTTTGGCGCTGATCTTCAACCTGATAGCGATCGTTCTCGGGGGCAGCGCTAGCTTGGCGACCGTGATGGCAGGGAGCGAGGGTGGACAAAGCCTGTTCATGGGCGCGTGGATTCCAATGTGCTGGACCCAATGCGCGCTGATCGGGCTTTTGAGCATGACGATGCTGATCGGCAGCGTCGGCACGGCCATCGCCTACCAGTTGGGACCATCCTCGATCATCTCGACTTGGGACTTTTCATATCTAGCCTTCGCTGTGCTATGGGGCGTCGTGCTGTTCTCGGAACGTCTGGATGCGGCTTCCATGCTCGGTATCATTCTCATCGCACTGGCCGGGATTATCGTCATCCGGCGTTAGCGGCGATATATTGGAGCACCGAGGCCGGATGATGGCTTCGGGCTCTTTGCTACTGTCGCAAAACTGCTTGACCTTCGCACGCTGCAAAAGTCTGCGATTCAATTTTGCCAAACTTGGGAAAATTGAGACATTCGGCATCAGGAGATGACAACGATCTCCCTTGAGACAGGTTGAGCGTGACGATTTGGAAAGACCCGTGGGGGGAAGACGTTCGGCCCCGCGTACGTTCGACGACTGCGCAGGAAGCGGCCAATGATGATTAGCACCTGGCCGAAACCCTCATCACCATCGCCGGCAGAGTAACATCAGCTGGGTCGAACGGTAGCCCGGATTCCGGTCGGCCACAATGAGGTCCGGCTTCGTGTCGAACAGGCTTCGATACAGCCCCAACGCCTGCCTCCACGCGTTCTGGTTCTTCAGCTCGTCGAGGTCGCCGAGATGCTGCGACAGCAGCGCGTTGCCGTCGCCCGCCAGGCAGAACGCGGCCTTTAGGTCGCCGCCCGCAGCCAGCGCCCTGACCGGGCCATCGAAGCCCGCCGGCAGCGCCAGCGGCTCCGGCGCGAAGCCGCGCGCGCGCCGCAACACCGAAATGCCGTGCCCGTCGAATCGCACCACGCTGTCGTCGAGCCGGTTGACAATCTCGCGGTCGTGCATCAGCCAGAAGTCGGCGATCCCGGCAAGCTCCTGCCGCGCCTCGTCATTGTCCGTGCATTGCGGCTCGCCCGAGCGATTGCCGGAGGTCATCACCACCGGACCGTCCAGCGCCCGCAGCAAGAGATGATGCAACGGCGTGTAGGGCAGCATGAAACCGAGCCGCTCGTGCTGCGGCGCCACGCCCGCCGCAACGCCGCAGCTGTCACGGCGCTTCACCAGCACGATCGGCGCCGCTCGGTTCCGGCACTGGCCGGCTTGTCGTCGTGTCGATCGCTTCTGTCAGCGAGCGGAAACCGGCGCTGGTGGCTTCGATCCGCTCCATGATCGTGAGAACGTCCTTGAGTGAGCGAGACAGACGGTCGAGCTTCCAGACGACGACAGTGTCGCTCTCCCTCAAATGATCAAGCATCCTGTGCAATTCCGGCCGCTCCCAGCGACCGCCGGAGGCCTCCTCCTTGAGGATACGCTTGCACCCGGCATCGGCGAGCGCCCTGGCCTGCGCCGTGTTCGACTGGTCGTCGCCTCTGCTCACGCGGGCGTAGCCGATCAGCACTCTGGTTCCTTTCGCAAACGGTCGTTTATGGAAGGCCGAGGGTGTCCACGAGAATACAGGTGCGGAGCCTTTCATAATCCTCTTTCATTATGGCGCCGTAAGGCAAGCGGTTTGTGAAGGGATGAACGATGCCGGGATATCGATGACGAAGACGCAGCGGGAGAAGCTTCCGGTGCAGCCTGACAAGGCGTGGGCGCGCCTTGTACCGTTCGTGAGGAATCGACCATGCGAAAGCTCTTGGCCGGCCGGGAGCGAAGATTTAGCGCTCCTCGCGCAGCAACTTTGAACAACGCAGACGTTCGTTCGCGTCGCGAGAGGGGAGAGTACCTGCCGGCCCAAATTGACCAAAGTTTTCAAGGGCCGGATTGACGACATTTCCATCGTATCCGAAGCCCCCGATCTCGGAACGCTTTTCCATAAACTTTTGGAAAAGCGACCAATCCCCCTGCTTGAGCGCTTGTCTCGTTCCGGACCATCCCAACGAGCCAGAGAGCCATATATGGTCCACCAGCCCCTGGCGCTTCATGTGGTGTCCGACCGTGCCCGATCCGTAAACGCCAACGAGATAACGGCCAGCCAACGCATTCCGCACACTCCTGAAGTAGGGTGCTACCCCTGCAAGATGCTGTGGTGTGTGGTAGTCCCAATCGACTGCAAAATAGATTCCGGAGCCTTCGGGCTGTCCCAACGCGGCGGCCAGATCAAGCGCACGACCGGAGTCTCGCTCTCCAGCCGCACCATGCAAGTCTCTGATATTGCCGCCCGCGCCACCCCGCTGCTCGAAGGCCACAGCTACCGATATTCCAGCACCATGAAGGGCGGCGAGTTCCTCCCCTGTCAGACATTTTGAGGGAAATGGTGTACTATTCCGATGGTTGTAGTACCGGATTACTGTATTGACGCCAGATTCTGCCAAGCACACAGCAAAATCGCCGACGTTCTGCGGGACGTCGATAATATCGTGCATAGTCCGTCTCCCCGAAGGCCGAAATTATATGGAAAATGCGCAGTTTATACGGTCACCTCGCCCTCCCACGCTATTTCTTCGCGCAGCCTTTTGATGTCATTTCCCGCAGCCACCAACGCGGCGCAGACGCAATCAGCTATTCCTCTGTTTGCCCTTGGGTCTATTGCAGAATGTCGCTACGTCTCTGACTATGGGACCGCCGGCTGGAGAACAAGCGCAGGTAGTACGGTGAGTCGCTCGGCCAGCTGAAACGGCCGAAAACCTGCGCGATAGTGGATTGCGTTTGCTCGTTTGACAGGTTCAGCGATGCGGAGAGCAATATCGAGGTGATGGCGAGACTGTCAGCGCTTCCAACTTCGACCACGGCAAGGCAGGTTAAAGATAGACGGACTTCCGCGGAGTCGGATTGATCTAGGACGAGGCAATTGAACGCCGTCGGTTCGCCGTGTTTGCTCAGATAGCTACGGATTGCCTTTGCCAGACCGACGCCAGCTTCATTGCCGTCGGCGGCATTCGCGCAAATTGACGCAAAGGCACTGGGCAATTCCGCCACGTCCATCGTGCGGTTTAGCGTTCTTGAAGTCGTGGCGGTTTCCACCTGGTTCGGTACCATTTGCGCGGCATTCTGCCATGCTCGAGAATCCAGAGTCCGGGTTTGGTCTTCGAATAGTTTCTGGACCATGGCAGAGCAAATCCTCTCCGCCTCGAGCGGTTGGCTGCTCTGCGGGCCGATCACCAGGAAAAGGCCCGCAGCTGTTTTTGCGAATGGGTTCATGTCTGCTTCCCTATGGAAGCGGGACCGGAGTTCGCCGGCACCGGGGGCGCGACAGAGCATCGGTAGTTCGCAAGGGCTTACCGGACCGCTCTATCGCATCCATGATGCGGGCGACGTTCGTCCAAATCCACGCTATTGGTTGGGTGCGCTGCTTTCGCGATCAAAGGCCTGACGATCAGACCTGCGGCTTGATGTCTTGTTGCGGCGTCGAGCCACCGTTGAAAAAGTTCTTGGCCTTCTTGAACTGGTCGGTGGAGTTCTTATTCACAAGCTCCTGGAAGTTTTCGTGATCGGGGCCGCCTTTGCGGATCCGACGGGTCTGAACAAGATTGGTGACCTCGGCATAGTCCATGTCGACGCGGACGTAGTGGGTCGACGAACAAGAGGATTTCAGCTCGAGGAAGTGCTCTTTGAACTCGATCTGCCGCAGAACGATTGCTCCGTAGTCGTAATATCCGCCTGCCCCATTATCGAGAAGGTAGCTCTGGTAGGTGCATGTCAGCGCCTTGTATCGCTGCGCCTTGCCGTTTGCACTGAAGGTGAGATTCCCCATTTCTGTAAGGAAGGACTGGAAATCCAGCAGCAACGATGCCCCGTCGGTAATGATCGCCTTGGCCATCAGCGAGAGGAAAGTAGCTGAGACCGACGTCCCGGCCACCTTTTTTGAAAAACTCTTCAGTTTTTGCCTGCCCATAGAGAGATCTGGAATGTTGCCAACAACATCGGTCCATGTGTTGATATCAAGCTTCTGTGCATCGATGTTCGCATAATGGGTATGCATGTAGTCGTTAATAATTCCTCCTATTGCCAGTAGATTGTCCTGATTCTCATTGAGGGTGCCGCTGTACGTCGGATCGTCGGTTTTTTGGCCGATGAGGTGAAACTGCACTGTCCCTTGAGCGTTGGCGATCGTGTCGTCACTGGGGGGCGCAGCATCTAACTGGGCCAAAACAAGGGGCTTGGCGTAGAAAAATGCGGACGCCGCCTCATAGTGTTCTTTGGAATAGCGCTGTTCATGCTCTTGAACATTCACTGAAAATGCGTTCGACATGCTTTATCCTCCTGCTGTGAGACATGAGCGTTGGTCGAGAGCTTAAGGTGCCCAAAGCGCGGAAACGCCTCGGAGATGAGATGATCTTTGCGTGCCCGCGTCGCCTTATACCAATTCGCTCCGGCCCCCACCTTTGCGTTAGACAGGCTTTTCTCTGCGCCGTATCATTTTGCGATAGCGCAGTGGCGAGAGGCCATGAAACGCCTTGAAGGCTGTGGAGAAGTTGTTGCTGTTCTCGTAGCTGAAGGATTCGGCGACCTTGGCGATGCTTTCATGCCCGTTACGCAACCGGTCAGCAGCCTCCGTCATCCGGTAGCGCCGTAGCCAAGTCATTGGCCCGCAGCCAAACGATGTCTCGAAACGGGTGGTGAGCGTTGTCCTGTTGGTCCCTACCATTCGCGCCAATTCGACGCGGGTGATCTGCTGATCGACCCGCTGCGCCAGCAGACTGCATGAATTCTGAACGATCGGATCGGCTGAGAAGAAAGGCGGGGTAGAACGCTGCGCGAACTGAACGATGCAGGCGGTAAGTCTGCGCAGAACTTCCTGCTCGGTGAGCGGCCACAACAGGTAATCGGAATACCCGTTGGAGAAGACCGCTTGTCGATCCAGGCTCTCTTCCAGAACCAGAGCCAGTTTGACAGGTTCGGGCGAGAGCTTCGCACGCCCGTGCTTGTCGTGAATCGGTTCGCGACAATCGACGATGACGATCTGCGCGGAGCGCCCTGCCCGCAATAAACGGTGATCAAGGATATCGATCTGCCTCAGAGAACTCGCGATTAGTGCCAAGGACTTGCATGCTTCGGGGTCCGAGCCAAGATATGCTGCCAGCATGCAGGCACCTCACAGACACCATGGGAAGCTGGCCTGTGGAAGGCTTGGCGCGGCCGAATGGCGGTCGAAGAGAGGCGGTTTTTGGCCTGTATATAGATGGCTGGGCGTATGATACCTTCTCGTCTGGCCCTGTTGCCTCGCTTCAAATTGTCGAAACCGGCACGGTTTCAATGCGCTGGCACAGCAGAGCCAGCTTCCCCTCCCAACGGGCGAGCAGGGCAATAAACTTTTTCCGTCATATCCTGACGATAGCCCCGGATTCGGATCACGTTTCTTGCCTAGGCGACTCATCAGTCACTTGCCTTCCCAGTTGGGATATTTTGCTCTCAGTTCCCGCCGCCGCGGCGACGGCGATCTCGTGGCGCAGCCAACGATGCTCCGGGTCGCGATGGGAACGCTCGTGCCAAATCAGCGCGACTTCATAGGGTGTCAATTGCACAGGCGGATCCATAATCGCTAGCGGCAGCAAGGCGGCGATCCTGGTCGCGACGCGGCGTGGTACAATCAACAGCAGATCGGTCGCCGCGATCGCCAACGCGGCCGTCAAGATGTTGGAAACCAACACCGGATCGCGACCCTGGAGATCTAACTTGACCAGTTCGTCATGCACCCGGCCGAAGCCGTCTTTGGAGTCCAAGGCAATGGCTGCGTGGCGCAAGGCCGCGAAGCTCTCGATTGTCCATTCCCGCGCCAGGGCTGGATGGTCGTGGCGCAGCAGGCAGGCAAACCGGTCGGAGTAGAGGCTGCGCCTCAAGTATCCGGGCGGCGAGGCGCTAATCTGCCCTATAGCCAAATCGATCTCGCCTAGCTCAAGCCGCCGCATCGCGCCGGAGAGAAGCGGATCGATGACGACGTCCAGATGAGGCGCGTGCTGGCGCAGCCGGGGCAGGAGCCGCGGCAGCAGGACCAGTCCTTGATGATCGGGCATCGCCATTATCGCCTTCGATCGCCAATTGGCTTGGGCAAGACTGCCGTTCACTATCCCGCGGATCGCATCCAGCACCGGCGGCAGCATTCGGCTCAAGCGTTGGGCCTGCGGGGTCGGAACCAGGCCCATGGAGCCGCGAACCAAAAGATCGTCGTTGAAAATGCCACGCAGCCTCCTCAACGCTCGGCTCATCGAGGGCTGGCTCAAGCCCACGTGTCGAGCCGCATGCGTGACGTTGCGGTGTTCCAGCAGCGCTTCGAGAGCAAACAGCAAGTTCAGGTCAATCGACGCCAGCATTTGCCGCTGCCGTGTGGCGCGAGGTTCCGCGACAAACGGCTGCGCCCGCTTTTTTGAAGTTTCGCGACTGCAAGCGAGCTCATCCACGGCCTTCTCCTCTCGTCTTAGTAAGCGGTGTGCTCGCGCTAAGCGTCAGCACATTCGGCATCGCTCAGCGAGGCCGAAATGCTGCCTGATTCACTTGGTCGCGGTCAGCCTCATGCTGGCGAAGCTAGGCCCAGGAACGCGGCAAAGCTCAGCGCTGATCCAGGCCTAACAGAAAGTCGTCGCACCAGCGATAGACGTTGTATTCGCGGAGCCGGCCGATCATCGCCCGCCAACGATCGATCCGCTCATCTAACTGCATGTCCAGGGCTTCTTCGATGGCCCTCGCCATCGCTTCCGGATCGTAGGGATTGACGAGGATCGCTCCGCCTAGCTCTCTGGCTGCGCCGGCAAAACGCGAAAGCACGAGAACACCTGGATTCTGTGGGTCCTGTGCGGCGACATATTCCTTAGCTACAAGGTTCATGCCGTCGCGGAGCGGCGTGACCAGGCCGACGCGTGCCATGCGGTATAGACCGGCGAGCTCGCTGGGTCCAACGGACCGGTTGATGTAGTGAACGGGCATCCAATCGATCGTTCCGAGTTCGCCATCAACGCGCCCCACCCGCTCGGCGACGTCCTTTTGCATCGCCAGATATGCCGGTATTTCCGTGCGGGATTTCGGTGTGATCTGCAGCAGTTGCGTCTTGCCGATGCGGTGGTCGTTGCTCCGCAGGAAGCGGTCAAACGCGACGATGCGGTTCTCGATGCCCTTCGAATAGTCGAGGCGGTCGACGCCGATCGCGACTTTACAACCGGGAATCCTTTGAGAGGGCTCCTGCAGAGTCTCGCTGCGCGCCGCCTGCTCGGCCAGTCGTTCGAACTCGGCCGTGTCGATGCCGATCGGAAAAACGCCGCAGCGAAACACACGTCCATAGGCTTGGCACACACCGTTTGTGATGGGGTCCGGTAACCCCTGACGGCGCAAGCATTCGGCGAAGTTACTAAGATCGTCATCGGTATGAAAGCCGACGAGGTCATAGCACGAAAGCCCGCGTAGCAAATCATCATAGTGCGGTACGGTGAAGAGGATGTCCGCCGCCGGCCACGGAATGTGCAGGAAGAAGCCGATCTTATTGCCGCAGCCGAGGTTCCGCAGTTCTTTCGCAAGCGGGATCAGGTGATAGTCGTGCACCCATATGACGTCGTCGTCGCTGATGAGCGGCTGCAACAGCTTTGCAAACAGTCGGTTGACGCGCTGATATCCGGACATTCGTGCTTCGGAATACTCGGCGAGGTCGACTCGGCAGTGGAAAACCGGCCAAAGAACCCGGTTGGCAAAGCCGTAGTAATAGTCGTCCAAATCTGTCTGCGAGAGATCGGTAAGCGCATAATTGATCCCGCCGGCCTCCCGGCGTGAGATCGGCCCTGACGGGTCCTCCCCGGCTTTCACCTTCCCCGACCAGCCCATCCATAGGCCGTGCCTTCGCCGGAGCGCAGCGCTCAGCGCAATCGCCATCCCGCCTGGCGGCGGGGAACCATGCTCGTCGGGCAGCGAAACCCTGTTTGAGACTACGACCAGTCTACTCATCTCCACTCTCCTGCTCTCGGACATCCCGCCGTTCATGAAAGCTCCGCCCCCTGAGCGATCTGCACAATAAGACATGCAAGTTCAAAAGAAAGGATAGCATGGGTCTAGAAAGGAGATTGGAATTAGATAAAAGGTTGGGCATCATGAGTTTCCTGTAGACAGTGGAATTAACATCAAGGCGAGTTCTGCGTCTGATCAATAAATCTCGACGAATCCATACGAATGTCAACTTTTCAGCGATTTAAATTGAAACAAAGCTGAACTGAATTGGAGCCGCCGGGAGAGGAAGTTGGGTGCAAAAGCGCTCCAGTGATGGTGCCAGAGGACCGGAGCGATACGAATCTCAGCGGGGATAAACCCGGTCTGCCGAACGAGTGGTCGCAGAGGACGGACAATCCATCAAAAACTAGCAGGCTTTGGGGGCACTGTTGCGCAGCAGGAACTCCGCATAGGACCTATTTGTCTGCGCTATTCCGCAATACGCCTGATGAAGATTGTCCCACCTGCTGAGCGTCACTAATTTGACTACCGTCCCCGGCAGCCCAAGCTGCAGTCAATAGGAAGTGACCATGAAGAACATTCTCATCGTCGGTCAGGACGCGTTGACGAGAGAACCGCTTATGGGCTTCTTGTCTAAGCATGAGTTTAACATCAGAGCGGTCGAAAACCGCCAGCAGGCCGCCAGCAATATGGCTTCTGAAGCGATTGATCTAGCAATTGTCGACCTGAGCTACGGCCGAGAGGACGGTTTGCAGTTCGTTCGAGATTTTGGTGCCAAGAGGGATCTTCCGATCATCATCATCAGCGGTGACTTCGTAGATGAGGCCGACAAGGTGATTGGCCTCGAAACCGGCGCTCGCGACTACATTACTATGCCCTTCGGGCTTACGGAGTTCCGCGCCCGCGTGCGCGCCGCTATGCGCCAGCGGCCGGAGCGTGACCGAAACACCATCTACCGTTTCGATGACTGGCGAGTTAGCACCAAGCGTCGGAGCTTGCGCCGGGGAACGGATCCTGACGTCAAGCTCACCGCCGGCGAGTTCAACCTCCTGATGGCCTTTCTCAAGAACCCAGGTCGGGTCCTTTCACGTGAGCAGCTTCTGATGGCGACCCGTGTCTATGATCAGGAGGTCTACTACCGCAGCATCGATGTTCTTATCGTCCGCCTTCGCCGTAAGTTGGGGCAGGATAAGGCGCCGCGCCCGCAGTATATCCGCACCGAGCGCGGCGCGGGGTATATTTTCGACAGTGTCGTGAATATTGAGGAACTAAGGACGCGCCGTGGTTGATGGACGGCCAAGATCGCGCGGGAAGCGAACGTGACCCAGCACCACTGCAGGCGCTTCAGAATATCACGAATAGGGTCAGGCTTTACCTTCATAGGAATGGCCTCCAGCCACCTGGGCACCTCGTACTATCGGCGTTTCGCGGACCGGTAGGGCCGCGCTGATTTCTGCGTGGACTGATGACGGCGATCGCTTCGGAGTTGGTTGTTGAGATTGCCGATTTTGGCATCGCGGTGGCGGTTTGCGCCGCCTTCGTCGTCATGCGGGCGCAGTTCGCCCCTGGTGCCATACGGGCGGGTGAGATTGTAGGCGAGATTGGCCATGCCGATCTTGGTCTGGCCCGCCCGATGCCGATCGTGCCCACGAACAAGAACTCGCGAGCAGCGGCTGTGGCGGCGACGTAACCTTCGGCCTTGCCGATCGCTTTACCAGTCGCCTTCGTCTGTACCATCAGACCGGCATATTCGCGCGAGGCATCCAGGTCGCAAGCCAAGACGCGATTTCAAATAAGGGGCCTCTCGCGGCGCCGACAAGGTTTCGGGATTTTCCGCTCCTCGCAGGTCGGTAGTGACTGTTGCATACGTGCAACTCAAGCGCGAAGAGTTATCTCAAGGGCAACACTATTCTTGAATTCGGCGGTCAGAATGCGAGTAATCAGCCAAACTCGCCCGATCGAGTCTTCTCGCTACGGGCCACCAATCAACCTGGGACGCCCCTGTGAGTGCCGATACCATTGCTGGCGCAGTGAGCCGGGAGAGCCTCTCTTTCCCATACCTCCGCATTAAACCCGAGACCACTGTGCCAGCCCAGCGCCCTCCGCCGGCTGGCAGCAAGATGACGGCTGCCAAACGATGGGGCTCCGTGCTCTAAAGATAGAAAATGACGTTTGGCCTACTGCACACCGGGATTTTGCCTGTGATCGCTGCCACAAGCCATCGGTGGTCTTGGTGGTAACGAAACCGCATGCGTATGTTTGCCCGCTGTGTCTAGACGGCGATCCTGCCGAGCAAACTGAGCGTTTTGACTAACATTCTCGGCAAGCTTAGAAGGAGTGGTTCGCTCGATAACAACAAACCCCGAAAATACCTCGCTCATTGTCCGGGCCACGCGCTATCTGGATCGTGGAATTTCGTTTCATGAAGAAAACAGCGGCAGTTTTTAATGAGAGATGAAGTAACCGATCTTTTAACTGAGTTGGCCCTTTGGGCGAATGTGGTGATGAAATCGGAAAGGGGCGATAGAATTAAAATTTGCGCCGCCTACGACGCCGGTCTGCAGCTAATCGCTGAGCGTACTACGCCCGGGTCTCCGCCCCGACCGGGCATTGAAGCTTGCATCCTGCAGCATGAGAAACTGAAGGCTGCCGAAGACATCAGCTGCGTAGGTTGGATACTGGCCGCGATCGCCACGCGTGTTGGGGAACGAGATCTTCCGAAATGGGAGGAAGCTCAGAAGGTCATTGGCGCCACGGTTCGGTTGCTTAGTCGCTACCGTCAAACTCGCGTTCATTGAAGCCATGGCCGCGTCGGCGGAATGGCATTACAATGCTGTCGAGCATTCCCTGTAGCGTTGCACGGACGATGACGCCGGTAATTTACGGCTGTATGAACTGAGTGCCTCCGTCTCCGGCTGCGTCAGAAAACAGGTAAGTCAGTCGTTGTCGGGTTGGAAAAGAGGAAGGTCGCTGGAAAAGCGCGGCCAACCCGCCTTCGCTTGCACACAGCCTGCGTTTTGCCAGCTCCTCAACCGCAACGTGCTGTCAATCTTCGTCTTGCCATGTCTTGAACGCCGAA
>NZ_JAMYME010000061.1:0-20590 GCF_040318345.1 Mesorhizobium sp. M1169 | reverse complement strand
CACCAGAAGCGAGTGCTAACGCGGCAGTGAGATAGGCCGTAGGCTCCTGCTAGTCAAGACGGAAGAGGGACGGGCGAAGAGCAAACGAGCGTGGAAGCACCGAGCCCTTTACGTGAAAGACGTCGGAGATCGGACATGGATGGGGCGGCTCACCATTTGTAACTGAAGGCTTTATTCATTTGGCACGATTGGTGCAGCGGATGATCCGCAAACGTTGCGCGCGACAAATATGAGAGGTGAGCGCCATCAGGACTCTTGCGGTTAACGGGTCCACTCGGTGTTTACGGTGTTGGCCGCCGCGCGGGCGCCAGGACTCCGGCCATCCCGATAGTCACCAATCCAATCTGCGGAGAACAGGAGGCAAGATGAGAGCGACAGTCAGCATGAACTCGAATTTGAAATGTTTGGCCAAAGCAACTGCCATCGCCTTGCTCTGGACGGTCACGGCTACGTCGGCGGACGAAGGTATGTGGATGCCGGGCCAGACTGCGGAAGTGGGCGCGGCCATGCGCGCGGATGGGCTCCAGATCGATCCCGCCCAGCTGGGCCGTCTAGACGCTGACCCGCTCAACGCGATCGTATCACTGGGCGGATGCTCCGCCTCGTTCGTCAGTCCACAAGGGCTGGTCGCAACCAATCATCATTGCGTGTTAGAATCCATCCAATACCACAGCAAGGAGGGCCAGGACTATCTCACAGACGGCTTTCTGGCGAAGAGCCCTGGGTGAAGAATTGCCCGCGGCGCCAGGCAGCCGCATCTATGTGATCGAGGACATGCGGGATGTGACCGCCGAAATACTCAAGGGCGTCTCGGACAAGCTGAACGGGTTTGCCCGCTATGAGCGGCTCGCCACGAACCGCAAGGCCCTGATCGCCGCATGTGAAGGACAGCCCAATCGCCGCTGCGACGTAGGGGCCTATTATGGCGCGCCTCCTACTATCTCCTCCAGAAGCTCGAAATTGAGGACGTGCGCCTCGTCTATGCGCCCGCGCTCGGCATCGGCAACTTCGGCGGCCAAACGGACAAAACTGGATGTGGCTGCGCCACACGGGCCACTTCGGCTTTTATCGCGCCTATGTCGCTCCTGATGGTTCCTCCCGGCCATATGCGCGCGACAATGTGCCTTACCGGCCGAAGAGTTGGCTACCCATAGCCTGTGAAGGCGTCAAGGAAGGCGACCTTGTGATGGTCGCCGGCTTTCCCGGCGCAACCCACCAGTTCCTGACCGCGGATGAAGTCCGGTTCAACTTCGCGCAATTCGAACCGCGGTTGCAGCGTTCGCTCTCGGATTATCCCGCCCAGATCAATCAGGCAACGGCAGGCAATCGCGAGGCGCAGATCCATTGACCGCCCGCTTCACAAATTGGCTCGGCCTAAAACGCATGGGAAAAGCAGAAAAGGCAACAGATCGGCACCAGAATGAATATGGCCGCGCGAACTGACAGACGCGCCAACAATCGGCATCTCGCAT
The DNA here is from genome assembly GCF_040318345.1 of Mesorhizobium sp. M1169. NCBI lineage: Bacteria > Pseudomonadati > Pseudomonadota > Alphaproteobacteria > Hyphomicrobiales > Phyllobacteriaceae > Mesorhizobium > Mesorhizobium sp. M1169. The sequence continues at coordinate 19,118 of NZ_JAMYME010000061.1, read as the reverse complement.
GGTCGGTGGCACTGGACGTGGCTCCCACCCTGCTGGCGCGACTCCCCATCAGGTCGTCGGGGTTCGCTGGCGAAAAAATACTTCCGCGTGTCTCTGCGCGATCCATCCCGCTTGCGCGTGCCTAGTCAACCAAAAAAACTGACCATCTGCAGGATCAGGATCAGCAAAAAAAAGCCAAAGGCAGACGCCAAAACAGCTGCCAGCAGGACGATGCGTTGTTTCTTCACCCACAGTTCCCCCGGGAGAGAGTCTAATGATAATTCTTAAAAAAGGCGCCATGGAACAGGGCGCCCCACGCTCATTTGTGCAAGTTTAAAGTTTAGCTTGCCTGCTTTATGTAATTAGACGTTTCTTTTATGCGCCACTTTTCCAAATGTTACTTGCACAAATCGAACGCATCGCACATTTAGACTAACTGTACATTCGATTAGCGACTTTGACGCACGCGTTTACTGGCGGTATACATCCTTCACCGTTGCCGTAAGGCATTGGCCCAGGCACGCGGCACCTCCTTCACGACAAAGGTTGAAAGCCCGTCCTCGGGCGTTTCATTTCCAAGATCACTCCGATCCACTCATACGGGCTTCCCGAGCGAGACCGTGGGTTCGGACGGTGCGAATGAATTTCTCGTTATAATCGAATTGATTATAAGGGTATATTTCTACGTTGAGTATAAAGGATGTCAAGCCCGTGCCAGCGGCAATTTTGTCCGGGCGACCGCCGTTTCGTCGAGGACATGGTGGCGGAAGCGATAAAGCTTCGCCGGCCGACCGCCGGTGTCACAAGCACTTTCGCCGGTCTCCTCCACCAGTTCCTGCTGCTCCATCAACCGGCGAAAGTTCTGCTGAAGCGCCCCTGCCGATGTAATGGTCAACGCCGTCCGCGTCAGCGCATTGCCATCGGCGAGAAGCCGACGACATTGTTGATGACGAACGTAACGATCCGCGGCTTCAGAGAGGAATGCGCGCTTCGTCCAGATGGATAGAGTGGGCTGGCAGGTTCCGGGCGGCCGCGCCGTTGAGGATGCAGCATCGAGAGCCGCGCTCGCCGAGGATGACATAGGTCGAGATTCGCGCGCCGGAAGTCTTGCTCCATGGTCTCCACGAATCCATTGGCAGGATCCCGGGTTCTTCGCGTGGTCAGGGTCGAGCAGTATCGAACCGTGGTAGTTGAGCTTTGCTCGGTGACGTGGATGCCGTGCAGCTTGCCGGCGACTACTTTCGCATTGGTCCCGTTGTCCTATTCATCTCACAAAGTCAGTCCTGATGTTGAGCAGCTTCGCTGGGCTAAATCCCGACGACGAGCGCCCCGCCGCTGAGTCCCGCACCTGCCGCCGCCAGGAGTATTTTCTCGCCCGGCCGAAACGGCTCCGCTTGATTGGCGAGCGACAGTGAGAGCGGGATCGTCGCGGCGGAAGAGTTGCCATATTCGGCGATCGTCTTGACGATCAGGTGATCGGCAACGCCGAGGTTTCGCCCGACCGCATCGAAAATGCGAGCATTGGCCTGATGCGGCACGAACCGGTCGACATCCTGTGGTCGCACTCCGGCAGCGGCTAGCGCGCTTATCGAGCAATCGGTCATCATCTCGATGGCCTTTGCGAACACTTCGCGGCCGTCGGTCATCGTCATTCGGGTTTGCGCGAGGTCGAGGTCACCGTGGAACGGCTTGTTGCTTCCTCCTGCGGGAATCTGGATCAGCCCGTATCGCGAGCCGTCCGAATCCACAGAGGCACCGAGAATCCCCCGATCAGTATCCTCGCACGGACCGATCACGAGGGCGCCGGCGGCATCGGCAAACAGCACGGCGCTGGCGCGCTCAGAGGGATTGATGCGGCGGCTGAGGATATTGGCGGCGATGACCAGTGCTGGTTTGCCGTGCAGGCGGGTAAATCCGTCCGCAAACATCAGCGCATAGATGAAGCCGGCGCAGGCGCCGGTCAGATCGACAGCGCCGGCGCGGCCGAGCCCCAGCCGATGTGCGACCAGGGGCGCGCTGGGCGGCAGGAGGTGATCGGGCGTCGAGGTGGCAAGCAGCAGCAGACCGATGTCGTGGCGCGCAATGCCGGCGCTGGCCAGCGCCATGGCCCCGGCCTGCGCAGCAAGACCAGACAGCGTGTCTTCGTTTGTTGCCCAGAAGCGCGACCGGATTCCAGTACGCCGCTCGATCCAGCCCGGTTCGAGGCCGAGATCGCTCTCGATCTCGGCATTCGCCACCTTTCGGCCAGGCGCATGATGGCCAAACCCGAGAAGGCGCGACAACCTGCTCATGGCCTCGAACCGAAGCGTTCGCCGGCCTCCTCGATCGCGTCATGGAGCCGATCGAGCTCGTCGCCGGTGACGCAATAGGGCGGCAGGAGATAAAGGACATTGCCGAGCGGGCGCACAAGCAGGCCGCGCTCGAGGAAAAAGGCCCGCAGCTTAGGTCCGATCTCGGCCAGATAGCCGGCTGAGGCTGTGCGCAGATCGAGGGCCGCGATCGTGCCGGTCACCCGGCTGTCGGTGAAGTAGCGATTGTGGCGAAAGCGTTGAAGTCCGGCGGCCTGCCTCGCGCTCAAGGCCGCAATACGCTCGGCCACCGGCTCGTCGCGCCAGATCTCGACATTGGCGAGTGCGGCCGCGCAGGCAATCGGATTGGCGGTGTAGGAGCTCGAGTGGAAAAACGTCTTCTTGCGATCAGCCGAATAGTGAGCCTGGAAGATGGCATCGGTGGCGAGCGTAGCGGCCAGCGGGACGGCACCGCCGGTCAGGCCCTTCGAGGTGCACAGGATGTCTGGAGAGATGGACGCTTGCTCGCAGGCGAACATGGTTCCGGTGCGCCCCCAGCCGGTCATCACCTCATCGGCGATCAGCAGTGTGCCGGAGGCCTCAGTGATGTTTTTCAACTCGGACAGAACCCAGGCCGGATACATCAGCATGCCGCCGGCGCCAAGCACGAGCGGTTCGACGATCAGCCCGGCGGCGCGCCGGTCGCGGCTGACGGCCTCGAATCTATCCAGCGTTTCCTGCTCGCGGCCGGCGGCCGGGAAGGGAATGGTGTCGACCTCGAACAGCAAGGGTTCGTAGGCGGCGTTGAACACGCCACGGGCACCGACGCTCATCGTGCCGATCGTGTCGCCATGATAGCTGTGCTCCATGACGACGATGCGCGAGCGCGGCGCGCCGATGTTGCGGAAATAGCCAAGCGCCATCTTCAGCGCGACTTCGACGGAGGTCGAGCCGCTGTCTGAATAGAATACCCAGTCGAGTCCGGAGGGAGCGAGGCCGACAAGCGCCTCGGCCAGACGTTCAGCCGGTTCGTGCGTGAAGCCCGCGAAGATGATCTGATCGAGGCTCGACGCGGTTGTCTCGATAGCCTTCATGATGCCGGGATGGCGGTGGCCATGGGTGACGACCCACCAGGAGGAGATGGCGTCCAGGATGCGCGTGCCGTCGGCCTTGTGGAGATAGGCTCCTTCCGTTAGGACGATTTCAGGGATCGCCGGCTCGAGCGCATGCTGTGTGAAGGGGTGCCACACACGGGATTGCGGCATCATCCGCCTCCGGCAATCAAAGCGAGGTCGAAGCCGCCAACCATCGCATCTCTCAGCGTTTCACCCGTCAGCGGGACGAGGTGCGGCAGCCTGCCGAGTTGCGGCACACCGCCGAACTCCACGATTGTCCGTTGCGTATCAGCCACCTCTTCGCCGATGAAGGCGACGCCGATGAGCGGGATGGAGCGGGCTCGCAGGGCCTCGATCGACAGCAGGGTGTGGTTGATCGTGCCGAGTGCGGTGCGGGCGCACAGGATGACCGGTAGCTGCCATTGTTCGAACATGTCGATAAACCTTGTCCGCCGGTTGAGCGGCACCATCAGCCCACCTGCGCCTTCGATGACGAGCGGACCCGGCACGGCTGGAACCGACAGGTCAGCCGCCTCGATCATGACGCCGTCGATTTCAGCCGAACGATGCGGCGAAAGCGGGCTCTTCAAGCGATAGGCTTCCGGCAGGACGCGCCCGGCGGGCAAGCCGGAAAGCCGCGCGACGACCTCGCTGTCGGTCTCGCCGTCGAGACCCGATTGCACCGGCTTCCAGTAGAAACCGTCAAGCAGGCCGGCAAGCCCGGCCGAAAACACCGTCTTGCCAATTCCGGTGTCTGTTCCGGTGATGACGATGCGCTTGGTCATGTCGCCTCCGGTCATGTCTGAGCCAACACCTCGACGAGCGCCTCGACCATGGCGGAAATGTCGGCTTCGCCGATATTGAGCGTCAGTGAGATGCGCAGCCGCGACGTGCCCTCGGGCACGGTCGGCGGACGAATGCCGCGTATGTCGAAGCCGCGGCCCTGCAGGCGCGCCGCCACTGCCATGGTGCGGCTGACGTCGCCGATGACAACTGGCTGGATCTGCGAGCCGCTGGGCTTTACGCCGCAGCGATCGGCCAACTGGCGGCTCGCGAAAGCGACCCGCTCATGCAGCTGAACACGCCGCATAGGCTCGTCGGCGAGCATTGCGAGCGCTTCCCGCGCCGCGACCGCCATCAGCGGCGATGGCGCGGTGGCGTAGATGAATGGCCGGCAACGGTTGATCAGATACTCGCACAGTGTCCTCGGCCCGGTCACGAGCCCACCAGATGCGCCGAGCGCCTTGCTGCAGGTGTGGAGCGCGACGATGTTGTCGCGGCCCTCGAAAGCGGCGGCCAGCCCCCGGCCGTCCGGTCCCCAGACGCCGGTGGCGTGCGCCTCGTCAATGACGATGAATGCGTCGTGCCGATCGGCAAGCGCGACCAGGCTCTCCATCGGCGCGCGGTCGCCATCCATGCTGTATAGGCTTTCGACCACGATCCACACGCGCCCCGCGCCGCCTTCGGCGCGCCAACGCGTGATCGCGTCCTCGACAGCATCGACGTCGTTGTGCGCGGCCAGCTTGAACTCGGCACGTCCGGCCTGTGCCCCCTCATGCATGCTGGCATGGGCGAGCTCATCGAGGACCAAAAGATCGCCCTTCTGCGGCAGCGCAGTCAGCAGAGCGAAGTTGGCGATGTAGCCGCTGCCGAAGAACAGCGCGCGGTCGGCTCCAAAGAATGCCGCCGCGTCTGCCTCGAGCTGCTCGTGTTCCGGTGCATTGCCGCGCAACAGCCGCGACCCGGTGGCGCCAACCGGCGTGCCCCGCGCAATCGCCGCCGCAACCGCTTCGCCAAGTCTTTTGGAGGCGGCAAGCCCGAGATAGTCGTTCGACGAGAAGTCGCGCCCGGCGCGCGGCTTCAGCGTCCGCAGCCGGTCCTTGCGCGCCAGTCCCTGCAAGGTCGCCTCATAGCGGGCAAGCGGTGCCCCGTTCATTGCGCCTCGAGTTCCATCGGCTCGATGCCAAGGCGCCAGAACAGCAGGGTATCCTTGTCCTCACCGGGATTGTCCGCCGTCAGCAGCGTGTCGCCGACGAAGATCGAGTTGGCGCCGGCAAAAAAGCACAGCGCCTGCATCTCGTCGGTCATGGCCGTACGGCCGGCGGAAAGACGGATATGCGATTTCGGCATCATGATGCGCGCCAGCGCGATCACGCGCACGAATTCGATCGGCTCGATGGGCTTGGCGTCGGCAAGCGGGGTGCCGGGGATCGGGATCAGCATGTTGATCGGAACGCTTTGCGGATGTTCCGGCAGATTGGCCAGCGTCACCAGCATGCCGATCCGGTCCACCGGCTCCTCGCCCATGCCGACAATGCCGCCGCAGCAGACCTTGATGCCGGATTGGCGAACGTGCTCGAGCGTCTCGAGCCGCTCGGCAAAGCTGCGCGTGCTGATGATCTCGCTATAGTAGCGTTCCGACGTATCGATGTTGTGGTTGTAAAAGTCGAGACCAGCCTGCTTCAGTCGAGCGGCCTGCTCAAGATCGAGCATGCCGAGCGTCATGCAGGTCTCCATGCCCAGCGCCTTGACGCCTTCGACCATCGCCACGACCGCATCCATGTCGCGCGCCTTGGGGTTTCGCCAGGCCGCGCCCATGCAATAGCGGGTGGCGCCGGCGTCACGCGCTTTCTTCGCCTCGGCGACGACGCGCCGGACCTCCATCAGCTTCGACGCCTTCAGGCCGGTCTCGTGATGCGCCGACTGGCTGCAATAGCCGCAATCCTCCGGGCATCCGCCCGTCTTGATGCTGAGCAGCCGGCTGAGCTGGACCTTGTTGGGATCGAAATTCTGGCGGTGCACGGTTTGCGCGAGGAAGAGGAGATTGTTGAAGGGGGCATCGTGAAGTGCCTGAGCCTTCTCCAGGGTCCACGCTCCAGGGTCAGGGGATTGAGCCTGTGGCGATGTCTGCGTTGGACTGGCTGTTTGCATGTCCATGCTGTTCCTCCGGTTCTGCCTTGCTTTGCTGTCTGATTGACGACGATCGGAAAGGACAGTTGATTCGATCCTGTTCGTTCCTCAGACAATCATGAGCCCCAATAGTCGAGGCCGATATCCAGGATCGGCGCGCTGTGGGTCAGTCGGCCGACCGAAATCAGATCAACGCCGGTCGCGGCAATCGCTCGCGCTGTATCGGATGCGATCCCGCCAGAAGCCTCGGTGATAGCACGGCCGCCAACGATTGCGACGGCGCGGCGAAGATCGGCGAGGGACATGTTGTCGAGCAGAACCGCATCGGGAGCGAAGCCAAGTACCTCCTCCAACTGGGCCAGCGTATCGACCTCGACTTCGATCTTGACGAGATGACCGGCCCGTCTTCGTGCTCGCTCGAGCGCCGGGCGAACGCCGCCTGCGATGGCGATGTGGTTGTCCTTGATCAGAATTGCGTCGTCGAGGCCGAAGCGGTGATTGGATCCGCCACCTGCGCGCACGGCGTATTTTTCGACTGCCCGCAATCCGGGCGTCGTCTTGCGCGTGCAGACGATCTTCGCGCCATATCCACGAACCGCAGCGACGATCGATGCCGTTGCTGTAGCGATGCCGCTCAGATGGCACAAAAAATTGAGTGCCGTCCGTTCGGCTGTGAGAATGGCCCGGGCAGGGCCAACCACTGATGCAATGACCTCTCCATCCATGACATTGCAGCCGTCTGCCCGCTCCACCGAAATTTCGACATCAGGATCAATCAAGCGGAAAGCGAGCATCGCCAGATCGAGGCCGGCGACAACTCCGGACTGGCGCGCCGCCAGCACGGTTCCCGCTTGGTGTGCCTTCGGCACGATGGCCTCCGTGGTCAAGTCGCCGGCTCTGCCAAGGTCTTCAAGAAGAGCTGCCCTTACAAGCGGCTCAAGCATGACCGTGGGAAGCGGTGAGAGCGTCATCACTTTGCCCCTTCGAGGCTTGGCGAGTGTCCGAGTTCCCGCGCAGCGGCCAAGGCGGCTTCGAGGGTGATTTCGGACCGTCGGGCGACAGTCGCATGATGAGGAAAATCTGTCCGGTAATGAGCGCCGCGGCTTTCTTGGCGCAACAAGGCGGCAACCGCGATCATTAGCCCGACAGCCGCCGCATCCGAGGCCGCGTCCTTGCTTTCGGCGAGCGGCAATAAGGCACGTGCGGCTGCTTTCAAACCTTCACCATCCCGGACGATGCCGAGTGCGCGCGACAGGAAAACACGCACGGGTGCCGGCGCGGGCGATGGGTAAACGTCCGCAAACGCAGGCTTTGTTCTGCGAGCAGGCGTTCCGGCGACACTTTCAGCGACCCAGCGCGCGCACACGACGGCCTCGGTCAAGGAATTGCTGGCGAGCCTGTTGGCGCCATGCAGTCCTGTCGAAGCGACTTCGCCGCAGGCCCACAGCCCCTTGACGGAGGTCCTACCGGAGCCGTCCACGGCAACGCCACCCATGTGGTAGTGTTGGGCCGGACGAATGGGGATGAGATCGCGCGCGGGATTGATGCCGGCTCCACGACAGGCTGATGCGATTGTCGGGAAGTGTCGAGCAAATTCCGGGCCAGGCCGTTGCCGCGCGTCTAGAAAAACACGGTGGCCGTTGGCAAGATGGTTCCAGACGGCGCGCGCCAAGACATCACGAGGCGCAAGTTCCGCCCCTGGCACGCTCTGGAGAAAAGCCTGGCCGGTTTCGTCGATCAGGGCAGCACCTTCGCCGCGGACGGCCTCGCTGACCAGCACCATAGGGCGTTCCGGGCCGTCAAGCGCGGTCGGGTGGAACTGGATGAACTCGAGGTCGGCAAGGACAGCTCCAGCGCGGGCCGCAAGCGCCAGGCCCTGTCCGCAACTGCCCCAAGGATTGGTGGTGTCGAGAAACAGTCCCCCGATCCCACCGGTGGCGAGGACGACCCGCCGTGAGCCGAAGAAGACAGGTCCTATCGAACCGCTCGCCCAGACGCCTCGGATCGCATTCTCTCGCACCGCCAGCCGGCGCGCTTCCACGCCCTCCACGACAACAATCGACGGAGTGGAACGCACAGCCGCGATCAGGGCACGCATGATCTCACGCCCGGTGCCGTCACCATGCGCATGAACGATGCGACGTCGGCTGTGTGCGGCCTCCAATCCGAGGCACAGTGATCCTTTCGGCGTACGGTCGAAGGGAACCCCAAAGCCCGCAAGCCCCTCTATCGCCTTGGGCGCGGCTTGGAGGATGCGGCTCGCCACGTCTGTGTCGCAGAGACCATCCCCGGCGGCAAGCGTATCGGCCAGATGCAGTGCCGGATCGTCGTCTTCGCCGAAACTTGCAGCCAGACCACCCTGTGCCCACGTGCTCGAATTGTCAGCTCCCAGCAGCGTCCTGGACAGAAGCAGCACCGGCTCCGGCGCCAGTTGAAGCGCGGTCATCAGTCCGGCAATGCCGCCGCCGATGATGATGGGCCGCCCGAAGAAGCTGCGGACATCGGCGCTCAAATTGCCAGCATCCGTTCGACCGCAAGCCGCGCGCGCCCGGCGATCCCGGGTTCGATGGTTACGATATGGTGGTTCTGCTCGAGCGCCATGCGGATGTTGGCAAGCGTGATACGCTTCATGTGCGGGCACAAATTGCAGGGCCGGATGAACTCGACCTCTGGGTGCGCTAACGCGACGTTGTCGCTCATCGAACATTCCGTCATCAGCACGACACGTGCCGGCCTTTGCCTTTCGACATAGTCGGACATGGCAGCGGTCGAGCCGGAAAAATCTGCTTCAGCCACGACGTCGGGCGGGCATTCGGGATGCGCGAGCACGATCACGCCGGGATGGCTTTCGCGCAACTCGCGGATGTCGGCCGGTGTAAAGCGCTCATGCACCTCGCAATGCCCTTTCCAGGCGATGATCTGCACATCGGTCTGGGCGGCGATATTCTGGGCCAGATATTCGTCCGGCAACATGATCACCTGGGGAACGCCAAGGGATTGGACGACCGCCTTGGCGTTGCCGGATGTACAGCAGATATCCGACTCGGCTTTCACTTCGGCCGACGTGTTGACATAAGTGATGATCGGCACGCCGGGATAACGCTGGCGCATCAAGCGCACGTCTTCTGCCGTGATCGATTCCGCCAACGAACAGCCTGCCCGCAGGTCGGGAATGAGCACCGTCTTTTGCGGATTGAGCAGCTTGGCCGTTTCGGCCATGAAATGTACGCCGGCCAGCACGATGACTTGCGCCTCGATCGTCGCAGCCGTGCGGGCCAGTGCCAAGCTGTCGCCGACGATGTCGGCCACGCAATGGAAGATCTCGGGGGTCTGATAGTTGTGCGCCAGGATGATGGCGTTGCGCTCGCGCTTCAGTGCAAGGATCGCCTCGATATCCTCGACGAAAGCCGGCCATTCGATCGGCGGGATCACTCGTCGGACGCGCTCGTAGAGAAACGCGGTCGCAGGCAGCATGGCGCTCATCGACCCCTCCAGCTTATACTCTAGTTGAAAATAACCAGCATATACTTGCTGTGAGTATAAGCGATGTCAACCCCGCGCCAGCGGCAATTTTGTCCCGGCGATGACCCTCTCGTCGAGAACGGCGTGGCGGAACCGGTAAAGCTTCGCTGGCCGGCCGCCGGTCTCCGCGGTTGCCTCTCCGGTCTCTTCGACCAGCTCCTGCTGCTCGATCAGCCGGCGAAAGTTCGGCTTACGCACGAGCCTGCCGGCAAGCGCCTCCACGGTTCGCTGCAGCTGCAAAAGCGTGAAGACCGGCGGCATCAGCTCAAAGACGACCGGCCGGTATTTGATCTTGGAGCGCAGCCGCGCAATGCCGGTCGCCACGATGCGGCGATGATCGGCGACCATAGACTTGCTGGGCACCAGCGGAGGCAGCGTCGCGTCCCGTCCGCTTCCGGCCTCTTGGACCAGGCCTGCTTCGTAGACTAACTCATAGCGTTGAAGCGTGAGTTCCTCGTTCCAAAGGCGGTCGTCGAAGCCGAAGGCTATCGTCGCCCGCTGCCAGCGTTCACGTCGCGTGGCCGCGTCGCTGACGCCGTCTGCCCATTCAATCAGACGCGGTCGCAGAACGTCCAGCACGACCGGAGGCGTGCCGGAGCGGTGGTCCTCCCATGGAAAATATTCATACCAGCTCTGCCAGCCGCACTTGGGCGAGCCAGCTGCCTGTTCCTTGCGGGTCAATGCGAGATAGCTGATGGAGATGACGCGCTGCTGGCGCTCGGCGCCGATGCGATCCCGATCCGCGAAGGTGTAGAGTTGCTCAATATACCCCAGCGGATGGCCGGTCTGCTGCTCGACCCACCCCCTCAAACCGGATTGCAGCGATCGGTGCTCAAGCGCAAATGGTCCGGAGGGCAGGGTGTCCGCCTGGCCGATGGTGAGGACACAGGGTTCACTGTCGTTTACGGCGACGACAAAGGCGATCAGGTCCACTTTGACTTCGTCGGCCTTGACGGCGGCTCTGTCTTTCCTGGGTCCTTTTGCCTGATCGTCCATGTTCGCGAAAGTGGTTGGCCAGCTCGGGAGCGCCTGAATCGATTTAAGTGTAAGCGCGCCTGTCCGCACGTCAACACCGCACAGCTGCACGGCCATTTTTAGCTCTTCGCACTTGCACAAAAATGTGGCAAACGCGACACCCGCGGTTGGTAACGTTGGGGAAGGAGGGTCCATTGAGTGCGTTTGGTGACACCAAGGCGATCACACCGCCGGATATTCGTTCGCGCAAAGGTGGGACGCCGCTCGTCTGTCTTACCGCCTACACGACCCCAGTCGCCCGGCTTGTCGATCCCCATTGCGATGTGGTGCTGGTCGGCGACAGCGTCGGCATGGTTCTCCACGGCCTGCCCTCGACGCTCGGTGTGACGCTGGAGATGATGATCATTCACGGCCAGGCCGTGCGCCGTGGCCTCGAGCAGGCGCTGATGGTCGTCGACCTGCCGTTCGGTTCCTTCGAGGAAAGCCCCGAGCAGGCTTTCCGCAATGCCGCGCGCGTCATGGCCGAGACCGGCTGCGCGGCCATCAAGCTCGAAGGCGGCGAAACGATGGCAGAGACGATCGGCTTCCTCGCCGCGCGCGGCGTGCCGGTCATGGCCCATGTCGGCTTGACGCCGCAGGCGATCAACACCATCGGTGGCTACCGCGTGCAGGGCAGAGGCGGGGATGCCGAGCGCATCAGGCGCGACGCGCTTGCGGTGAGCGAAGCGGGCGCCTTTGCGGTCGTGCTGGAGAAGGTTCCCGAGGCGCTCGCCCGCCGGATCACCGGGGAGGTGGCGACCCCGACCATTGGCATCGGTGCCTCGGCAGCCTGTGACGGCCAGATTCTCGTCGTCGACGACATGCTGGGCCTCTTCGGCGACTTCCGGCCCAAATTCGTCAAGCGCTATGCTGAAATGGGGGAGGCCGCTGCGGCTGCGATCGCGGCCTATGCGCGGGAAGTGAAGGAGCGCCAGTTTCCGGCCGCCGAGCACGTGTTTGCCGATGCGCGCAAGCCCGCCGACGCGGACGCCACCAAGAGCGGAGAAGCAGCGTGAGCGTGCCGATTGTCAGGAGCGTTGCCCAGCTTCGCGAAATTGTCGCCGCATGGCGCCGCGAGAGCGTGAGGATTGCCGTGGTGCCAACGATGGGCGTCCTGCATGAGGGCCATCTCAGCCTGGTGCGCGCGGCACTCGAGAAGGCCGACCGGGTGATCGTGACGCTCTTCGTCAACCCGAAGCAATTCAACAGCCAGGCCGATCTCGCCGCGTATCCGAGCACCGAGGACGAGGATGCCGCCAAGCTGGCACCGCTTGGCGCGCACCTGCTTTATGCGCCGGATGCAGAGGAAATGTATCCGGCGGCCTTCGCCACGACCGTTTCGGTGTCCGGTGTCAGCGAGGGCCTGTGCGGTGCCTTCCGGCCGGGACATTTTGATGGCGTGGCGACCGTCGTCGCCAAGCTCTTCCTGCAGACCAGCGCTGACTTCGGCTTCTTTGGCGAAAAGGACTTTCAGCAGCTTCAGCTAGTCAGGCGTATGGCCCGGGACCTGGATATTCCAATCACCATTGTTCCTTGTCCGACAGTCCGCGAAGCCGACGGTCTTGCACTATCATCGCGCAATGTCCGGCTCTCGCCAGCAGAGCGTGCTGTTGCCCCCGAGCTACCATCGGTCTTGCTCGAGACGGCTGAGCGGCTTGCCCGCGGCTCGCCCGTCCTGCCAACGCTTGCCGAAGCGCGCGCAGCAATTCTGGCTGCAGGCTATCGCGAGGTCGAATACCTGGAACTTCGCGACGAGGCAGATCTGCGACCCATGACAAGCCTTGACCGACCTGCACGCTTGCTTGTCGCGGCCTGGCTCGGCGGCACACGGCTCATAGACAACGTCAGAATATCACGGGTTTCAACAGATTAACGGGGTTCTCGGCACGCGCTGTATCCGTCCGGGATCGTTTAAAACAAGGTCTCTGCCTGGCATCGAGCGATCACGGAGGTTACGCAAAGCGCAAATGCATCGCGTGTTTGAGAACTTCGTTGAGCAACTGTCTGCAAGTGTTGATGCTGCCGATCTCCGTGAGGCAATGGCATCCGCTGCAGCCGGCTTCGATTTTCCGCTATTCGCCTATTTCACTTACCCGTCGGCCCCCGGCGACGCCCCGCAATTGATCTCAAACTATCCTTCATCCTGGACATCACGTTATCTGCAACAGCGGTACCACAGTCTTGATCCGGTCATCCTGCGCGGGCTGCAAGGCTGGGATACCTTTGATTGGGGTGTGGATCGCGCTCGGCACTGTCTGCCGAATTCGCAGCAACAAATTCTGGAGAGTGCGGCTGAGTTTGGCATCCGCGGCGGCCTGACGATGTCCATGCATGATCATTGCGGCCGGTTTGCTGCCCTGACCTTTGCTTCCGACGAGTCCCGCCCGCCTCTGTTGCGGTCACTGACACGTTACGAAAAAGCATTGCAGCTGGTGGCCATCAACTTTCATATCCATGTCCGGCGCAGGCTCGCCGACGATCGCGTGGTGGATGGTGTAACGCTCACCCCGCGGGAGTTCGAGTGCCTGAAATGGGCGGCGCGCGGCAAGTCGGCTTGGGTTATCAGCCAGCTTCTCGGCGTCTCAAAGCGCACCGTGACCTTTCATCTGGAAAACGCCAAGGCAAAGCTTGGCGTTCGAACGATCAACCAGGCCGTTGCACGACTGGCTGCCTCCGGCCAGGCGATATCCTGATTCGTCGGCCACGATAGCTGTAAACCTCTACAGGCTGCATCGCTGCCGGCTTTGCCCTTCGATGGCGGGAACACATCCCGCACGGAGGCGACCATGATGCAGCTGATAACACCAGACCTTTACGACGAGTTCGCAAGCGAGCTCAAAGACATGCACGGGCTGAGGTTTCGGGTGTTCAAGGAAAGGCTCGATTGGGAAGTTGATACCGAAGACCAGATGGAAACAGACCCGTTTGATGGTCTGAAGCCTGTCTATCTGCTCCTCAAGGGATCCGACTGGCGAATTCGCGGTTGCGTGCGTCTTTTGCCCAGCACCGGACCCACAATGTTGCGCGACACGTTCCCGGTGCTGCTGGGTGCTGACGTCGTGCCCTCGACCTCCGACATATGGGAGAGCAGTCGTTTCGCGCTCGATCTCCCTCCGTCGGCGCCCAAGGCAGCGGGCGGACTGGCCCAGGCAACCTACGAGCTCTTCGCGGGCATGATCGAGTTCGGCTTGGCCAAGGATCTGACCCGGATAGTAACGGTGACGGACACGCGCATGGAACGGATCCTTCGCCTCGCGACGTGGCCATTGTCGCGCATCGGACAACCCAAGTCCGTCGGCAAAACGGAGGCGGTGGCCGGGTTTCTCGAGATTTCCCGCGCGAGCCTTTTGCGCATCCGCAGCAGGGGACGTCTGAGCGGACCGGTACTGTGGCAACCGGTTCTAGGCCCGTCGGCATTGTGGACACCTGAGCCGTGAAGGATGCTGGTCTGCCCAAGGAAGCGACGGTCGGTCTTGTATGCTGGCCGGACTGGCGTCGTCACGAAGCTTACCACTACGCCAGACGATTGCCACGCACTGCCTGGGCCTGGGAGTTTCTTCGGCGCAATCCACAATTCCAGCGCGACCACGCCAAAATGGCACCGTCCGCCTGCATTGTCGGAGCCCAGGCCGACCTGAACATAATCGAGTTGACGACAGGATCATCTTTCCTAAGACACTGGAGCCTCCTTTTTCGCGGACGCGCCACAGTGGGACGCTACGTCGGCAAGGGTCTTTTGGGATCCGCGCGACTGCGCCCGTATTCTACGAGCGGCCGCGGAGCTGGTTGGGCTCGACCACGATTTTGAACCGCTTGATCTTTCGTCGCTCTCATGCTGCAAGGACATCCTGCTGACACCTGCCGGCGTGCAGCACGTGCTGCTGAGGGAGGACTGCCGGAGTCTGCAGATCGCCCTTTCCGGTGCATCCGTTCTCCGCCCGTTGCGGCTATATGTCGACGCGATCGTGCAGCCGCAGCACCTGAAGTTCCATGTCGCTGCCCTTCAGTTCCTGAACGACATCAATGGTTGCGGCCGCCTGGCAGCTGCTTGCTTTCCGCCGGAGCCCCGCGGAGCGCGTCTGCGTCTCGTGCTCCAGGCTTTGGATGGCTCGCTTGCGGGAGCATCTCATCAGGAGATCGCCATTGCCCTGTTCGGGAGACGCCGTGTCGAAGAAGATTGGTCTCATCCAGGTAGCCATCTTCGCGATCAGGTGCGTCGCGCCATCCAACGTGGCCGCTACCTGATGGGCGGCGGCTATAGACAATTCCTGATGTAATTCGGGTGACAGCTTGGTGATTGTCTTATTCGAAAACGCGCAGGCATCAATCTCCATTTCTCACTGCTATTGTGCCTTGTACAAGACGTGACACGCGCCTAGTTCTTCCGCTGCGGGAATCGGTTTTGAGTAATACGGACGAAGCACTGAGAACCAACGTTTTCGTGATAGTGCATTCATGCCCCGAGAATCCTGATGACGTTACGAACCCCGACAAAGCCGGCGCTGACTGAAACGGTCGCTGAACGTGCTCTGTGGCCTGCGCCGCCTGACTCTCGGTTTCGGCCATGCCGACCAACAGCCTATTGATAGGCCATCGCGGGCTAAACTCTACCGGCGAGAGCCGCGTCAACAGCGGCAGGCAATCAGAAACTAGATCGGCGGCGACGATGATTATGATCAACGTGACGAACACGTGAATCATGCCGACGGCGCCGACGCTGCCGATGATGATGATGCCGATCATGCGTCACAGTGCTTGTGATCATGCCGATCACCGCGTGATCACGAGCGGCGGCGCTTCGTGTCAGGTGCGTAGCCGGGATGGTCGCGCATGGCCGATTGGTCCTTCGTGCCGCGGGGTGTGGGCTTGCGCTCGGTCATGAGGGCGTCAGGCGCAACGAGAAGTTTTTAGATCAGGGGCTCATCCATGGGGTGGATGATAGTTATCCCTACAATCAATTGTACCAATATTACCGGATACTACTACAAGATCCCCAATGAAAGCGGCCGGATGGGTATCCGTCTCGCGTGGGCTGAAGCTGCCGGCAAGAATGGAAGACGAACATGTGCGGGATTGTTGGCATCGTTGGGCAACAGCCGGTGTCGGATCGGTTGGTCGACGCATTGAAGCGTTTGGAATATCGCGGCTATGATTCCGCCGGCGTTGCGACGATCACCGAAGGTGCCTTGCACCGCCGGCGCGCCGAGGGCAAGCTCGTCAATCTCGAGAGGAGACTGAAGGAAGAGCCGCTGAGCGGCAACATCGGCATCGGCCACACGCGTTGGGCAACCCATGGGGCCTCGACGGAACGCAATGCGCACCCGCACTTTACCGACGGTGTCGCCGTCGTCCATAACGGGATCATCGAGAATTTCACCGAGCTGAAGGACGAATTGGCGGCGGCTGGCGCCGAGTTCCAGACCGATACCGACACCGAGGTCGTCGCGCATCTCTTGGCAAGACACCGCCGGGAGGGCATGAGGCGGCAAGAGGCGATGCGTGCCATGCTGAAACGCGTCAGGGGC
Source organism: Mesorhizobium sp. M1169 (assembly GCF_040318345.1). Classification (NCBI taxonomy): domain Bacteria; kingdom Pseudomonadati; phylum Pseudomonadota; class Alphaproteobacteria; order Hyphomicrobiales; family Phyllobacteriaceae; genus Mesorhizobium; species Mesorhizobium sp. M1169. Next base: position 2,765 of record NZ_JAMYME010000061.1, on the reverse strand, counting down.
GCCTATGCGCTTGCCGTCCTCTTCGAAGATGATCCGTCGACCATCATGGCGGCGCGCAACGGACCACCGCTGGCGATCGGTCACGGCGACGGCGAGATGTTCCTGGGCTCCGACGCGATCGCGCTCGCTCCCTTCACCAATGAAATTACCTATCTCATCGAGGGCGACTGGGCCGTTGTCGGCAATTCGGGCGCCCATATCTTCGATTTCGACGGCCATCCCGTCGAGCGTCCGCGCCATACCTCCACGGCCGCGGCCGATCTGGCCAACAAGGGCACTCATCGCCACTTCATGGAGAAGGAAATCTACGAGCAGCCCGAAGTCATCGCCCATGCTCTCCGTCACTATAGCAACATCATAGAGAATCGCGCCGACACGGTTTCTGGCATCGATTTCGCCAGGATCCCGAGCTTGGCGATCTCGGCCTGCGGGACCGCCTATCTCGCCGGACTGATCGGAAAATACTGGTTCGAGCGCTATGCGCGCCTGACAGTTGAAATCGACGTTGCGTCCGAATTCCGTTACCGCGAGATCCCGTTGTCGCCGCAGTCGGCGGCTCTTTTCATTTCGCAGTCCGGCGAAACCGCTGATACGCTCGCATCGTTGAGGTACTGCAAGGAGCGTGGGCTGAAAATTGGCGCTATCGTCAATGCCTGCGAATCGACCATCGCTCGGGAGGCCGATGCGGTCTTCCCGATCCTTGCCGGACCGGAGATCGGCGTCGCCTCCACCAAGGCGTTTACCTGCCAGCTTGCCGTTCTAGCCGCACTCGCCATCGGCGCCGCCAGAGCCCGCGGGACCGTAACCGAAGACGAGCTGCAGGCGCTCGTCAGGAGCCTCGCCGAAGTGCCGCGCGTCATGGGCCAGGTACTCAACTGCATCCAGCCGGAGATCGAGTTCCTGTCGCGCGAACTGTCAAAGTGTCGTGACGTCCTGTATCTCGGCCGTGGCACCAGTTTCCCGCTAGCGATGGAAGGTGCGCTGAAGCTCAAGGAGATTTCCTACATCCATGCCGAGGGCTATGCGGCGGGTGAATTGAAGCACGGTCCGATCGCGTTGATAGACGACAACATGCCAGTGATCGTCATCGCGCCCCATGATCGCTTTTTCGACAAGACCGTCTCCAACATGCAGGAAGTGGCTGCCCGTGGAGGGCGGATTATCCTCATCACCGATGAAAAAGGGGCAGCCGCATCGAAACTCGACACCATGCACACGCTCGTGCTGCCGGCTGTCGACGAGATTATCGCGCCGATGATCTTCTCGCTGCCGATACAGCTTCTTGCCTACCACACGGCGCTCTTCATGGGCACAGATGTAGACCAGCCGCGCAATCTCGCAAAATCGGTGACGGTCGAATGATTGTGAACCTTTATAGGTGGCGATGCTTGTCCATCTTCGCTGCATCGGCGGTGGAAATTGGTCGAAGGTATCAGCGTCCGCGAGGCTGGGTGGACGGTGCCGCGAATAGCCACTGGAGGCGTCAGTGAGAGTTCGAGTTGCTGTTCAAGAAAGCCATCGGGGAGAATGAGTCGTGTAGGATCGCAGGTCGAATGCGCTACAGCCGATCAGGCCATCTCATGGCGGGCAGGTTCTTAGAACTTGATCAGAAGCAGGTGAGCCGCCATATTCCGACCCGGCTGCCAATTTCAAGTGGCCCATTCCATGGATGAGGCCGGTCCGGCCGAATGGACGTCCATTTTTTTGATTTGCTGGGTGTGCGCCAGGGTCGGGGAGGAAATCTCCCGATTTGTCAGGCGCTCCCATCTTCTTGGAGATGTTTATGAAGGATTCGCGCATTCCCGAGCCAGTCTTGACGGCTATGTCGCAGGGGACCCACATCATCCGCGCTTATCGTGAGCACCTTGGGTATTCAATCGAGGACCTCGCGGTCGCGTGCGGGCTTGCCGCTCAGGAAATCCAAAACATCGAGCGGGGTCTAAAGTACAATAAGGGCTATCGGAATCGGATAGCGAGATCGCTGTCCATACCTGTGGGAATTCTTGAGGCAGAGTCGGACATATCGGACGCCGCCTGATCAGTCGGATAATCTGCAATGGGTGGAAGACCGCTCTTGTGATGTGACGTTTGCGGCTGATAGTCGTCGCTTGATTCCGTTGGACGCGAATGCCTTCTGGCGCAGTACCGCCAAGAGAATTCTCGTCCACTGTCCGAGTCAGGAACTGCACACGGGCTCGCCGAACAGGAAGTTGGAACGCTTCGTCATGCTGTCTTAGGCGATATAGCCGCCCGGAGTGCTGCGACACGTGCACGATAGCATTGGCTCGCGAGGATGGATTGCTAACGGCGAACCCATGCTGGTCGGCAAGGCGATACTGGCTGGAGCATCAACTCGGCCGACGAGAGTGGCCCCCCATCCTAGGCAGGATCGGCCGACATGGCCGGCATCGCGAGCCGCTCTGAAAAGAGCACAGCGGGCATCCAGACGCTGCCGGGTTGACTATGGGTGTCGGAACCGCAAAAAGGGGCCGCTCTTCATGAGTGGCGTGCGCCGGCAGTCTAACCCCAAGCCCCCCGCCAGGCTGCCGGCGCGCTTCTAGCCGCCTTGATGCACGGCGATAAGCTTTTGACGGCCTGAAGCGACATTGTGGTCGCCGTTGCGGTGCTTTTCCACGCGCCTCGTCAGGCGCCGGGATTGCTTCGTCGTGATGGCAGGCGAGGGTTTGCAGGTTGCGGTCGACGGGTTCGTTTCGGGGCGTCTGCCCCCATCGTTATGTCGCGAGTTGGGGGATGCGATCGAGGAC
>NZ_JAMYME010000060.1:0-22606 GCF_040318345.1 Mesorhizobium sp. M1169 | reverse complement strand
ACGCCCGGCCCAGGGATGCCATGGATAAAGAAACTTGCGTTCCTCGGTCCCGTGGGCGTTCTCTCGTCGTGTTGTACAACACCGCGCGGCCGCATTCCCAAATCGCCTGGCAGACACCGGCCGAGTTCGCCACCACCTTCAATCTGCGACGGCCGCTCGCTTTGCGCTGTGCCAAAAGCTCCGCGCCAGCGCCCGTCGCTTCACCCGCCCAGCAGGGCACAACCCACGCCGGAAACGAACTCAAAACTGGGATAGAAACTGGGCGCAACGTCACCTATTCTGCCGAGAAGCAATGCGCCGCTAACCGACATTCGCAGCAAATGCGGCAGCATGCGCTAGCAGTCAAAAGTCCTGGTACCAATCGGGGAGCTTTGTCATCTCGACTTCTTATAGCCAACCGCCCGAAAAACCGGCTCGGTGCAGTCCCGCGATGATGGCCGGCACGCGGCGCATCAGGCGCCACAGGAAGCCCGAGCGGTAGTTCTCTATCATCAGAGTGATCGGCCCCTGATTGATGCCGACGTGGTCCGGCGATACCCAACCGCATGGCCGGCCGTCGGCGGCTGCTATTGTCGGATTGAAGCTTGCGGTGAAGCCGTAAGGGTTGCCCTCTTGCAGGTCGATCTCATGGAAATAGCGCAGTGCCGGCAGAACGATCTCTGGCGCAAAGGGCAATGAGGTAATCGCTGCCCACGGCGACAACGTTCCATCATCAGGGCCGAATGGCGCACCGCGCGCCAGATAGCCGAAGAAGCGGCGGCCACCGACCGTGATTTGACGTTTTGTCGGGCTTGGGCCGTCGCTGGCGGTAATGCCCCAGCAATTCTCGCCATAACCGCTGAAGCCCTTCGGATTGCGAATGGCGTAGTCGCGTTGCAGGTAGGTTGCCTCGCGGCTGTTCTCGAAATAGTCGCAGTCGTGGTTGCGCATGGAAGCATCGCGGATGCCGCGAAAATCGATCCAGATATGCGAGAGCTGGTGGATGAAGAGTGGACCGGCGTAAACCAATTCCCGGCCATAGATCTTTTTCCACTTGTAGGTGGATAGCCAGGCCGCATAGCTCTCGGGCGGCAGCGGATGGGTTGGCGAGCCGAGGCCCAACACATAAAGGATCACCGCTTCGTCGTAGCCTTGCCAGCGATAGCGCAGGAAGCCTTTTCCAGGCCGCCAGCCATGGGTGACGGTAGCGCCGCCGTTCTGCGCCCATCGCCAGTCGGTGCGCCGGTAGAGCGCATCTGCAAGCCGCCGGATTTCCAGTTCGGATTCATCGTCCTCGCCAAAATAGGCGCCGGCGGCCAGCGCACCGGCAAGCAGAAGCGCCGTATCGACCGTGGACAGCTCACACTTCCAGACGCGGCGGCCGGTCTCCATGTCGAGGAAATGGTAGTAGAAGCCCTTGTGGCCCGTTGCGTCGGCTTCGGGCCCTTGCGGCGCGTTCCAGAAGAAGCGAAGCGTGGCGAGCGTCCGTTCAGCGGCGGCGGCGCGCGTCATGAAACCGCGCTCGACACCGACGGGATAGGCCGACAGGGCGAGCCCGACGGCGGCGATGCTGGCCGGTGACCCCGGGGTGTTGCGGTCGGCGATCAGGCCATTCGCCGGGTTGGCCTCTTTGAGAAAATAGTCGAAGGACAGGCGCTGGATGTCCGAGAGAAGCTCGTCGTTCGGCGGGTGGTCGCTCGATGCATCCATCGCTGTCGATATAGAGGGGTTTCGCCGAGCTTCCCACCTTTTTGGTCGACTTGTCGCCTTTGGGTCATGTCACGACGATGCTCGCGCTGGCCCAGGTGTCTCTATAACTAGGTTCGAACACCAGAAGCTGACATTCCGCTAACGGCCCGAAACGGTCATTCCGGATGAGAGGTTGCGTGAAGCAGTCCGCGCAGTGCAGGGTGGCGCAAGAAGGATGGTTCAGTCGAAGAAGCCTGCATCCTCTTCCCGGAGATACTTCCTGCCTGCTTCGGCGTCGATATCGAGGCCCAGCCCCGGCGCTTCCAGCAAGTCCACCATGCTGTCCTTCACGATCTGCGACGGCAGGCCGATTACGAGGTCCTCCCACCAGGGGTCGGAGGCGCTCGGGTATTCGAACGCGATGTAGTTGGCGGGCAGGGTGGCGCACACATTGATCAGCGCGCCGAGGCCGAGAAGGCCGTTCGCGGTGCCGTGCGGTGCCATCAGGATCGAGTGCATACAGGCGTGCTCGGCGACCCATTTGAGCTCGGCAATGCCGCCAATATCGGCCGGATCCGGGCCGATGACGCGCACCGCCTGCGTTTCGATCAGCTCCTTGAAATTATGCCGCAGGTATATCTGCTCGCCGGTATGAATTGGCGTCGAGGTTGAGGTGGTCAGTTCCCGATAGGCCTGCGGATTGACCCACGGCACATAGTCGCCGGTCAGCATGTCCTCGAGCCACATCAAATTGTACTTCTCGACCGCGCGAGCGAACTTGATTGCATCGGGCAGCATCCAGCCCGGGCCGCAGTCGAGCGCCAGGCTGACCTTGTCGCCCAGCACTTCCTTCATCGCGATCACGCAGTCGAGCATGTGGTTGAAACCGCGCTCGCTGATGACGCCCTGATCCATGGCACCGTGGTAGCCAGCCTTATTCTGCTTCACGCCGTAATGGAAGTCCTCGATGGTGTCCTTCATGTTGGAGTGGAACGAGATCCCTTGCTTGATCATGAAGAAATTCTGCGGCTGCTCCATCATCCATTTCACGTCAGCGGCGTAATCCTCCGGCCGGTCCCCCGTTCGCTTCTGGCGGATAGAGCCGTTATAGACGCGCACCTTGTCGCGCACCTTGCCGCCGAGCAGTTTGTAGGCCGGCACGCCTGCGGCCTTGCCGGCTATGTCCCACAGCGCATGCTCGATAGCGCTTACCGCCGCGCCATAGGGCTTGAAAGAGCCGCGTTGGCGGATCTTCAGCATCACCCGCTCGACGTCGGTAGGGTCCTCGCCGATCAGCGCATCGCGGAAATGCAGCACCCAAGGCTTAAGATAGGTCTTGGTGAACTCGACTTCGCCAAGGCCATAGAGGCCCTTGTCGGTAACGATGCGGACTATTGGGTGTCTGCCGATGACGGCGCAGCGGAGATCGGTGATCTTCATCTTCGGTTCTTTTCGCCTCAGCTCCAGATACGGTCCCAGGAATACTCGTCGTCCCAGTGATCCGTGGGCTGCCAGATGCCGGTGACACCCGGCTGCAAATGCTGCGAGATCACCTCGTCGACGACGTCGTCAATCCCCAGGCCAGGTTTGTCCGGAACAGTGATAAAGCCGTCCTTCACGAGCGGCTTGGGAACGCCGGTGACGATATCGTCCCACCAGTCGACATCGGCAGAGTGGTATTCGAGCGCCATGAAGTTTTCGGTCGCAGTCGCGACATGTGCCGCGGCCATTGCGGCGATTGGACTTTCGGCCATATGGATAGCCATTGCGATGCCGTGGTCCTGGGCCATGTCGCCGATCTTCTTGCTCTCGAGGATGCCCCCGCTGGTGAGCAGGTCCGGGTGGATAATGGAAAGGCCGCCGCTCTTGAGCAGAGGCTCGAAGCCTTCCTTAAGGTAGATGTCCTCGCCGGTGCAGATCGGCACCGTAGTGGCGGCCTGCAGTTGCCGGAACTGCTCGGTGTACTGCCATGGGATCACATCCTCGAGCCAGGCCGGCACGTATTTTTCAATCCGCCTGGCGAGCCGAATGCCGTTCTGCAGCGAGATGTGGCCGACATGGTCAATGGCGAGCGGAATATCCATGCCGATAACATCGCGAACCTCGGCAATGTACTGTTCAAGCAGGTCGAGGCCCTTGTCGGAAAAGTGGAGGCCGGTAAACGGATGGGGGACGTTATGCAAATCGTAAGCGGCATTGCGGGTGCGCCGCTCCTCCATGGTCTTGACCGGGCCGCGGCCGGGATGGATGCGGTACCCTTCCAGTGAACCGGCAGGGGAGACGACCGCACCGGGTACATCTGCGATCTGCATCAGCCCCAGATCCATCTTGAGGAAGGTGAAGCCGAGCGCCATGCGCTGCTTGAGGCGCTTGCCGGTCTCGGTGCCGCTCGGCACGGTAGCGTCGGTGTCGCAATAGACGCGCACCTTCTCCCGAAACCGGCCGCCGAGCATCTGGTAGATGGGAACGCCATAGGCCTTGCCGGCGAGATCCCACAACGCGATCTCGACCGCCGAGACGCCGCCGCCTTGCCGGCCGTGGCCACCGAACTGCTTGATCCGGCGAAACAGGCGGTCGATGTCGCAAGGGTTCTCGCCAAGCAGCCGGCTCTTCAGCATCAGCGCGTAGGTGGCACTGGCGCCGTCGCGCACCTCGCCAAGCCCGACGATGCCCTGGTTGGTGTAAATCTTGAGCAGGGTTGAGGTGAACGGCGCGCCGACGATTTCGGCTACCCGCATGTCGGTGATGCGAAGCTGGGATGGCTTGGAGTTCGCGTTTACCCGATTGAGCGCTTCGTCGGCGCCACCTGTCTTTGCCATGACTTATCCTCGTTTTCGGCTTGTCGTCCCGCACCCTGGGCCGGCATTTAGTCTTGCTAGCCCAACTCAATCTCGTGGGCCTGCAGGTAGTCGCGGTCCATCTCAATACCGAGACCAGGCTTCGACGACAGCTTGAGACTGCCGTTCGAAATGTCGAGTGGTCTGTCGACCAGGTGATCGTATTTGCCCAGGTTCCACTCCGATGTTTCGAGTTTGTAGAAATTGGGAACGGTCATCATCACCTGCGCTCCCGCAACCACGTTGATCGGTCCCGCGGCGTCATGTGGCGAGACCGGCAAGTAGTAGGCTTCGCACAGCGCAGAAATCTTCTTGAGTTCGGTAATGCCGCCGGTCCAGGTAACATCGGGCATGATGTAGTCGGCGAGCCTGTTCTCGAGTACCGGCACGAAATCCCACTTCGTGTGGCCGCGCTCGCCCCACGAGATGGCGGTATTGACCTTCTCACGTACCTGCTTGAGGGCGTTAAGGCTCTCGGGCGGGCAGGGCTCCTCGAACCAGTCGATCTGGCCGGACTCCTCGAGGCTCCGACAGAGGCGAATGGCGGTGGGGACATCGAAGCGGCCGTGCGCATCGATGAGAATGTCGACATCGGGTCCTGCCGTTTCGCGGATCAGAGCCGTGAGTTCGGCGGCTTCGCGCTCGTCCTTGCGAGTCATGCTGCCATCGAGGTAGCCGTCTCGCTGTTCGCGGGGCAGGCCATCGGCGCTGCGGCCCTGGTGGGGGTAGGGATCGAACTTGAGCGCCGTGTGTCCGGACTCGACAATGTCAAGAATTTCGCGGACCACAGCCTCCTTGCTGGTGAATTTGGCCTGGTTGGGATGGGTGTAGAGCGCGATTTCATCGCGTACCGGCCCGCCAAGCAGCTCGTAAATCGGCTTGCCAAGGACTTTGCCCCGGATGTCCCAGAGGGCTATGTCGATGGCGCTCACGCATTCGACGGCGGCGCCGCGGCTTCCCATGTAGGTGAAGCTGCGGAAGATCTTGTGCCAGAGATGCTCGATACGCGCCGGATCCTCGCCTGTCGCGGCGACGCCGATCTGCCGCAGGATCGTGCACAGAGCGCGGTTGGCGAGCCTTGTCGTGGTGGTGATCTCTCCCCAGCCACTCACTCCCTCGTCGGTCGTCACTTCGACGAACAGGAACTCTCCCCAGTAGGAAGCATCGGACTTGATCAGCCACGGCCGAATGCTCGTGATTTTCATCTCAACTACCTTTGCCTGGAAATGGTCAGCTAACGATGTTCTGGACTGGACATTCTATCCGGCCCGAGCGGCGTTGCGCGCTCGCATCTGTTCGAGAATATGCCGGCCCGAACCCTCGACATGGCGGGAAACGAGTTCGGCCGCCTTGTCGGCCTCTCCCGCCTTCACAAGCGCGATGAGTTCGCGGTGCTCGCGCATGATCGCGGCACGTCGCGCCAGCGTGAAATTGAAACGACGGCTCACGGCTCGCAGCACTTCGCGATGCTTCCACCAAAGCTCGGCTGCGTGGCGGTTGTAGTGCCGCTGGTACATCACGGTGTGGAAAGCGGTATCCAGCTCACTATGCCTGAATGTGTCGGCGAAATTGTTCTCTTCGATCAGGCCTTGGAGACGTTCGAGTTCGGCGATGTCCTCGCCGGTAGCCATATTCACAAACCATCGTGTCAGGGCTGGCTCGATCAGAACACCGATCTCGTAGATATCCCGGACAAAATCCTGATCAATGGGTCGCACGCGCGCCCCGCGGTTGGCGATAAAGGTGACAAACCCTTCGCCGCGCAACAACTGCAGGGCCTCGCGCACAGGATTGGTCGAAGTGCCGTGACGCCGGGCGAGATCGGTGACGACAAGCCGTTCGTTGGCAGCGAGCCGTCCCTCGATGATATCTTCCCTGATCAATTCATAAAGCGAGGCGCCCTCGCTGGAGGCCCCGATGGGATCGGTCCCCACCGGTGGCATCGCTTTGAAATCGCTTATTTCGGCCAAGGCCGGGCTCCCCAATTTAATACATACCTTGCCCGATATCACACACGGCTTTCGCAAACAATGTATGATCCAGCGCGTTGACAGGCAATTCATGATCTGAAAACGTACCAAGCGATCGAGAGGATACACTGAGCTGGCAGAAGCATCCTCGCGATCGAAACGAGCAAGGACCGCTTTAGGGCGGCATGGGAGAACCAGGGAGGATACCTATGACGAGAATTGCGCTCGGCAGCGCCGTCCTGCGCGGCACTGTCGCCACTGCTTTGATGGCATCCCTGACGTCTACATCGGCGCTGGGTGCACCGCCGGTCGACCTGAGCAAGTGGTCGCCGGAATATGTGCGCTCGATTGCGGGCACACAGGATTTTGACACGGCGGCCGATTGCGCCAAGGTCACCCCGCTCGACTACAAGGGGCGACTGACTTTCTGGTATCAGGGTGTGTTCGAGGGCGACCCGGACCTCCTGCGCCAGTACTACAAGGATTTCTTCGAGACCTTCCGCAAAACCTATCCGAACATCCAGCTCGAGGAACAAGCCCTCACCTATAACGACCTTCTCGACAAGTTCCGCACCGCGCTCCTGGGCAATGCCGCGCCTATGGCGGTCCGCCTGCAGATCCTGGGTGGTACCGAGTTCGCCTCAAAGGGCTATCTGCAGCCGCTCAAGCCAGAGGACGTGGGGTATTCGACCGAGGATTTCTGGCCCGGCGCCATGAAGGCAGTGACCTGGGAGGGCGTGACCTACGGCATTCCGACCAACAATGAGACGATGGCGTTCATCTGGAACGCCGACATCTTCAAGCGTGCCGGCCTCGATCCGGACAAACCGCCGGCAACGTGGGACGACGTGGTCAAGTATTCCAAGCAGATCCACGACAAGCTCGGCATTGCCGGATATGGCCTCGTGGCTCGCAAGAATGCCGGCAATACGCCGTACCGCTTCATGCCACAGCTGTGGGCCTATGGCGGAGGTGTCTTCGACGAAGCGACGCCGAACCCGACCTATGAGCAGGTCCAGCTCGATAGCCCGCAAAGCAAGGCAGCGCTGCAAGCCTCCTACGACATGTATGTTCGCGACAAGTCGGTTCCGGTTTCGGCACTCACCAATCAGCAGGCCGATAATCAGCCCCTGTTCGTCGCTGGCCAGCTCGGCATGATGATCTCGCACCCGTCCGATTACAACGTCATGCTCGACCTGCAGAAAAAGGCGACGGGCACCGACAAGGACAAGGCGCAGACGGTCATCGACAACATGCGCTACGGCCTGATCCCGACTGGTCCCGACGGCAAGCGCGCCGTCGTGTTCGGCGGCTCGAACATTCACATCCTGAAACCCGAATATGTCGAGGGCGGCAAGGTAGACGAGCCGGCCGCGAAAGCTATCATCTGCATGTGGACGAGCCCTGAATGGTCGCTGAAGATGGCCTACGCCGGATCAAACCCTGGCAACCTCAACGGCTTCAAGACCAAGTGGATGAAGGAACGTCTGGACAACATCAAGTTCCTCGACGTCACCACCTCGATGCTGCCATACGGCATTCCGTTCCCAGCTCTGCCGCAGGCCCCCGAGATCATGAACATCATCATCCCGGACATGCTGCAGAATGCCCTGACCGGAGCGATGACCGTCGACGAGGCAGCGGACGACGCGGCCAAGAAGGTAAAAGACCTGATGGGCGGACTCTAGTCCAAGCCACACCTACGACCTGGACCGGCTGCGCCACTGGCGCAGCCGCAGCGTTCCGAAGAAAAAGGGCACGCCACAAGTGACGATCGTGACCGGCAAGGCCGAGGCTCGCCGAAGATTGCAACCCGGTTGGTCCGGCGCGCTGCGGAAGGTCTGGGAGCATCGTGCGGACTACGCGTACGTGCTCCCAGCGATCGCCGTGATGCTCATCGTCATCGCCTATCCGATCTACTACACGGTCGAGCTGTCGTTCTTTAAGACACCGCCTGGCCTGCAACTCCGCGACAAGACCTTCATCGGCTTCGACAACTACACGACCATCCTCACCAGTCAGGTGTTCTGGAAAGTCACCTGGAACACACTGATCTGGACTCTGGGGTCAACTTTCATCTCCTTTGTCCTGGGGTTTGCCACAGCGCTGGCGCTCCACCGCGACTTCATCGGCCGTGGTGTCCTGCGCGCCGTCCTGATCATCCCTTGGGTCATCAGCGCCGTCGCCGCCTCCTACATCTGGAAGTGGATCTACCATTCGGACTTCGGGATCATCGGCGCGGTGCTGGTCGGCCTCGGATTGGCCGACCAGCCGCCGAATTTCATCGACAATGTCAGCACGGTGCTGCCCTCGCTGATCGTCGTCAATATCTGGCGCGAGTTTCCGTTTGCCATGATCATGATGATGGCCGGCCTGCAGACAGTCCCCGACCAGTTGCTGCGCGCCGCAAAAGTCGATGGTGCCAATGCATGGCAGCGCTTTTGGCACGTCACCTTCCCGCACTTGCGCAACGTCTCGGTGGTGACGATGCTGCTGCTCGCGGTGGCCAACTTCAATTCCTTCATCATCCCCTGGATCATGACCGGCGGCGGGCCGTCGAACGCATCGCATATCTGGATAACCCACATTTATGAGCTCGCCTTCGGACGGCAGCGCTGGGGCGTGGCATCGGCCTATTCGGTGCTCCTGTTCCTCACGCTGATGACGCTGGGCTACTTCTACGTCCGTGCGTTAAGCGGCAACGAGCGGAAAGAGGGGAGCGCCTGATGAGCACGATTGCCGAAACAGCGCCTCGAGCCCAGACCCGTCGCCGCATGCGCGTCGACGGATGGCGGTGGGCCGGCCGCATATTCCTCGTGTTCATGCTGCTTTATACCGCGTTGCCGATGATCTGGATGCTGATCACCTCGATCAAGTCCGGATTCGCGGCGACACAATTCCCGCCGCAATGGTGGCCGGACGAACCTACCCTCGCCAGCTACCAGAAACTGCTCGATCCGCAGAACAGCGTCGGCCAGGACTTCCTCCGCTTCTTCTGGAACAGCCTTTTCGTGTCGACCGTCACGACAATCCTTTCGGTGATCGTGGCTGTCCCAGCGGCCTACGCGTTTTCGCGCTTCAGTTTCCCCGGCCGGAATTTCCTGTTCTTTGCCGTGCTGCTGCGCAACATGTTCCCGGCGGTGATCTTTCTCGTGCCACTCTTCATCCTGATGCGCGCCATCGGTCTGATAAACACGCATGGCTCGCTGATACTCACCTATCTCACCTTTGGCCTGCCGCTGGCGATCTGGCTGCTCAAGGGCTTTTACGACAATATCCCGGTGCAGCTTGAGCAGGCGGCGCGCATCGATGGCGCAACACGGTTCCAGGCCTTCATCATGATCGTGATGCCGCTCTCGACGCCGGGGATCATCGCCACCGCAATCTATTCCTTCATCGGCGCGTGGAACGAGTACATCTACGCCTACACCTTCCTCTCCAAGAACGAGCAGTTGACCCTGCCGGTCGGCATCCAACGCTTCTTCTCGGAAAATACGACGGACTTTCCGGGCCTGATGGCGGCCAGCTTCATGATGAGCGTGCCCGTCGTGGTGCTGTTCCTGGTCCTGCAACGATACTTCGTACGCGCCCTTACAGAAGGCGCGGTCAAGCACTAGGGAGTTGCCGATGGCCCACGTGGTCCTCCAAGATCTCGTCAAGAGCTATGGCAGCTTCAAAGCTGTCAACCACGTCTCGCTGACGGTCAATGACGGCGAGTTCGTTGCGCTCGTCGGGCCTTCAGGCTGCGGCAAGACAACCACGCTCAATCTTGTCGCGGGGCTGACCCCGATCACAGCGGGCGACATCATCATCGGCGAGCGGGTGGTCAACGACCTCGACCCCAAGGACCGGGACATCGCAATGGTGTTCCAGAACTACGCGCTCTACCCGCAGAAATCGGTCTACAAGAACCTGGCGTTCCCGCTTCAGATGCGCAAACTCCCCAGGGACGAGATCGACAAGAAGGTCAAGGAAGCGGCGCGAGTGCTCGACATGACGCACCTGCTCGAGCGCAAGCCGCGCGAACTTTCGGGCGGGCAGCAGCAGCGTGTGGCCCTTGGCCGTGCCCTCGTTCGCGACCCCGCCGTGTTCCTCATGGACGAGCCACTGTCTAACCTCGATGCCAAACTGCGCGTGCAGATGCGGTCGGAGATCAAGCGTTTCCACCAGGACCTCAAGGCGACGATTATCTATGTGACGCACGACCAGCTCGAAGCCGTGACCATGGCTGACAAGATGGCGGTGATGAATGGCGGCCACCTGCAGCAATACGATTCACCGGCGCAGGTCTTCGCCCATCCGGTGAACATGTTCGTGGCCAGCTTCATCGGCAGCCCGGCGATGAGCCTTATTCCGTTAGAGGCCTCGATGGCAAACGGCAACACGGTGTTGACCGGCGCCGAGGGCTGGCGCCTTGAGCTCTCACCGCGCAATGCCCAGAAGGTGGCGAAAGCGACGACCAGGAAAGTCGTGCTCGGCGCACGTCACTCGACGATCAAGCTCCACAAGAGTGCGGTCCCTGGTTCCATTCCGGCCAAGGCCTACACGGTGGAACCGACCGGCGACGTCACCTTCGTCCAGGCGTTCCTGTCCGGCGCCATCGTCAACGTCAGCGTGCCGCCGAACATTGCCGTCGCGCCCGACGAGCAGATCTGGCTCGAGTTCGACCAGGAGCGGATGCATCTGTTCGATGGCGAAACTGAAATGGCCCTCAAGGCCAACTGAGATAGAGCGAATGCGCGTGAAACGTGGGCGTGGATGACTGAGAAACTTAAGATCACCGCGATCAAGCCCTATCCGGTGTGGGTAGGAACGCGCAACCAGATGCTCGTCAAGGTCGAGACCGACCAGGGCATCTTCGGCTGGGGCGAGAGCGGCTTGAGCGGTCGCGAGAGGGCCGTGGCCGGCGCGGTCGAGCACTATCGCGAGTTTCTCATCGGCCGCGACCCGATGCAGATCGGGCGGATCTGGCAGGAGGTTTACCGCAGCCAGTACTTCGAAGGCGGGCGAGTCCTTCAGGCGGCGATTTCCGCCATCGACATCGCCCTTCACGACATCAAGGGCAAGGCGCTGGGCGTGCCGGTCTACGAGCTGCTGGGCGGCAAGCAGCGCGACCGCATTCCCACCTTTGCCTCGACCGGCGACGAGGCCGAGGGCGACGTTGCCATCGAACGGGCCCGCGAACTTCGCGCGCAGGGGTGGCAGGCGATCCGCTTCTTCCCCTTCGGGCAAAACAGCAAGGACATCTTCGAGCCGCGCGAGTCCATCGGCGCTACCGCAAGTATGCTGAACAAGGCGCGCGAGGCGCTGGGCAGCGACGTGGTCCTCGGCCTCGACTATCATCATCGGCTGTCGGTGGCAGAGGCCGCGAGCTTCTGCAACAAGCTCGGTCGCGGCGTGCTTGATTTCCTCGAGGAGCCGATACGGGCCGAAACGCCGGAGGCCTATGAATCGCTGCGCACGATGACCGAAATCCCCTTTGCCATAGGCGAGGAATTTGCCAGCAAGTGGCAGTTCCTGCCCTACATCGAGCGCGGCATCCATCAGTTCAACCGGCTCGATGTTTGCAATGTCGGCGGGCTCACCGAGGCGATGAAAATCGCTGGCTGGAGCGAGGCGCATTATGTGGACCTGATGCCGCACAATCCGCTTGGTCCAGTGTGCACGGCCGCGACCGTGCATCTCGCTGCCGCGGTACCCAACTTCGCGTGGCTCGAGACCAGGGCACCCGAAACAAAGCTGGGCTTCGACAATTCCGACTTCTTCCCCGTGCAACCACGGCTCGACGGGACCGATTACCCGGTCGGCGATCTGCCGGGGCTCGGCGTCGAGGTCAACGAAGTTGCGGTCCAGGCGCAGAGTTTGCGTTTCTGGGAAGCGCCTCACCTTAAGCGCCGCGACGGTTCTGTTGCGAACTGGTAGTTCCATTCAATCGGAGTCCACAATGACACATACTTCCGACATCATGCGGCCGCCTAAGGACCTGATCGACGCACTCAGGGAGATCGGCGCCGCGACGGTTGCCGGCACGCTTGGCCATATGGGTTTCCGCAATCCGCACATGGTCGGTCCGGTGGCGCAAAACCACGGGAAGTCGATCGTCGGGCCGGCGCTGACGCTGCAGTTCCTGCCGCAGCGGCCGGACCTCTTCACCGAAGGAGAATATGCCGATCCGGAGACACAGCTGCACCGGCACGTGCTCTATCACGCGCAGGAGGGCGATGTGGTTGTGGTCGACGCGCGCGGCGACATGAGCTCGGGCGTCTTCGGCGATATGATGTCGACGTATTTCAAGGGCAGGGGCGGGGCCGGTATCGTCATCGATGGGTGCATGCGCGACCGGCCCAATGTCGAAAAGCTCGACCTGCCCCTATGGCTGCGCGGCTGGACGCCAAACTATCATGTGCAGACCAGCATCTATCCCAATGCCGTCAACGTTCCGATTGCCTGCGGCGGTGTCACGGTGATCCCGGGCGACATCATCGTCGCCGACGACGACGGGGTGGTGGTGCTTCCCGTCGTGATGGCCCCGAAGGTGATCGAAGAATCACAGAAGCATCATGATTGGGAGGAGTTTTCGCGAGCGAAGCTCATGGAGGGCGGGCCGTTGCAACGCTACTATCCGCTGCATGACGATGCCCGCGGAGAGTACGAGGAGTGGCGCAAAACAAATCGCCTGGAGAACCCGAGTTAGTCAGCAGGCCTTGGCGATCAGTTTTGCCAGGCAATCGCCAGCCTCGGTCCCCGGCACGCCAAGATCTCTGACACTGTCCATGTGGTTGCGGTCCGGGAGCACATGCGACGTTACCAACGATCCCTGCCTCAGCAAGCTTGCTTTGAATCGATCGGCTTGCTGATGGAAGGGTGGCGTCTCGTTGGCTCCGACCAGAACCGCCGCATTGGTTTGAGCATCATGCCGACAGGCGAGCGGTGTGAACATGGCGACTTCCTCGTCGGTTATTCCAATCTCGTTGGCGAGAAAGGAATCCTGGAGCGGCTTCAAATCATAGAGTCCGCTCAGGAGAAGGGCTGCCCTCACATTCGAGGGGGTATGCTCGCCCTCGAACAGAAACGTTGCAAGATGGGCTCCTGCCGAATGACCACTGACAGTCAGGGCCGCCGGGCTTCCGCCATGATCGGCGATGTTGGCCAGGACCCACTGCTTGGCGCGGCGCACCTGGTCGACGATCCTCGCCATTCGGACCTTGGGCATCAGAGCATAATCGAGGATGACGGCGATGGCCCCGGCTTGGGTAATCGTCGTCGCCATATATGAATAGTCGCGCTTGGAGAACATTCTCCAGTAGCCGCCATGGACAAAGATGTGCACCGGTAGCGCCGTTCTTTTGCCCGCGGGAAAGAACAGGTCCATGGTCTCGGTCGGATCCGGTCCGTAGGCCACGTCGGCGGCCATCGGAATGGCGGCGCGGGCGACCTCGCTGCGGTCAACAATGTCCTGCACGATTTGGTCAAAATCAGCAACGTGGTCGCGGATGCGAAAGGGATCGCCTTGCATTCTTCTTCAGCTCACATGCTGACGGCGAGGTATTTCGCCTCCATGAACTCGGCAATGCCGTGATGCTGCCCTCCCTCGCGGCCGAGCCCACTTTGCTTGACGCCGCCGAAGGGAGCTGCCGGATCAGACATCAGCCCGCGGTTGAGAGCAATCATCCCGGCCTCGATGCGGGAAGCCACCCGCATGCCGCGCGCCAGATCGCGCGTGTAAATGTAGGCAGCAAGCCCATATTCGGTGTCATTGGCGCGTGCGATGACCTCGGCCTCCGTTTCGAAGCTCGAGATTGGCGCCACCGGCCCGAATATCTCCTCATGCGCCATCTTTGCGTCGCCCGGCACGTCGCGAAGCACCGTCGGAGGATAGAAGAAACCGCGCCCGGACAGGACTGAGCCGCCGCACATGACCCGCGCGCCGCGTGTGACCGCGTCGACGACAAGGCGGTCTATCTTCTCGACCGCCTTTTTCGTGATCATGGGCCCGCATTCCGTGTCCGGATCAGTGCCAGGGCCGACCTTGAGCGACGACATCCGCTTCTCGAGGCCATCGCAGAAGGCTTCGTAGATGCCGGATTGCACATAGAGGCGGTTTGCGGCCGTGCAGGCCTCGCCGGCGTTGCGCATCTTGGCCACCATTGCACCATCGAGCGCCGCTTCGAGATCGGCGTCGTCGAACACAATGAACGGTGCGTTGCCGCCCAGCTCCATGGAACACGAAACCACATGCCTGGCAGCCTCTGCCAGCAGAGCGCGACCCACACCCGTCGAACCGGTGAAGGAGAGTTTGCGCACCCGCGGATCGGCCAGCATGGCGGCTGTCAAAGGCCCGGGACTGGAGGTTGTCAGGACGTTGACCACCCCTGGTGGAACGCCCGCGTCCTGGTAGAGCGCGGCGAGCGCATAGGCGGTGAGGGGTGTCTCACTGGCTGGCTTCAGGATCACCGTGCATCCCGCGGCAAGTGCCGGCGCGATCTTGCGCGTCGCCATCGCGGCAGGAAAATTCCAGGGCGTGATCAGGATGCAGATGCCGACGGGTTCGTAGTCGACCACAATGCGATTGGTGCCGGAAGGCGCAGTACCGAATTCACCGGTAATGCGAACGGCCTCCTCGGCATTCCAACGGAAAAATTCCGCGGCATAAGCGATCTCGCCGCGGGCATCCCGCAGGGCCTTGCCGTTTTCCAATGCGATGAGAATAGCCAGTGCCTCCGATCGTTCCGTCATCAGCTCAAAGCAGCGTCTGAGGATGTCGGAACGCTTTCGCGGCGGCGTTGTTCGCCAGCCGTCGGCTGCTTTGGCAGCGGCGTCAACGGCGGCGGCCGCGTCCTTCAAGGTCGCATCGGGTACGGCCGCGATGACAGCCTCGGTCGAAGGATCGACGACCGGAATCACCCTGCCATCCGCGGACTGCCGCCATTGGCCGCCAATATACAGCCGGTGCGAAATTGTGTGGAAGTCGCTGACGCCCTGATCATCCGACAGAACCTGTGAAAACGTGTTCATCTCGATATTCCCGATCGTTTACATGACGCAGCTGGCGAGGTCGCCATCAAAGGCGGCCTGGACCAGGTGTCGCATGGACCTCAAATCGAATGGCCGCGGATTGTTCTTGATGAGGCGCTCGATACCGATCGCCTGTTCCGCCGTCCAATCGAGCCTATCGGCGGGCAGCCCCAGCTCGGCCAACGTGGGGGTGATCCCGATTGCCCCAAACAGCCGACTGACCTCGCCAATGGTCGCGTCGGCCAACTCTTCGGGCGTCCGGCCTTTTCCATCGAGGCCGAGCGCGTTGGCGATCTCGGCCATCTCGGTCGCTGCGGCTGTTTTGTTGTACTTCATGACGAATGGCAGCATGGTGGCGACACCCAATCCGTGAGCGGTATGGGTTATCGCGCCGACCGGGTATTGCACGGCGTGCGCTGCCGCCGTGCCGGCCGTTCCGAACGCGCAGCCGGCTGCAAGTGCGCCCATCATCACGTCGGCCCGGGCGTCCTCGTCAGAGGGCTGGCGGCATGCCGTTTCAAGGCTTCGGCCAAGCAGCTTGATCGCCAGCAGGGCGAAGTGATCGGTCAAGGCGGTTTTGCCGATAAAGACATGGTTCTGCGGAAGGCCGGGATCGGTCCCACGCCTGGCGGCGGTGAAGGCCTCGATTGCATGCGTCAGCGCATCGGCGCCTGCGATTGCCGTCAATCCCGGCGGGCATGTCATCGTCAGTTCAGGATCGCAGATGGCCGCGGCCGCGATCAGATACGGGCTGGAGATGCCGACCTTCAGTGTGCGATCCGGATCCGAGATCACGGCAACCGGGGTCACTTCAGAGCCCGTGCCGGCTGTCGTCGGCACCGCAATCAGCGGCAGCGTCGGGCCGGGCACCTTGAACTCGCCGTAGTAATCCTGGAGCTGACCGCCGTGACTGATGAGCAGCGCGGCGCATTTGGCCATGTCGAGACAGCTGCCGCCGCCAATGCCGATCACCATGTCGGGCGCGAACTTCCGTGCTTCCTCGACGCAGACCGCAACGGTGTCCCGAGGAACGTCGGGCAGCACACGGTCATGCACCAGTACGTCTATCGAGGCGGCTCGCAGCGCCGCGACAATCTCTGCGAACGGGCCCGTTGCGGCAAAACGTTCATCGGTGCAGACAAGCGCGCGACGCCCGAGCCTGGCCGCGACAACCGGGATGACGTGGCGTTGGCCCTTCCCGAAGAGGATTTCGCGCGGCAGCCTTAGGGCAGCGAAAAGGCTCATGACCTGCATCCTGTGATGATGTCTGGATTGGAATGCGAGATGGCGTTCAACTCGGCCCCAAGGCCGGGTTCGATGTAAAACCCGTCTCGCAACGCGGTTGCGTATCGACGTGCCGAACCATCGTCCGCAACGCTGGCGGTCCGTTCAGCAGGTGAGGAAGCACGGGCTGCCAGGGCGGCACGCTGTTCCAGCAAGGCCACTGCAAATTCGATTGCTTTGTCTCCTAGCTGCCGCAAATGATATCCTCGATAAAATCGTATAGGATATAGGATTGCATTGGCCGGAGCATCGTGTTAGCAACTCAATGTGTCAAGAGGCAAAACATGCAGGCCATGAACTTACCCAGTCTAGACGAAGCGAACCTCGCCGGCGGGCGTATCCAGCGCTCCAGCAGCCTGGTTGAGGACGTCTACGAAGCGATCTTTGCGCAACTCATGTCCCTGAAGATTGCGCCGGGCTCGCGCATCACCGTCGACAGCCTGGTCAAGGAATTCAACGTATCCCACACGCCGATCCGCGAGGCGCTCGGCCGGCTCGAAGGCGAAGGCCTGGTGCTGAAGACGCATCTGATCGGTTACCGCGCTGCGCCGCAGATCACGAAACGGCGGTTTGACGAACTTTATGAGCTTCGCCTGCTGCTCGAACCTCATGGCGCAGCCAAGGCAGCCGCGCTCATGGACGAGGTAAAGCTCGCGCAGCTTCAGAAGTCGGCCGGCGTCATGGCGCGCCGTGAGGGCAAGGACGAGCGCCTGCGGTATTCCAACTTCGCCCGCCAGGATGCCATTTTCCATGACAAGGTCATGGAATTCGCCAACAACGAACTCGTGCGCGAGACATTGGCGCACCAGCACACCCACTTCCACATATTCCGTCTGATGTTCCATTCGCGCGTCACCGAGGAGGCGCTTGACGAGCATGAGGCCATCCTGGCCGCTTTCGCTGCGGCCGATCCTGCCGCTGCCGAGCAGGCGATGCGTCGCCATATCGAGCATTCCCGCGACCGTTTGTTGTTGGCGTTCGACTGAGACTGTCCCGATGTCCCCGTACCCGCCGTTGACGGTCATCACGCAGGCCAGTGCCAACGAAGACTACTTCCCCGATTCACCCTTCTAGAAACTCAAACCTACCAGGCGAGTACAGGTCTCGCCCGGCCGTTGTCACAGGAAAGGAAGTACCATGCCAGGCAAAAAGATCCTGATGCTGACCGGTGAATTCACCGAGGAATACGAAATCTTCGTCTACCAGCAGGCGATGGAAGCGGTGGGCCACACCGTGCACGTCGTGTGCCCAGACAAAAGCGCCGGAGACCTGATCAAAACATCGCTGCACGATTTCGAGGGCGATCAGACCTACACCGAAAAGCTCGGCCACTATGCGCTGATCAACAAGACCTTTTCCGACGCTGAGAAGCAGATGGAGCAATACCACGCTGTTTACTGCGCCGGCGGTCGCGGGCCCGAATACATCCGCACCGACAAGCGCGTGCAGGCGATGGTGCGCCACTTCCACGAAACCAAGAAGCCGATCTTCACGATCTGCCACGGCGTGCAGATCCTGATTGCGGTGGACGGCGTCGTGCGTGGCAAGAAGGTCGGCGCACTGGCGGCTTGCGAGCCCGAAGTGACGCTTGCGGGCGGCACCTATATCGACCTGTCTCCAACGGAGGCATATGTGGATGGCACGATGGTTTCGGCAAAGGGCTGGACGGCCCTTGCAGCGTTCATCCGCGAATGTTTGAAGGTGCTGGGAACGGAAATCCGTCACGCGTAAGCGTTTGCTTCCGACGCGTTCCAGAGGATGCGTCGGTTCCCTTGAAGGGCGGGTCGACTACATCATTCAACAAGTCCGATAAGCGAACGCGTCAACGTTGCTCTTGCCGACGCCAGGTGCGCACGGCAGGCCCGCTCAATCCGTTCAGATTCGCGGCTTTCGAGCGCATCGATATAGGCGAGATGCTCGAGGATTGCCGCCTGGTTGCGCTGCTTTTCGTCCTGCTTGTTCCACTGATAGTGGTAGTGAAAAATGAACGTGATGATGTCGTAGAAATCATCGATGAAGCGGTTCGGTGATGCCTCGTTTATGAGCCGGTGAAACCGGTTGTCCAGGCCGGAGAAGTCATGAAAACGGCCTTCAATTCGCTCCAGCAGGTCGGCATGCGCCATCTTGAGCGCAGCGAGTTTCGACCATAGGGGAGAACTGTGCGGCTGTAGTGAAAATAGTTGCGCCGAACGCAGTTCGAACATCACCCGGATCTCGAAGAGCTCAAGCGCAAAGTCTTCGGTGAAACCCTTGAAAAGCCAGCCTGTATTCGGCCTTTTCTCGATCAGCCCAAACCGGCTGAAGCGGATCAGGAATTCGCGAATTCCGTTGGTCGCAACGCCGAATTGGCGCGCAAGCTCGAGCTCATTGATGCTGGTTCCAGGCCTGGTGTCACCCCGCAGCATCCACTCCATGAATTGCTGTTCGACATGCTTGGCGCGAGGTGTGGTTTCGGCGTCCGGATAGTAATCGTTGTCGCTGACCGGGCGGCCCGTCGACCTGAGGCCGTGGCGTTCGGTGATAAGTTCGCGGTGAACCAGTTCCCGCAAAACCTTTCTGACGGTTGTGCGGCTGACGCACATTCGCCGTCTAAGCTCATTTTCGGAAGGAAGTTCACCGGCCAGTTGCCCGTCGCGCAGCATATTCGCAGCCCGATTGAAGGCCTTCTTGTAGACGGTGTCGGTTCTCATCGGATTTTCCTTGGGAACTATAGCTTGTCCTTTTAGCATGAACTTTATCCATAAAAAACAACTTGACCCGGCCTGGCCGGTTGTTTTTTATCGATAAGAAGAGGACCTGAACACGAATTGAGTTTTTGACGACGCGGCTCGTACAAGCCGCGGCGGGGAGGGGAAATTTGCCTGAAACGGGAAACACCGGCACGACTGTCGGCGAGGCCGCGTTGCCGGCATCGAGGAAGTCAGAAGCCGTTCCCGGCCTTGCGCTCGGCCTGATGCTGCTGAGCGCTGGTCCGGTGGTCATCCTGGTGCTGCTGATCGCCGTCCTCAGCTTTCTGTCGCCCTATTTCCTGACGGGACGCAATCTCAGCAACATCCTCGCCCAGACGGCCGTCATCTCGGTTGTCGCGATGGGCCAGCATCTGGTCATCCTGACACGCGGCATCGATCTCTCCGTCGGCTCGAACCTTGCGCTGGCTTCCGTCGTCGGCGCGCTGAGCTTTCATGCCGGCGCTCCCGCCATCATCGTGATCGCCGTGATGGTTGGCTGCGGTGCCGCGGTCGGCGCCATCAACGGGCTCTTCTACGTCTTCGGCCGGCTGCCGCATCCTTTCATCATCACGCTGGCGACATTGAGCATCGCCAAGGGGCTGGCCCTGCAACTGTCCGATGGCCGCGCCATTCCTGGCATGCCGGATTCGATCGATGCGCTTGGCCGCGAGGCGGTCTGGGGCCTGCCTGGATCGATTTTCGTCGTTGCGGGCGTTGCCGCGGTTCTTTCCGTCATGGCTAAAACCATGGTCTGGGGGCGCTGGATTTATGCCGTCGGCGGCCGGCCCGACGCCGCGCTGCGCATGGGCATTCCCGTGTCCTGGGTGCTGGTCTCGGTCTATGTCATCTCAGGGCTGTGCGCCGGCATCGGTTCCGTCATCCTTGCCGGCCGCACCGACGCCGGTTCGCCGCTGTTCGGCAATCTGCTGGAACTGGACACGATCGCGGCGGTGATCATTGGCGGCGCCAGCTTTCTTGGCGGCCGCGGCCACCTCGGCCATGCCTTGATCGGCGCCATCATGATCGGCGTTATCCGCAACGCGCTCAACCTGCTCAACGTCAATGTCTTTTTCCAGCTCATCGTCATCGGCGTGGTCATCGTGATCGCGGTCGAGTCCGACGTGCTGCGCAATTACCTCGAAGGGCGTGTGCGTGTCCTGCAAGCCGGAAGGCAGTCATGAGCGCCGCTGCGGATAACGCCGATCACGCGGTCACGGCGGACAATCCCGTGCTGGCGGTACACGGTGCTACCAAGCGTTTCGGTTCGGTTCTGGCCCTCGACGATGTCAGCATCGAGGTGCGGCGCGGCGAGATCGTCGGCCTGCTCGGCGACAATGGCGCGGGTAAATCGACGCTGACCAAATGCATCAGCGGGGTGCACCAACTCGATGCCGGCGCGATCCTTTTGGACGGTGCGCCAACGCAGATACGCTCCCCTGCGGATGCGCGCTTCGCCGGCATCGAGACCGTCTATCAGGATCTGGCGCTGTTCGACAATCTGACACCGGGACAGAACTTCTTTGCCGGTCGCGAGCTGGCTGGCCCGCAATGGCTTCCGCGCGGCCTGCGATTTCTGCAGCAGCGCCGGATGGACGCCGAGACCCGTGCTCTGCTGGCAAAACTCAAGGTTGCGTTGCCGCGGCTGGATGCCGTCGTCGCCATGATGTCTGGCGGTCAAAGGCAAGCGATCGCCGTGGCCCGCTCGACCGTGTTCGCCCGCAAGGTTGTCATTCTGGATGAGCCGACCGCCGCACTCGGCCTGCGTGAATCACGCCAGGTGCTCAATCTGGTCGCTGCGCTCCGCGACCAGGGCAATGCCGTCATCCTGATCACTCACAACATGGAACACGTCGTCGAGCTCGCCGATCGCGCGGTGGTGCTTCGCCAGGGCCGCAGGGTCGGCGAACTGGTGCCGACCAAAGGCAACAAACAGGAACTGGTTTCCATGATCGTTGGAGCCTGACCCGTTCGAAATTTGGGGACCTTTCAGGTCCGCAAATGCCTGAAGCGTCTCCCGCCGGGAGGCGTCTCAATCCAAGGGAGGAATACAATGCCAATGAACCGAAAACTGTTCGCAGGGCTGGTGATCGCTGTTGCGTTTTCCGTGCCGGCTTCGGCCGCAGACAAGATCAAGGTTGGCCTGATTACGAAATTCCCGGTGCCGTTCTACTCGACCATGGAGGACGCCGCCAAGAAATACGCGGCCGCTCATCCGGAGATCGAACTGGTCACTGGCCAGGGCCAGGCGGCTACCGACATCGAAGGTCAGATCGCACTGATCGAGTCCATGATCACGCAGGGCGTCAACGGGCTGGCAATCACGCCGGTCGACCCGACGGTCGCGCCGGCGCTCGACAAGGCGGTGGCCGCCGGCATCAAGGTGGTTCTCGTCGACAACAGCATTCCCAACTGGAAAGGCCAGACGGCATTGGTCTCGACCAACAACCTCAACGGCGGCAAGATCGCCGGAGAGTATCTTAAAACGGTGCTCAAGAGCGGTGACAAGATCGGTATCCTGCAAGGCGTTCCCGGGGTGCCGGCTCTGGATGACCGGGTCACGGGCATGATGGAGGGATTGGGCGACGTCAAGGTCGATGTCGTCGGCAAGGGCGCAACCAACTGCACGCTGGAACTTGGCACGTCAGTGACCGAAGACATCCTCACCGCCAATCCCGATCTCAAGGCGATCTACTCGGCCTGCGGTCCGCCGATCCCTGGCGCGGTCAAGTCGATCAGCAATTCCGGCATTGCCAACGACAACCTCATAGTGGTCGGCTTCGACGCGTGCTGCGGTGAGATCGAAGCGATCAAGTCGGGAGCGGAGGACGCCAGCGTAGCTCAATTTCCAGCGAAAATGGGTGAGCTTGGCATCGACACCGTCGTCAAGGCCATCCGCGGGGAACCCGTCGAGGCCAATGTGGATACCGGCGCCGGACTGGTGACGCTGCAGAACGTCAAGGACTTCGAGTGATCCACCAGCGGTGCGGGGGGGTGGACCCCCCGTCACCCAGCGGTTTGGGGGCTCCAGCTAAGGAAGAGGGGGGATTATTTTAAATGGGCCCCACCAAAAAAAACAGAGCTTGGCAGTGCCCGGGCGGGGGGG
>NZ_JAMYME010000059.1:0-23160 GCF_040318345.1 Mesorhizobium sp. M1169 | reverse complement strand
ATCGTTCCCTGATGTCGGGCGAAACGGCGGGCCGCAGAAAAGCGCGACGGGCCGAATGACCAATGCGCGCCGTGTCAAAACAGCGCCGGCAACAGGCGAACGGCTTCGGCCGCTCTAGATCCCACGGGCAGAGGCGATCACGGTCCAGAGGGCCATTGATCTGTTCAGGTACGACTACAACGTAAGCGAAGACACACTCAGGCGGCTGGTGATCAAGCACCGTCTTCACAACCAGACAATGCCCGGTGCTCCGTGGAGAATAAGCGCTCCCGGTTTGGCTATGGCGCTCGCCGGCGATGATGACGCGCTTGCGCGGTTGAGGCGGGACGATCGCGAGCATCCGGACGTAACCCGGTATTTCAAGCGGCTCGGCATCCCGCGACCCTGACCTGTTATCAAAAGTTATGGTCGCGGCGACTGTCTAGAATAGACATTAAGTAGATGTCGCGGCCCGACAGGGCTCCACACAAGAGCGAACCGTTGCTGCCTTGCGCATCGCCCTCTAGGCCGCCGGCGTCGAGTTCATCCCGGAGAACGGCAGCCGCGCCGGCGTGAGGCTCCGCAAACCTTAGGCCGTAGACTCGTTACTGCGCAGCCACACACCTGCTTTTCGCCATCGGACGAAGCGGTTGCAACAGGTGGTGCACGGGCCATAGCGCTGAGGCAGGTCGCGCCATGGAGCACCGGAGCGCAGCACCCAGAAGATGCCGTTCAGCACGCGCCGATCATCAACACGTGGCACACCTCTTGGCTTGTTGGGTAGACGCTTTATTCCATTGCTGACCATTGTCCAAAAGCGCTGTTAACCAAATTTTCTCACCCGCCAATGCTTATTCGCGCGACTGAAGGGGTGAGGTGATCGATGTGTGATTCAAACATAAGCGCGTTTCCGCTGCATCGGCGGCGGAAGTTGGTCGAAGGGATCGCCCGGGTCCTGGAATCCAAGAACGGGAAGGACGCGAACGCCTTCTGGCGCAACACCGCCAAGGCAATTCTCGTTCAACTGTCCGAATCAGGAATTGCACCCGGGGTCGCCGAACAGGAAGTTGGAACGCTTCTTCATGCTGTCTTGGGCGATATCGCCACCCGCAGTGCTGCGAAACTTGCACAATAGCATCGGCTCACGATGAAGGATTGCCGCATAGAGACGCCCCGGGCTCCACAAGCGTAGCACCACTGCATCCGTCAAACGCAGGTTTCTCACTGCGGATGAAAAGATAGGCGCGTTCGTCGAAATCATGCGCGCGAATGTGCTCTCGGGCGAGATACGGCTCCGCCTCGCCTGTCCGGCAGTCATCGACCAAATCGAGGTAGGCGATGCGGAAACCCGCATTCACGGAAGGCCGACGGACCTTTTCCACGAGCTGAACCCGCAAAACCAATGAGCCGCCGTTGAGTTCCAGACTGCCTTTTTATGCGACTTTCGAAGCACGAAGCATGAACATCGAGTATGGTTCGCGTCATTCTCGCACTGAGATGCCTATAAGGGTCCGAGGTCTTTCCGCCCGGTTCTGTCTTGATGACACCGCTGTGTGTAAAAGGAGAACCTGGTATCACTTGCGCGGCCTGAATGTTCATCTAGTGGTAGGATACGGCGCAAGGGGCAACGGCGGCTAATGTCTATCCGTGTAAATATCGCTAACCAGGTACGGCAGACCACCGTACTGCAGTGGCGCCCATTGCTGCCATTGTTCGAAGCAGTCATGAACTCGTTTCAGGCAATCAAGGAAGCGAAACTGCCGACGGGTACGCCCGGACGCATGACGGTCGAGGTCGTTCGCGACGGCCGTCAACTCGACCTGGAAGTTCCGCCGATCAGCGGGTTCAAAGTCATTGATAACGGCATCGGTCTCGACGATGCCAACTACGACTCTTTTAATACTGCGTTCTCGCCACACAAACTGAGCCGAGGCGGCAAGGGCTTGGGTCGCTTCACCTGGCTCAAGGCCTTTGCATTTGCGCGCATCGAAAGCACGTTCAAGGATGACGACGGCGCATTGCTCACTCGAGCTTTCACCTTTGACGAGAACTACGATGTAGACGACCTGCGCGGCCTCCCCAAATCTGTCACGCGACATGCGACAGGCACAACAATCGAGCTTGTGGAACTAAGGCCGGAATATCACGGGCAGTGCCCCCGCACCTCGGAAGTGCTTATCCAGAAACTCATCGAACACTTCATCCTTGTACTGATGGACGAGGAGTGTCCGGCGGCTCAGGTTAACGACCTTGGGCTCAAGCATAACCTCAAAGAAATTTTTGAAAGAGACTATAAGGCCACGGCTTCGGCTTATCCCTTCGAAGTCGGTGGATACTCATTCACTTTACATGGTTTCCGACTTCCCACCTCACGGGCGACCAAGCACAAGCTTGTCTACGCTGCGGATCAACGGTCAGTCCTCAGCGACCGCCTAGCAGACCATCTTCCAAATCTGACATCCCGGCTTGAGGACTACGACGGCAAGGCGTTTTTCTACCTTGGCATCGTCCAGAGCCCTTACCTCACCGAACACGTCAACACCAATCGTACCGATTTCGAGTTCGGCAATCCTGATGATGCCGAGCTTGAACTTCCCCTCTCGGATCACAAGCTCATTCCAAAAACGGATATACGCGCTTCGGCACTAGCGTTCGTGGAGGACGATCTGAAGGATGTCATCGAGACCATCAACTCTGTCAAGCTCGATAGGATTCGTCGGTACGTGCAAGAAGAGGCGCCACAATATCGGATGCTTCTCAAGCACGCCGGCAGCTTCTTAAACAAAATCACTCCGACACCGTCTCGGTCTGAGATGGAAGGCATACTCCACCGGGAACTGTTCTTGCGGGAGACTGAACTCAAGAAAGACAGCACTCGCATCATTCGCGAGGCGAGCAAGATCACCGATTACGAGTCATACCACAAGGAGTTCACCGAATTCCTGGACCGGTACAATGAGCTTGGAGTGTCAGCCTTAGCCCAGTACGTTCAGCACAGACGGATCATCCTTGATTTCCTCGAACGCGCAGTCAAGTTGCCTGAGGACAAGAAGAACTACCCGCTCGAAAAGGTCGTGCATCAGCTCGTATTTCCAATGCAGCATAGCTCTGAAGATATCCCCTCCAGCGAGCAGAATCTCTGGATGATCGACGAGCGCCTCACATTCCATTCGTTCATTTCGTCCGATAAGCGAAACAACGCGCTGTCAGTCGTAGATTCGAAGGATAAGCAGAGAGGCGACATCGTCATCTTTGATGAAAAAATTATTTTCAGCGGTGAGCGGCCCGACGACGAGCATCCGCTGAACTCAATCATTGTGATTGAGTTCAAGCAACCGGGGCGCAACAAGTATGCGGGTGATGAGAACCCCGTTCTTCAGGCCGCAAAAGTGATCAACGCGATCCGCGGCGGTAAGTACCTACATAAGGGTCGAGCGATCCCAATCGCGAACGCAGATATTCCGGCCACGATTTTCGTGGTGGCAGACTTAACGCCAAAACTCAGGCAAGTTCTCACTGACTTCAATGCCACAATGACGCCGGACAAGCAGGGATTCTACGGCTATCACGCCAATCACAGGGTCTACTACGAGGTTATGGACTACACGAAGATGCTCAGCGACGCCAAAAAGCGTAATCGTATTTTCTTCGACAAGCTCAATCTAGTCGATAATCGATAGAGCCATGACGGGTTCAATCGCCCGTTCTGACGATGCATCTTCAGCCGGCACATCGGCTTCAGTCGAGTTCACGCGCGAAGCTGCCAATGGGTACCGAAATGTCCTATGTTCATGTGCAATAGCTGACAAAATTGGCCAGCGTGCACGCCGTAATTGTCAGCTCAAAACCACGTCGATAAAGCCCTTTCCTTCCCTAATCCGCTCGAAGTCAGTGCGTAATGGCTGAGCTTTATCCAGCCATTCCCTCTCATAGGTCTCAAAGTCCGCGGGATCCTTCGGTTTGAAGTGTTCGAGATCAGGCTTGTAAATTCGGGTATCGCCAACCCGCCGAGCAATTTCCGTCATTAACAGGCCGCGCGGAATCGTGCGGTATTTCCCTCGTTCGGTCGACACGACCGCTGTCGCTTTCGACTGCTGGCCGGCCGCCGGTACCGGCAGGATTGCATCCAGGATCGCAGTCGCTTCGCTGGGCTTTCCTTTGCCCATGTCCCAGGGTGTGCTGTTTTCACTGCCATGATGGCCGATCTTGAGGAAGTCGACTGTTTTGCCGAGCAGATCTCGGCGCTCGTTCCACATCACGTTCCATGAGCCATTCATCTTGCCCTCTTTGAAGTCGCCGTGCCATTCGGCGTCCCCGATAAACAGCAGGCGCTTCTTGTTCCATTCGATCAGCAGAACGATGCTGGAATTGTTTTTCAAAGTGCCATCCAGTTCCGCGAATGCCAAAGCGTTCGACTGCATGCGGGCACGAAGGGCGCGAAAAGAGGCCGGGCTGATATTGCGGGGCAAAGGCGGCTCTTGCGCTTTTGCAGTGGCATCAAACTCTTTTTCCGCGTCGAACGCGGCCGCTCCCAGCACGCCCTTCAATGTTCGCTGAGCGGTCGCGCCGAGATAATAACGATCGAAATCAGCCTCCGGGCCAAGGATGTTGATTTTCGCTTTATGGAGTTCAATGCCATGTGTTTCGTTGGTTTCGCCGGCATGCACATAGGTCGGCTCTCCGCCATCGAGCAGCGTCTTGCGCAAGGTCTGCATGGCGCCTTTGTTGTCAATCTGGAAAACTGACAAGAGCTCGCTTGCGCGAGGGCTCAGACTCGGCCCAAGCGCGGCAAGCCCCCGCATGGCCTGCTCAGCGACCCCTCTAATTTTTCGGGTCTTTCCCGCCTGCGGATGTTTGGGATCCATGGCGCAGTTCATCCAAACCGCGCCGACCTTCATGTTCTCGAATAGCTTGGGATCGAAGCCCGCTATGTGATCCTTGTGCTCGTGCGTGACAACGACAAGATCGAGCCGCTTTTTTCCGTCCTGTGCGTCTGGCAACTCGCTCTCGAGCTGTTTCATCGCTGCGGCAAGAAGCTTCCCTTCGCTCCAGGTGCCGCAGTCGATCAGCATATGGAATGCATCTTCCTTCTTGTCGGTTTTGCCGGGGATGCGAACATAGATGCAGTCGCCCAGACCGACATCATAAAGGCGGATCAGGAGCTCATTTGCCATCTAAGCGCTCCCAGGCTGGAATCATCGGCATCGTAAACATGAAAGTGCGGCGAGAGCTCAAACCGAACTGAGCCGTCAACTTCGCGCGCGATCAGTGGCGGTGTAAGGCTTCCAACAAGACCTTCGGGGCCGGCAAGTTCTTCACCAACCATCCCCTCCTCGATGCGTCTGGCAAGTGCATCGAGATACTCCTGCCTGCGCTGCTTGCCAGCCTCGAGTTCAGCCAAGGCCACCTGCTCGGTGCCAAAGAGTTTTTTGCGCGATTTTATCTTCTCCATCGCCACGCTTGCGGTGGCAAAGGGTTCGCTGCCTGGCTTGCGCGCCCAATAAAGCAGGCTGCCATTGACGTCGAAGACCATCGTCCCGCCACAGAGCAGGCTGGTCGTCTTGCCACTAAAGGAGCCAAACTGCGTGCCCGCTAACGCCAAGTTCTCGCGCCACAGATATTGGAGGATGATCTGTTTGGGCTGGAAGAGGCCTGGACCGACCATCTTCTCGGAGGTGAAGACCTCATCGACCATGATGTCGACATGGTCGGGAATGAAGAGCTTGTCGCGGTTGTCATCGAGATAGCGATAGGCCGCTGCACGCGAACTCCCGATAAGCTCCGGGTCGTGCGAAATTGTTCCTGGCATCCGATCGTACAAGGGCGCGCGCACCAGTAGGTCGGTTCTCTCCTCTGCGGTCATGATCTCGCGGTGGACGAAAATGTCCGCGATCATCTCGCGATAGTTGGTGGGATCAGTTGGGTTTGCGATCGCGAGGTTGCGCAAGACAGCGCGCGCGTAGTCGTTGAACGTAACCTCGACTGGCGGCAAAAGATCAAGCGCCTGGATGGCAATTATCTGCATCTGAGCGACCGCATATTGTAGCGATTGAGCCGGAGTGTGTGTCTCCCCGTCGCTGCGCTCTCGTTTGAGATATTGCTCGGTCAAGGCAACGAAGATGTCGAACATCGCTCCGGTCATCACCTCCGAGAGCGCGTGAGGTTCGATCTCATCCTTGTATTCGCCCAGAAAATGCTCGTTACCCGCACTACGAAGGTATGGTTGTCCTGACACGGCGTTGCCGAACTCTGTGGCGACAGATGCGATGAGTTCGTCACCGGATTTCGTCTTCAAGTGGCCCTTGGTCCTGGCCGCAAGCTCCTTACGGAACGAATTGTTCCGCAGCGTCATCAAGATTGCGGTCAAGTCCCCCAGGAATTCGTGAAAGGCACCTGTCTGTGGTGAGACCGCTTCCAGAAGATAAGGCCGAATGCCATCCAGCAGTGCATGACCAAACTCGTGATTGACGATATCGCTGGACAAGCAGGTGTGAATACGCTGACCGTTGTCGTCGTCAAAATAGTAGAACTGGAGCGATTTGCTCTGGCGATCATAATAGGCATTTGCGCCGTAACCGGCATTTGGCGTGACCAGAAGCCGATTGCCTTCGAACGCCCAAGAGATGCGCCGGCCGAGGCCGCTTGGGCTCTCGAAGAAATCAAGTGTGCTTTGCAGAATTGCCCAAGTGCTGACCTGGCGGAAGTGAGCGGTTTCTTTTAACGCTCGATCGATCCTACGCCCCTTCGGATCGAGAAAAACCTTCTCGCCGACGCTCCATTTGGCCGGTTCTTCCAACGTATTTCTGGTGCTGTCGTAATCGACAATAGCGAACCTCGCACTTGTGGGGCCGTCGCCAATGCGTGGCTCCCAAGGCACATAAAAATCGTCATCGATTTCCAGGCCGGGATTATTCTTCGCGACAAGGGGGTCCTTGTAATATGTGTCGAAGCGGACCTTGAGGCCGAGCTTCTTCTGCGTCACCCCATCCAGGAACCGTCGAGAGGCGTAGACGTCTCGCGTCTCAGCAGGTGACAGGGCCACCGCGACAGCCTTTTCACCCTTCTTAACGGGACTGCTCTTTTTCGCCATCTGCATCCCCCTGCAATCGTGAACTTGGAGACGTTACGACTCTCTACCCTAACTGCCGGCTTCTTTTGCCAGGCGATCTTTCATAAGGTCACCATAAGGCTCAACATCGAACGCCGTTGGAAAATTCTCTGGCTTATATCCCAAGATGGCTGCCTTCCGATCCAGAACCGACTGATGAACAAACGGCCGCGGCTCCTGTTTCTCGATCATGCGAGGCTCGGCCTGCGGAAGATAGAAACCGAGGGCGGATTTTCGCTTCCATTCACGCAATTTGACCGATTTTGGAATCCACTCGAGCGGCTTCCAGCCCCACGTCACTGAATCGTGCACGGCCCCAAGTGGATTCGGGCCCACGAAGTTCATCTTCCCCTCGCCCTCCCCTGTTCCGAAGACGAGGCGCTCCCGCATCCGAGAGTTGATCTGCAGTCCAAACGCCGTGGCTTCATCAATCATCCAGTCGAGCGGAAACTTAGAGATAGCGCCGTCCTCTTCAGGATAGCCACCACCAACATCCGAATGACACCCGGCGAACCAGACTTGCCTGATATCTTGCTCTTTTGCTGGCGCAGTTTTGTCGAAAGGATCTTCGACAAACGGCTGTGGTTCGACCCACCGGTTCAGCCGGAACATGCGACGATGCTCATCGATCGCAATCGCGTGGCGAAAGACCTCGACGCTCGGGTTGGTCCTTGTATGTGGCAGTGTCTGGAGCTGGGGCAGAAGTCGGTCCCTTCGCGGCACGATGACCGACGCAACCGTATCCCAGACACCAAGAAATTTGATACGAGCGTCTCGGGCTCCAGAGACTTTGGAGAAGTGCCAGGCGACGTTTAGGTCGTTCTCGTCGCTGGCCTGCTTATAGGAGCTTACAGCATATCGAACGATGTTAAGCTGATCCGGCTGCAGCAGGCCGATCATGTGGATCAGGCCCCCAACGGCGCGGACTGTGTAGGCACCGCGGCTGAAGCCAAAGAGGAAAATTGCGTCCCCTTCGACGTAGTGCCGGCAGATGAATGCGTAGGCGCCCGCGATTTCAGCGTCGAGCCCATATCCCGTGGCCAGTTCAAACACCGATTTGGTGTTTTGCCGCCAACGGGCCCATGCGTTGCTGGCGCCGATCGTGCCTACGCCAGCGTCGTAATAGACGCGCTGTTCCTCATTCTTCTTCAGGATGCGGAACAGTTTCAAAACGTTCGAGAGATTGCGCTCGATCTGGTTGCCCGTACCGTCGCAGCAGACGACAATGTTTTTCCCCACCTTGTTTTACGCTCCCGCACTGATGTATCTAGACTAAACTGGACGACTTCGAACTTCTTTCATCTAGCACGGTTTTTCGAGTCGGGCCCTCCCCGAAGCAGTCTAAACTCCGTTTGGGGCTCGCATTTCCTGCGAATACAGGCCTCAGGTCGGAAGCATATCGCGAATAGAAGTGCGATAATTGTTGCGCTCCTTTAGAATTCTGTAATCCGAATCACTGCGTGCAAGTTATTTCCTGGACAGCAACACCGGCATGAACATCCAAAAGGCGATCTCTAGCCTCCTCAATCCATCGAAGTTAGGCGCGCATGTCGCCTGCGCCGTCGCGCACGACGCGCCATGCGAGGGCGACGGGCCACGGACTGCACTACTTCATGTGCGTTTCAACGAAGACGAGCCGCAGATCGATGCCCTTGCGGAGTTTCTGTGGGGCCAGTGCATGTACTATGCCCTGCCGCGAAAGCGGCGGCTCGAGTACACGGCGGCGATCGAGAAGGATTTCACATTGATCGCCCGGGTGCATCAGGCCGTGCGGGACGTCTTCATCACCTTCAACGCCACCAGCCCGTCGCGCGCTAGCGAACTGGGCGAGGTGCTCGCCTATTGCGTCGTTCAGCATCATCTTTCAGCGGCACAGGTCGCGGCAAAGATGGCGCTCAAAACCTCCGCTAATATGCCGGTCCACGGCCTAGACGGGATCCACGCAACTTTTGAAGGCGACGCCCTGACAATCTTTTTCCTGGAATCGAAGCTCGCCGGGAGCGCCAACGCCGGCCTTAAGGACTATGCCAAATCCGCCGCGGGATTTCTCGCCAACCGGAAACAGTACCTTCGCGAATATGAGTTAGTATCGGACCTTGGGCATTTGGACTCTCTGGAGGGCGCGGCCCGAGAAGCGGCGCTCGATTTCTTCGACATCGTCGGCAAACCCGATCTACCGAGACGCGAACGTTCTGTCGGAGTGATCTGCTATTCCGAACGCCGGTTCAATGCCAAATTGCCCGTCTCCGATGGTCCCGTGGACGCGCACGAGGAGCATTTCGCGGGCCTCTACCGAACAGATCACAAACGGCATCGCAGCGCGGCGAATAAGCATATCAAGGCGTCAGGAGCTGACACCGCGAAGACCCTTTTGTTCCTTGTGGCGGTTCCGGACGTCAATGTGCTTCGCAAAGCCTTTTACCGGGCGATGGGAGTGGAGCCTCCTCACGAAGATATTCCAGCCGCGTCTGAAGATGAGGAGGAGAACGCACCCGGGTCGGCGGAGGATCTCGACGTCGTCGCGCCGGTCGAGAGCACCGACGCATGACCTTCGCCCTGGACCTTTCCCGTCGGCTTGAGACCCACCAGGCCTTCCGATCCGACTTCGACCGTCTTCAGGCGGAAGCCGCCTTTGCCACACTTCCCCACACGATAGAGTCGCGCCGTGGCGGGATGGATCGGCAGGATGTACTACGCCTGATGTACTGCGCCGGGGTGTTCGCCCAGACCGACGACGAGACCCTGCGGGCGCTTGCCCAGGCGATCTCGTTGGGCGCCCTTCTTATCGGTCGCGACGACATTCCAGTGGACGCCAGCCTTCGCCTTTTGACCGATCTAGGCAATTTCCCCGCCCTAACGTACGCGGAAGCCCGGCATGAGCCAGTCGCCACAATTCGGCAGGCCCTACGGGCGGCGATCTCACGCGAGGTAAATGGCATCGACGTCGGCAGCGAGCGAATTGCCCTTACCGATTTCCAGAAACGTGCTTGGGATCGGCTTGGCCAGGATACGGCGCTGGCTATTTCCGCGCCGACATCGGCCGGTAAGTCCTTTCTAGTCATCGAGCACCTTTGCAGGACCGCAGAACGGTCCGCCATCTTCCGGGCGGTCTATGTCGCGCCCACACGTGCGCTTCTCTCGGAAGTCTATGCCTCGATCCAGCGCCGGCTAAACGATGAAGTCGGCATTCGCGTTTCGACGGTGCCAACGATCGACCCTGCGGCCCCCGAGCGTCAAATATTCGTTCTGACCCAGGAAAGATTGCAAGTTCTGCTGGCGGTCTCAACTATAGATTTCGACTTGGTGATCGTCGATGAGGCGCAGAATTTTTCGGACGGCGCCCGGGGAATGATCCTGCAGGAATGCCTCGAACAGGCAATTGCCCGACGGGCTGACACTCGTCTGGTCCTGTTGGCGCCGGGTGCGGAAGGTTTCGAAACCGTCGCCGATTCCATCGGCCTGAAGGGACTGAAAGCATCTGTTTCGCTTCTGCCGTCCGTCATACAGAACCGCATCCTCGTGAGCCGGGCGGCCGAGCCGAGGACCCTCAGTCTGCGACTCCTAACCGCTCTTGGCTCGACATCGTTAGGCGTGGTTCAGAGCCATCGAGGGTTTGACCACCCCGCCAGCCGTCTCGCAGCGGTCGCGCTGGAGCTCGGACGCACAGGCGGTTCTCTGGTGTATGCGACGGGACCCAAGGACGCCGAAACAGTCGCACTACAGCTACACCAAGATTGCCGAGATAGCGGCGATAAGGTGCTCGAAGATTTGGCGCAGTTCATTGAAAAGCACATCCATCCCCGATATGCTCTCGCCGCCTTGGTCCGGCGTGGCGTAGCCTTTCACTACGGTAAGATGCCCACGCTGCTGCGGGAGTCTATTGAGAGTGCCTTCAAGTCCGGCGCGCTGAAATTCCTTGCTTGTACCACGACCCTTTTTCAAGGCGTAAACCTTCCCGCCCGCAACGTTTTCATCGACACGCCTACGCGGGGGACTAACTCGCGGCTGGATCCGGCAGCTCTATGGAATTTTGCGGGACGCGCAGGTCGGATGAAGGCCGACATCGTTGGAAATGTTTTTCTCGTTGACTACGACGAGTGGCCGGATAAGCCGATGAACAGCTTCGTCGGCTACCGGATCGAACCTGCATTCGGAAAGGCCGCCGCCGACCATGGATCCGCCATACTACAAGCTCTGGCCGGCGAACTGCCAAGGATGGTACCTGGCGATGAGGTGGCGGGGAAGGTTCGCGCCGCTGCGGGCCTGCTCATAGCAAGAGCCGCCAGAGGCGACGTGGCTCTTTTTGCGTCACGATCCCTGTCCTCGTTCGCGGCAAAAGATCGCGACGCCCTAGTCGTCGCGGCCCAAGCTGCGAGCGATGGGATCGGCCTGCCCGCGACGCTGCTGTCCACAAACTGGACCGTAGATCCTTTCGGGTTGAAACGCCTGTTCAATGAATTGGTCAGCAAGATCGTAGCCGGCGAAATCGACGGATTGATCCCAGTCAACCCGCACGACTATCTACCGGCGCGTAAAGCGTATGAGTCGATTTTCATGCGTGCACAGAGGCTGGTGAATCTGTCCGCCAGCAGGTTCCCCGCATTGGTCGCCGGCGTCGCGGTCAAATGGATGCAGGGCACGCCCTACCCCGTTCTTCTTGCCGACGCTATCCGGCGCGAAGAGCGAACCCTTGCGAAAAAGATCAAGGCCTATGAGGATGAAATTGCATCGAATGCGAAGTCACGCAAACGTCGGCCGAAACCGATCGACATCAATGATGTGATCCGTAAGGAGTTCGACCTCATTGAGGACGTCATCCGCTTCCGGTATGTGCAACTCGGAAAAGCCTACATTGATGTCCTGGCCTTGGCATTGCGGCACTGCGGATTCGAAGCGCGGATCAAAGAAATCTTTGACTTCTCACTGGCGCTTGAGCTCGGTGTATGTACGAGGTCTGGTTGGTCTTTCATGGAACTTGGACTTTCGCGGATCGCTGCCGCTGCGCTTGAGCCTCATTTCCCAAACTCCGATTTGAGCGTCCAGCACGCGCGGGACTGGTTGCGCAAACTAGACGTGACTCAACTCCAAATCAGTTCGGTGATCGTCGACGAGATGCTCAGCTTGGGGCTGATAGAATTGGAGAATTTCGCTTAGGCAGCCTTATTTGGCCAAAGGCCTTGTCAGCCCCTCATCCAACTTGCCTGGCGGTCTCATTGCAGAGGCCAGAAACGGGCGCATCGGAATTCGACGCTTACCGCCACCGGGGCCTGTCTGGGCCACCCGTCAAGAAGTGCCGGGGCGGCTCCTGTGCCTATGAGGGAAGGTGTGGGCTTAAGGCTTAAGGTTGGCAGTCACCCGGGGAATGATGCGATTCATACGGGCCAGTATGGCAAGCGCGTCAAGCATGGCGGTATGCTCGGATACGTATTTGATGGCAACTTCGCTTCGGCATTCGCTGCGATCACGGCTGCAATCGGAACGCGTCTCGCGGACCTAGACATGGATGCGCCGGGCGAGATGAAGCAATCTTCCAATCGGCCGTATGACAGCAATTGCCGAGAGACCTATCACAGGAGAGGTGAACTGCGCCCGTTGATCTTACACCACCAAGTCGTTCCAGTCGGACGGTAGAGAAGCGCCACGCTCCGACCTCGCCGTTGCGGCCGTCAGAAGCCGAAGTGTTCGCTCGATCTCCGATCGCCGGGTGGCACGTGAGCTAACTGATCTGGTCAGCCGTCGCGGGAAGCCGGACATGATCGAAAAGGGAACTGTTTGGATCAAGCTGGCAATACCTCTGCAAATTCCCCACCGCAGAACCCGACATGGGCTGCAAGTGCTCGGAGCAGAACGGGCCGCCAGTGATTGAGGTGAAACTCTCGGCTCTCCACATCTGCCTGTGCAAGAAGATAGCTGCGGACACCCTCAGCGCCAGCACTATCAAACAGGATTCTAACTGCGGTCGCCTGACTGGTCAGATAGATATTGATCTCCCGCGCATAGCGTTCGTTGAGTTTCAGGCGCTGCAAGACAAATGAGAGGCGCGAGCTAACTAGCGCTTCGATTGGAGCGGCTGGATCAATGTCAAACGTAGCAACCAGGCCGCCCCCTTCAATTGTGACGCCGGCTCGCAAGAATGACGTATCCGGAACCGCTTCGAAATAGGGGTGAAAGAACTGCTGGGCAGGCTCTAGGGCAGCCGATTTGCTCTTCGACTGATTACACTCTTGGCAAAGGGGCACCAAATTGCGAGGATAAACAGCCAACGGATGGTAATCTGACCGCGGAAGATGGTGATCCAGTTGGCGCGGCGGTGCAATTCCACATATCGGGCACAGCTCAATTCCTGCCATTAGCGACGCTCGAACCGACGCTAACTTGCCACCCGCTTGGGTGAAGTCATACCCGCTATAGATCGCGTCGCGAAACTGCTGAAGAAGCGCGCCGCCCTTTAGGATTTCCGCGGGGCCCCCCAAACCCGCGTCATAAGCGTCGTAGATGGCAATCACGCTGTCGATCTCAGCTTGGGTCGCAGCATAGCCTTTCGCAATACCGGCGTGAACGTAGGTCTCGATAGCGCGCACGAGGTAGGCTTGCGCCTCCTCGCGAGAAGGACATGGCAGGGTTCTCACTGGCGAGCCTTCCGGGCGAGGCCCGCAAGCACGTATGCGAGCGCCTGCCCGCTAAGGCCCGGCCGAAAATGCTGGTTCACGTCCTCGATTGTATTGTGTGCCTGAATGAGTAGATCAAGAATCCCATGAAAGTCTGTCGCGGCAGAAGTCAGACCGAAGGTATCGTGGGTTAAGGTTCCCACGTTCTCGCCGAATGTCTCTCGTGGCGGGATAAAGACCTCAAATTCCGATCCGATCCGCCTTATGACCCTCACGTGCAGTGCCAACGTCTCCTGGAGGATCACCGGTGAATGCGTTGCCACGATTGCGAACGCGTTCTTTTCTTCCAGTACCAATCTCAAGGCGTGCATGACCGCTGCAATGAGCGGGGGATGAAGGTGTGTCTCAGGCTCGTCGAAGAGCACGAGGGATTTTCTCGTCGTATGTGCCACCAGCGAGGCGATCGCATGCATCGTGATTTTGTGGCCTGTGCTCCATCCGAGAAAGCTTGAACGGGGATTGGCACCAAGCAGAGCCTGTCGATCCGTCCCGGCAACATCGGCAAACGAGGCGTCGGCGAGCACCAGCGCAAGAGCAGCATCGAACAGCGCATCATCTCCATGCTCCGCGATCTGCCCGATTAGGCGAACAAACTCGTCAGCGAGCTGCTCGAGCGACTTCAGTTTCGTACTCGATCGTCGATCCTCGATGTCCAGGACAGTTCTTTCATCCACGTCCGTCGGCTTGGCCCGTGCGGATGACAATTGCTCTCGCACTTCGGCAACGACGTCGCGAAGGCCGGCGTAGACGTAGCGACCGCCTCCCCTCTCCATGTCCGATGCGATCTGCTCGAGCTCAGTCTCATACAACCCGGGCACGGAGAAGTTCTCGAACGCGCTGTACGAAACCGCGATAATGCGCATGAAGCCAATTGACGGTGGATCGAACACGCCGACGGCGGTCAACTGAGGCCACGTTCTGTCCGATGGCGACGCAAACGCGACCCGTGCGATGCGCGATAGGAAGGTGCTCTTGCCCGATCCGTTGCGTCCAATCAGCACCATCACTCGCCGTGGGAGCAAGACCTTGCGCTTGCTGGGGCCAAGTTCGCGTGTCGGGCCGAAATAAAACAGTGGGCTCGGCGCATCGAAATAGAGCTGGATCGGCGCCGCCCATCCGGCCGGATGGAATGTGAACGACAGATGGAGGTCTGGAACCTCGCTGGCATTGCGAGAGTGAATCTGTCTAGCATCGGAAAGGAAGCCCTCGGGTTCCGGATTGTCGCGGAACAGAGATATTCGCCAGCCTTCCTCCTGGCTGAATAGCGGCTCTAGTTGCGAGTTGGCAACGACGTCGTTCAACGAGCCCAGAATCTCATCTCGGTCCTCCCCAGCAATCTCATTGAGCCGCTGGTAATAGTCGAGTGAGCTGCCAACAGAGCCGAAGTCAGGCGGAAGGCGGTCGAATGGTTCGGTGATCAGGATGCCGTCTTGCGTGGTTTGGCCTCGCCGTAGAATCTTGACCGGCCCGATCAAAGTAGGAGGGCTTCCCTCGACCTGATAGTAGAGGTGATACAGCGTCATGAAGGAAAAATCGTTCCATCTGTCCTGCTGCAGCGCGAACTTTGTTGCAAAACTCTGCACGCCCTGGCGGCTCGGGGGCAAGACGCTAATGGCCATGGGCAGCCTCACTTGCGGGCGGTCCGCCGTGCTGGCTTAGCTGGCTCCCCCTATCCAGGAAGCCATCAAGGAGTTGTTCGCGGTTCACCATCGGATCCGACGATACGGCGCCAATAAGCCCGCACACCACCTTGCGAGCGAGTTCTCTGGCACTTCGTCTATCGTTCCCGGATCGTCCGCCATCGGCCTCCCGTGTAGGAAATCGCTCCTAAGCCCGAAAAGCTTGGAATAGGCGTTCCCAAACGAACCATCGTTGAGCAGTCCGGAAATGCGAAGCGTGGCCCGGCGCGTCGCGCCGGGATTCTTTCCTTCGATCTTTTTTCGGGCGCGTGGGTCATGGTCCAAAGGCAAGCCGAGCGCCGCCTCGATCGTTGAAATATGGGCAAGAAACTCGTCGATGGCTTCTGATTGAAATCCACGGACAAAGAAGTGCGCAACAGGACGGTCGAACAACGTCGTCCGGCGCGCCGCTACAATGTCACTCCACGCGTCGTCGGTCAGCCAGGTAATTGCGCTGTCGCTGTCATCATTTAGCGGATAGGCGACCGGCGCTTCATATTCATGCTCGTCGCCATTGACATCGAACTGCCATGCAGGCTCCCAGCTCAGGCTGTCTGGAGAAGGTGGCGGAACCCGACGAGCAAACACGTCAGAGTCGACGGTGTAGACCCAAGGAACTCTAAAACCACGCCATTCCATGTCCTTGTATTCAGCGATCTGCTCCCAGGGGATTGTGAGGAGTC
This sequence comes from Mesorhizobium sp. M1169, assembly GCF_040318345.1. Classification (NCBI taxonomy): domain Bacteria; kingdom Pseudomonadati; phylum Pseudomonadota; class Alphaproteobacteria; order Hyphomicrobiales; family Phyllobacteriaceae; genus Mesorhizobium; species Mesorhizobium sp. M1169. The sequence goes on along the minus strand of NZ_JAMYME010000059.1, from coordinate 7,043 downwards.
CAAAAAGCGCAGCTTCGACAGATGAAGGGAGGCTAGTTTTGTGCGGTTCGATTCGTCCAAAATCCTGGCTAAGATTCACGAACAGGCCGGGCAGTGTTCTCCCGTCGGGACCCATGTCGTCGTGGGAAACCTTCTCGTCGACGACGAGCCAATTGAACTCGGAGAAGCGTTTGCTATCGAACGACCAGTTCTGGTTCGCCCGATGAAGACGCAAAACGTCGAAAAGCTCCTCAAGCTCCGTCGCCGAAAAGCACCGCACCTGATTTGGACCGAAGGAGATCGTCGGAAGGCGCGATGCCAGATCGAGCGGGCACAGGTGCAGTCGCCTCGATGCCGTGCTCCGGATGGCTTTGTCGAGGCCATCCGATATTTCGGCCGCACTCGCTGCCAACCCAGAACCCTGGCCACCGACGAGACAGGCCAAGCCGAGCTGCCGCAATGCTGAGGCAAGCGAAAGTCGCAGCATGGAGCCAGATCTAATCTGGGGGTATCGAGTTTGACATAACTCCGCAAAACGCAGAAACGCCGGAGTGTTCTGCAGGTGATTAACGTCAGTCGCCGGCGCCCGACCCAGCTGTTCCAGTTCGTGGAGAATATCGACAGGAGGGCCGACCGTGACGTTCATGATGTCTGCGGTCCCGGCGGAGCTCGATAGAGAATGATCCGTCCGGTCGGCAGAATCTGGGTAAGGAAATCAAAATCGCGGACGTTGCCGGTCAGCACGCCCGCCCCCAACTGACGCGCCTGCAGGAATACGAGGGCGTCATTTACGAAGCGGCGCTCGTGCCCCTCCCCCTTGGGCAGATTGCTCAGCCGGCAGAGCAAGCCAGCCAACACACCGGCCTGTCCCCACATCGCTGCATCCGGGTCATGAAGACGGTGGTCCGGAATGTCCTCCACCGTGGCTTTGATTGTCTCGAGGACAGCTTTTGTGGAGGCATGCTTTGGGTCGAGCCGGCCAAAGGCGTGGGTCAGCTCAGAAAGGCAGACCGCGGAATGGTGGCATCGGCGATAGGTAAGCAGCGTATCGACTTCAACCGGTGCTCGTCCTTGCAGGACATCCAGATAGACGCACGTATCCAGAAACACTGGTCCCCCGATCGCGGGTTCGTTTGCAACCCATGGGAGATCATCATCGGCCCTACGCTCCAGCGTTCCGGTGTACTTTTGCGGCTTGAGCGATCGGAGGGCCTCGGAAAGATCAAAACCCAAGATCTATGTCCGCCGGGATGCTGCCCTTGCGTCCGACCAAGCCGGCGCCAAAGTCATCTTCGAGAGCCAGGCGCGACAGCGCCAATTCCAACAGCTCCGTGTCCGAGGTGACATGAGCGCGCTTCTTGGCCGCCTCGATCAACTCCGAAGGCACTCGCCCCGAAAGACGGGTATTCTTCGCCGCGCCGAGCAGTCCGGCGGCTTTCGCTTGCTCGAGTACAAGCTTATTGCGGGTCGATGCGACCTTTGCTTCGCTTTCTGAAGCGGTCCGTGTTTGCGCGGCCATCGGAACCTCCTGTGTTCAACAGAATATAGATTGCGTTGAACGCATAAGCAAGGCTTAGTAGCCGCTGGCCTTCGGGACGTAGGCACCTGAAGCACACTTACCATAGTGATCGATTGGGGGATCGATGGATTCTATGCAAGCCGAAATTGCACGCTTCCTTGCGGAAAAAGCGGTGCGGCAAACGCGTGCGACATATCAGCAGGTGGGGGACGCCGTCGGTTGGAACCATCCGACAGGTCGCGGTCTGGGCAAGAATCTGGAGGTCGTCCTGCACGCTTTGCATGATCGCGGACTGCCGCCGCTCACGACGATTCTAGTCAAGCGCGGCGAGAGGCATCCGGAGCCTGACGCCATGGCGTATATCCGCGGAGCCTTGGGCGATATCGACATCGATGCCGCACAACGTGAGGTCTTCGCCTTCGACTGGCGATCGATTCCAGACCTGGCTCCTGACGTCGACAGACTTCCGAGCGGCCGTGATATTTGGCTGACCTCTTTTTGGGGGTTTGACCCCGCGAGTTGGGGCTGCATCGGCTTTGCCGACGAGGCCAAGCGCAACCGCTATCTGAGATTATCCACTCCCAATGCATTGGTGGCGATCTACGTCACCAAGGGCAAGGGGCCCGAGGAGATGCGGGGCAAGGTCGTGGGCCTCCTCGAGGTTTCCCACAACGCCGGCCATGCCAGTCAGTTCATCGCCGGCGACCGCTGGGCCGAGAAGGAAATGGACCCTGCCTCGAGAGGCAAATGGCTGTTCGCCGTGCAGGCAACCCGCGCATGGCGGATCGTCCAGGAGGATTGGAAACCTGTCGAGCAGTTGTTTCCAGCCGCGTATGCGAGCGCGCACGCCGAATACATCGGATCTAGTGGTGTCCAGGTTGACCCAGTTGAAGCCGAGCATCTCATGCAACTCGATGTCTATGAGGTGCCCGTCTATGGCCAAGGGAGCCGCGTCAACGGCACAATCCAGACGCTCGAGTCCGCTTTGTCGCCAAGTCGCGCGATCCCACCCGCGACCGAACCGTACTGGGTTGGCGAAACCGATGGCCCCAAGCATCTCTACATATTGGAGCTCAGCGGCGATACATCGGCCTATCTCGGGCGTTCACCCGCCGACGTTGATGGCCGCGCCATCATTAAGGTCGGTTTCTCCCGCAGCCCCGCGGCCCGTCGCGACCAGATCCAAAGTGCATACCCACAGGGGCAATTCAAGTGGGTGATAAAGTACCCTCATCCCGTCCCAGATGCCGCACCGTATTCTAACGCCAAGACGGCGATCGTAGGCGAGGATGCAATGAAGCGGCGCCTCGTGACCGAGGGGGCTGAGGTGCTGGGTGGAGAGTTCTTTCTTGCCGAAGACTGGCTCGTCCACAACACGTGGAGAGCTGGCAAATTTGCGGCAGAAAAGGCCATGGAGAGCTGACTAAGCTTCAAGTGTTGGCTTTGCCCCCAGAAATCAGCGCTGAAATTGTTCAGGTGGTCACCGTCACCGAGCCTGACCTCAAACTCACCGGGGATACCCCCCCTGTCATGACCCGCCCGAAAATAGTCGCGCACTGACCAATGAGCCAGCTGCTCGAGGTGCTCCCATTCGCGTAGCAGGTCGGTCTCGCGGTCCTCCGCAAGCTTCCCTGGCGCTCGGCTTGCCCTTAGACTTGGGCTGAGCGATCGTATGATAGTCGAAACGGGGCTGGACCTTGTGTTTGAAGATGATGGAACCGGAAGTCCACTCATCCTCGATCGTTCGGCGCCACTTGTAGCTGACACGAACCTGCATGTCCTGGGTCAGACGAAACGGAGCAATCGTCGGATCGTAGATGAAGAACAACTGGCTTTCGCGTTCCTCGACCTCCAAGCGCTGCTTCATCTGACCGAATGCAAAAGTCAGATCACTGCCGGCTTTACGAATAGAATGTAGAATTCCTTCCCGCTTCTTCGCAGATTTCGCGATCCTGTATGCCGCAAGCGCTTGATCGAAGTATCGGAGCTTGGTGGCCACGTATTCTCCGCAGTTGTAGAGCGGTAGATTGCTGAGTTTTCCGAGTTGCTCTGACCTGATGGCCTGGTCAACCAGGTCGTGAAGCGCCCCGCTGTCGATGGCTCCAATAGCCTGTTTCTCGCGGTCACTGAGATTCATCAAGCCCATCTTGTCTCCCCTCAAACACAAAATCCCGCAGCGTTCATCGGACTCGAGCTATCTGGCAGCACGGTGGAGAGACGACGATCAAACCGTTGCCGCGTCAGCTAGTGAGATCGCGTTTGCAGCGTGTTCGTCCTCGGCCCGAAGACGCTGATGGGATGTTTCCTGCGTTTCCACAAAGAAGCTCTTTCCAGAAATGCCGGCGCGATCGAAGAATGCCTGATTCCGCTCTCTGGCGTCACTGAGGAGTGTGTCCCACCCGATGAGCTCGATCGACCCTTTAAAACCCGAACGGGGCTGGTAGTAGCGCCCTCTCCCGTCGGCAGTGCGGTCCCACGAATAGGTCCAGTCGTCCATTTTGCCCACGATGTCGGCAACTATGAAGCAATAGAAAACCGTGTCCTCCTTCAGCTTTATGGGGCGCCCCTTGACGTCAAGCTTCCCCCCTTCAAGCAGCCGGCGCACATAGCGCTCGACCTGATGCTGGGGGTTCTCGTCCGCGGCATAGCTGGTTCGTCCCGGGCGCTTGAACTCAACGAGCAGCACGCGCGAGGGATCCTCGGTCTGGCGCAGGCCGTGTACGTGATCGAAAATCAGAACATCCGGCCGCTCGTCGCTGGCGACTGCATCAGAGAGATTCTGGAATTCCTCATCCGAGCTGAAATACTGGGCGAAGGTCAATCGCTCATCGATGATCCAGAGGTCGTGCGACGCCGCCGGCACTACCTTTCTGGCGCCATCGGCTAGGGTGTTGACCCGCAGAGGACAGATGAACGAGTGCAAAATGTCTTCGCGCTGATAGCTGCTGTCACGCGTATCGTCGCGGACCTTCTCCAGCAGGATCTCGATGAAATCGAGCACGACCTTTCGGCGAACGATGTACTCGGTGAGACGACAAAAGGCCCAACACCGTTTCAACCATCGAGCGCCCGCTTTCGTCGCTCTCGTGGAATTTTGCCCAGCGCGGCCAGCCGCTGGACCGCAAGGACCGGCATATCGCCACGGTGATGGCTGGCGTTCGCAACACCCACGCCTCCCCTCCCCGGCAGAAGGAAGCGATCCTGCCCGAGGATCTGATCGCCATGCTCGAGACCCTCGACCGCGGCACGCTGCGTGGTCTGCGCGACCGCGCCATGCTGCTTTTGGGTTTCGCCGGCGGCCTTCGCCGATCCGAAATCGTCGGCCTCGACATTGGTCGCGACCAGACCGAGGATTCTTCTGGCTGGATTGAGTTTTTTCCTGACAAGGGCGTGCTGGTGACCCTGCGCGGCAAAACCGGTTGGCGCGAGGTCGAGGTCGGCCGCGGCTCCTCCGACGCCACCTGCCCGGTGGTCGCGCTGCAAACCTGGCTGAAGCTGGCGCGGATCGGCCATGGCCCTTTGTTCCGAAGGGTAATAGGGCAAGACAAAAGAGTCGGCGCCGATCGGCTTAACGACCAGGAGGTCGCACGCCTGGTCAAGCGCACGGCGCTCGCAGCCGGCGTGCGTGGCGATCTGTCGGAGGGCGAACGCGGTCAAAAGTTTGCTGGCCATTCGCTGCGCGCCGGCCTCGCGTCCTCGGCCGAGGTCGACGAACGCTATGTGCAAAAGCAGCTCGGTCACGCCTCGGCCGAGATGACGCGAAAGTATCAGCGCCGGCGCGATCGTTTCCGCGTCAATCTCACCAAGGCGTCCGGGCTCTGAAAAGCCCCCCTCCCTGCCCCGTTTTGTCCGCTGGGATGAGGCGGTCAGATCTCAGGCGATAACAATACCTCATCGAGCACAGCGAGCGCTGTATCCAGACTATCGGCGGCCGACGCTTCGTAGTCAGGCATGATCATCAACTGCGTTATGGCACGGCCCACAAGAGGGCATCGCGATAAAAGTACGCCAAACAACGCTAAGGGAGAACAAACGGTGATCTGATTTCGTTCGACGCTCGTTTTCGAGAGCCGTTCTGGGTCGTTCGCAATCAACTGTGTAGGCCAGCGGAGCGAGCAAGGAGCGCCAGATCCGGACAGGGCTGAGTGGGGTGTTTTTCCGGAAGGTGGGGCCATGCCCTAAGGGACACGAGATGTAGTGGACTCGTCGATCCGCGCGGTTTCGATTCGCGCACCCCGGGCACAACGCTGGGATAAGTCCCATCAGATGCTCTCCGGTGGCCGTCATCTGTTTAGCTGACATTGGGCCGAGGGCTTCCAGCACGAGCCACATGGCGGGGGTATCGGCCGTGACCATGGTGCGCCGCCCCTGCCGTCAATGCCAGCCGCCGTCACCGAGTCGCGAAGATGAAATTCAAGGTGACAAACTGGCCGGAATACGAGGCGGGCCTTCGGCGGCGCGGCAGTCTGACGCTGTGGTTGACAGAAGAAGCCTTGGCCAGGTGGCATGCGCCGCGAAGAACGACCCGCAGCGGCCAGCCCCGCTATTCCGATCTCGCCATCGAGGCGGTCTTGACACTGGGATGCGTCTTCGGGCTTCGTCTGCGCCAGAGCGAGGGATTGGCGACCTCGCTGCTCGATCTGATGGGGCTTGATCTACCGGTTCCCGATCACACGACGCTAAGCCGCCGGGCGCAGATATGGGAACCATCGGCCAAGCGGCAGCGGCATCCCGAGGACGGTCCGCTGCATGTGCTGATCGATAGCACCGGATTTGAAAGTCTACGGCGCCGGCCAATGGCTGGAAGACAAGCACGGTGCCAGATCACGCCGGACCTGGCGCAAGCTGCATTTGGTTCTCAATGCCGACAGCGGCGAGATCATCGCCCATTGTCTGACCGACCAGGACGGCGACGATCCCTCGCAGGTGAAGCCGCTGCTCGACCGGATCGATGCAGAGATCGACCAATTCACGGCCGACGGAGCATATGATAGCGGTCCCACCTACTGCGCGGTGCTGCAACACAGCGTCACCGCAAGGATAGTCATCCCGCCACGTTCAACGGCCGTGGAGAGTGATGACACCGGACCACCCGGTCAAAGGGACGGTCACATCACGGCGATCGCCAATGATGGAAGGCTGAATTGGCAGGCGTCCACCGGCTATGGCAAGCGCGCCCTGATCGAGACCGCCGTCGGGCGCTACAAGGGGCTGATCGGACGTCGCCTGCGAGCCCGCTCCTTTTCGGCTCAGCAGACCGAGGTCGCCATCGGCTGCGCCGTTCTCAACCGCATGACGGCGTGCGCACGCCCGGAGTCCGTTCGCAGCCCGGCAAGGCCGACATAGCAGGCGGCATCAAAGAGCTGATTGTGCCTAATGCCACATTTGTGCACCAACGCCTTGTGGCGCGGGCAGCCGCAGGCACAGGCTACGCGGAAAATGAAAAGCGGGGCCAACCCATTCGCTTGCACACAGCCTGCGTTTTGCCAGCTCCTCAACCGCAACGTGCTGTCAATCTTCGTCTTGCCATGTCTTGAACGCCGAA
>NZ_JAMYME010000058.1:0-25408 GCF_040318345.1 Mesorhizobium sp. M1169 | reverse complement strand
AGCGGCGATAGCGCTCGTCATGGTCGAGCCACAGCTCGCCGATGGCGGCGAACTCACCGCGGAACCAGCCGCTCACGACATTGACCGCGACACGGCCATTGGTCAGGTGGTTGATGGTGGCTATCTGCTTGGCCGCCAGCGCTGGATTCCATGGGCCGGGCAGGATCGCCGCGATGACTTTCAGCGTTGTGGTCGCCGCAAGCAAGGCGTGGCTGAACGATACGGATTCGTGCTGGTTGTCGGCGCCATAGCCGGCCGTGAAGCGTATCTGGCTCAGCGCGTAGTCGAAGCCGTTGGCCTCGGCGATCTGAGCAAGCTTTCGGTTATAGTCGATGTCCCAGCCTGTCCGCTGCTCGATGTTGGAGATGACAAGGCCGCCCGAAACGTTCGGGACCCAGTAGGCGAATTTCACGTCGTCGGAATTCGAGGTCATTTCGTTCGTTTCCCCTTTTGATTGGCTTCAACCGACGCGCGTGGCGACGGCAGTGTTTGCATCACTGGAATTAAGCAAGGAGACCGCTTCGGTAGCGGCCCGTGAGATGCGCTCGAAAATCGCTGCGCCGACGATCTTGGCATCGACGAAATCGTCGGGCGCGCCGTAGACGCCGGTCGGGACGGTGACGGCCCCGAAAAACCCGAACAATGGCCGGAGCTGATGTTCGAGAACCAGGCCATGGTATGGACTTCCGCCGGTCGCCGCGAGAAGCACGGTCTTGCCCGTCAGTGCACGATAATCGACGAGGTCGAACAGGTGCTTGAGAGCGCCGGTGTAGGACGCCCGATAGACCGGCGTTCCGACCACGAGCAGGTCGGCCTTCTCGACACGCTGGATGATCGCTTCGCCAGACGCGCCGAGCGCACGACGAGACAGCCCGGCGAAAATCGACGGCGCCGCCTCGGTGATTTCGATCAGGCCGGCGTCCGACGGGACACGCGACGCGACCGCCTTGACCAGCGCGCTCACCACCGCGGTGGTGCGGGATGGCGTACTAACGCCGCCGGATATGCCGAGAACCGAAATTCTTGCCACGTGTCGTCGATCTCCTGTTCCACCAAGGGGATGCCCGGTTGCCAACACGGGATCGTACGATATTACACAAAATCTATAGAGATAAGGAATTATCTTTTGATTTTTCCAAACCATTGAGAAAATCGGAGTGCTGACGCCTCATTAGCATGAGCTCTAACATCCGATTGGCGGCAAACCGCGGGCGCAGACCGGCCAGGCTTGATCGTGGCGATCGGCGCTCCGTTGCCCGGTGCGGCCCGCGCCGCAGATTGTCACCACCGGCACGTCGCGCTTTTGGTCGTCGATCGGCGTCGCCGCCGTGATAGCTGCCGTTGAATCGGACCCCGAACTGCCGCTCGGCGCCGAAACGCCCGCTCACATCGAGATGCCCGCCGCCCTGGGGGCTCGACCGTGTCAGATCGACCTCGGCCCGCGCGCTTGGGATGATATTGGTCGTACCCCCCGAGACTGCTGTTCGGCGCGATGCCATAAAGGAGCGCCACCGGTCCTTTGAGAACCTCGATCGCTCGATATAATCGGTGAACAAGCGATAGGTCGGCGCGACCCCGAACACACCATCGAACGCGACCTCGCCAAAATTTCCTTCATTGATCGGAAAGCCGCGAATGTAGAAGGAATCCAATATCCCGCCGGTTGAATGGGTGCTCCGTACCAAGGATCATTGATCATCACGTCGTCCACCGTGCGTGCGCCCTGATCCTCGATCGTTTGCGCCGTGTAGCTGCCTATGTTGAACGGCGTATCCATGATGTCGCGATTGCCGAGCAGGCCCAGGCGCCCGCCTCGCGCGACTTGTCCGCCCGGATACGCTTCCGGCAGATTGTCGATCGTTGCGGTCAGGGGCAGGCCGCCCAGCCCCACCACCACGATGCGCTCGAGCACCGTGCCATGGAATGTTCGTTTCATTGTTGACAGGTTAGTCATGCAAGACCTCCTGACCATCCGCACCCAGCTCTCGCCAGGCAAGGCAAAACGTTCTTGGTCCTTGGCGTGAGGGGACTTGGATGAGGAAATCTGTTGGGCTGTTCGCTGCGCTGGCCGTGATGGGTCAGGACGCCGCTGCGCAGGAGTCGACGGCTGATCGTCTGATGAAACTAGACCGGGAAGACGGTTATGCCGGACTTTTCTGAAACGCCGGTGGCTGGCGCCCGAGGTCAGAACATATCGGTTTTCGCTCGCCTTCCCTCTCGGCTCACTCACTTGTGCGGCATACAATAGACGCCCTCGGATTCCATGAGTACCGCGCCGCCCTTCAACTCGCTCATTGCGCCGACCCAGGCTTCCGAATAAGTGCGGCTGGCATCCACGGCCGTCAGCCAAAGAACGCGATTGTCAGCCAGTTCGACTTTAACTTCCTGCTGCAAAGGGCTTGCCTGCACGGTCTGTTGATAGTGCCGTTTGATCCTGACATTGCTGGCCGGGAACTCAGCTTCGTTGCTGCCATAGTTCAGCACAAACCTAGTATGGTCCTCGGCCACTGTGCAACTGCCGTCACGCTCACACACGATTTTGGCGGCGGTCTTGCAGTCCCATTTCAGTGAAGCGGGCCACATCGGATTGTCCGCGCTCGATCGCGGCTTCTCGCTCTGGCTAGCCACCGCCAAGCCTGCCCATGGGCCCATTATCGCAGTCGACAGGAGCAGCGCCTTCAACACTTATTACCCTTCCCTGATCCAGTACCGTATTGCTGTCTCGAAGCTATCGCTGGCGTCGGGGTGAATGAACCGGACAGACACGCCTTGTGATCCTCATGGCGACTCATCCTGCGTGATCGCCTGGCTTATGGCATGTTGAGATTGAACCAGCTTTTCTGGCGCATGCCGTTCGCGTCGTCATACTCGATGAACCAGGGCTTTCCGCGCACCGGCCGAGAGATGGTGTAGTAGGTGGGGCCATTACCAAGGGAATGCCCTCTATCGTTGCCCGTGATCTGGATTTTTGCCGTCACCAACCTACCGTTGATTTCGATCTGGGCCTGTCGAGATCCGTTGTCATGGTCTTGGCCGAGACGACTATTCGTGAAAGTGGCGGGCAGGGTGAGCCTGTCGGAGCTGATACGGCAGATGTTCCGTTCTTGCCTCATTCCTCGCCGATCGGAGTCGTAGCTGCCAGCTGCTTGCCAGCCAGCTGGACAATCCTCATACTTCTCGAATCTCGCGGCGCTGGAGTTGGCTTGTGGACAGATCGGCCAGTTAAAACCCGGCGCTTTCATCGCCGCCATCAACTTGTAGATTGACGGGTGGCAAGAAGGAGTGGCCTGCCAGTCACCGGACAGGCAGAGGAGGACCTGACAGCCCCATTCCGATGCCTGTGATTGGGATGGAAGAGCCGCGGCGCCCACGACGACGGTGGCACCCACCAAGAGATATTTCAGCATGTTCATAGCCTTTTCCTCGCTGCGGATTCTGATACTTTACTATGGATCATCCGCGCGAAAAAGGACAGATCGAGAAGGCAGGTTGTGCGACTACATCGATTTATGAAACGAGACGACGCGGGCCTGGTCAACAACCCGTTGCGCGCCAACATTGCGAGAACGCTGGAGCGGGAGAGAGCTAGGCGTGGCCTATCCCATATGCACATGGCCGAGCTGTTCCGGACCGTCGAGGGCGAAAGGCTCGCCTACCGGACATACATCCAGACCGTGCGACAGAAAAACAATGTCACCCTGACGACGTTGCAAATCATGGCAAGCGGCTTGCATGTGTCAGTTGCGGACCTGCTCGCGGGCGGAAAAAAACTTCCCGAATGGGCGCATCAGTTGGACGAAAATGCAATCCGCATGCGTCTGGCGCACATCATCGACATTGAGCGAAAACGACGCACTTTGCTCCGCTATAAGATGGCCGAGCTCATCGGCGTGGCGGAGGCGACATTCATGAAATTGGAACGCGCAAGCGGCAATATCAGCGTCGACACAATTGCGGCGATCGCCAAGGCGTTGAAACTTGATCCAGCGACCTTCCTCTTTTCCGATAAGGTCCCGCCATCAACTGATCTACCTGATTCTGACGCACCCGGAGGCGTAGGTTCTCATTTCAGAGTGCCGTGAACTTCCAGCGTCATCATCCGTCTAAGCTGCGCTACACAGAATGCCTGGCAGGTTTTCGCCGTGATAGCGCATACCGGTGCATTCAGGTGAAAATGGAGCAGAGCTGACAATTAGGCGCGCCACGTGTGTACCTTTTTTCGCCCGCGCCTGAGGAACGACTGCCATGACGTGGCGGCAGTCGAATGCACCGGAATCCTGATCTCTACGGTTGTGCCGGCACCGGGAGCGCTGTTGATGATGAGCCTTCCTTTCAGCGTCGAGACCATCTGGGAACATGCGGTCAGTCCAAGGCCAGTATGATTTCCAGCTCGCGTTGAAAAGAAAGGTGTAGTTGCCTTCACAAGGATTGCAGGCGACATGCCTGCGCCGTTGTCCGCCACATCTAGTACGAGGTAACTGCGCAGGAGGAAGGGACGTCGCTTGACTGTCGCGGAGATGAGAATTGGGGCGTTTCTGGTGCCGGATAGAGCGGCAAGAGCGTTTTCTATCAGCTCATTAACGACCAACCGTAACGGCGTCGCCGGAACAGGTTGCAGACGTGCTTTAGGATCGACCAAAACTTGCACCAAACTGCTGCGATCGTGCGCGAGATCCTCGAGGAGTGGGCCGAGCGCCACGGTGCTGGAATCTTGTGGCGCATAGGCGATCTGAAGGACACTGTTGGTGATCGATTCCAGTTCAGTAGCAGCACTGCGCGCAGCCTCAAGCATTTCGCCGCTCGGTTGCTTGTCTGGTTGTGCGTGCTCAAGGAACAGCCTCAAGGCTGTAACCCGCGATCGGGTCATATGCGCAAAGAGCGAAGCGAACGAGCGCATATGCTGGTCACGGCGATTGGCCAAAGCATAGCGTTGATGGATAACGAGATAAAAGGTGGCACCCAGGCCAAGTGCGATGGCAAAGATGAACCAGTTGCGCGAGGCCGCAATGTCGATGCTGGCGGTCTGCTGCAAGGTGGCACTGTGATCAACGGTAGAGCTGGAAATCTCGTAAATTGACTGTTCCAGCTTGGCCATGTCGGCAATGGCTTGGGTGTAGTTTGTACGCGCTGACACAAGAGGGGCAATTTTCTGTTCGAGGGTTAGGCCAATCCGGCCCAGGAGTTCGGCATCGTGGTCGGGAAAAAAGCGGTTCAGATAGGGCAGGTTTTCCAACTGCGCGACGTTGACGTTCACCAACGCCATTTGTCGATCGATGTCCGCATCAAGCTTGCCCGTCTCGTCGGCAATGCGAAGATAGCCATAGACTCGTATAAGGCGCTCGCGAATCTGTGCCGCGCGCCACTGAATCTCGAAAGTCTGATTGAGGATGGCATCCGTCTCCTGACGGTAGCGGTTCGATTGCATGAATGTCCACGCACTCAGCCCAAGCGCTGCAGCCATACCGAGATACGGCAGAACAGTGAGCAAACGGCCGTTTAAGAACTTCATTGCGTGGCGCGCAGGATGACTGGGAAAAACACCCAGATCGAGTTTCTTGCGGGAACATATGAAGCAGGCAATTGGTCGAAGGGCCAAACAATGAAGATGGGGCCTTTTTCTACCATGCTGATCGGGCGGAAATCCTGGCCCGGCGGGCAATGCGAGCCGGCCTTGTCACTCTCGTTGCAACGACGTTCGATCGCCAGGATCGGATTATAAGACCGGATTTCGTCCATATGAATGTCGGAAACGAAGTTGTCATAGGCGACAACTTTGACCTCCTGCACGGCGGTGACTCCGGCCTTGGCAAGCACATTTGCAAGCAGCGGCCCACGATATTCGATTTTCTCGTTGTCGCTCGTCCAAGGCGTACGCGTGTCATAGGTCTGTTGTGGAAAGTCTGCCCGCAGCTGCTTTACTGAAAAAACGGCGACAGTCTTGCCGCTGGCGTCTTGAACCGACACTTCGTTGGGATCGAGCGGAATTTCCTCGGCGGCGCTGGCGAGCGGAAGGGCTACGGCAAACATGACGGCGAGAGCATTACGCAACATCTTCCACATCCTCGTATTCGCGGGGGCCATCGTTCTTAGCGAAGAGGACGCAAGGTCCTCGGGAGCCCCGCGGATCGTAGGCAAATCCCTTTTCTGCTAGGGCAAGGGTGATGTTGCGGATGCCGTCAAGGCCATAGAGGTGGTCGTGCAGCTCAAGAAAGATGCGTTCGACGCCGGGCAGCTCGGCATCCTGCAGAAGTTCTTTCTCAGCTCCTTCAATGTCCATGACGAGGGCGTTTATTCGATGATCGGCGATGAAACGATCGACGTCGGCCGAGACGATCGAAAGTTCGCGCTCATATGGTCCTTGGTCTTTGTCCGTGGAAGACATCCAAAGGTCGCGGCGAACGTAGAAGGTGAAGGACCGCGGCGGGCCTGCTGTGAGGATACCCTGCGAATATGTGACATTGTCGAGATCGTTGGCCGCTATCACGCGCTTCGCTAGTTCCGCTGTTGCGGGATTCGCTTCAAAAGCCCACACCTGAACGCCGGGGATTTTCGCGATCAGTGCGGTGATGATGCCGATACCGGACCCTAGCTCCAGTACGCGATCGCGCGCCTTGACTGCCCTGAAGATCCACTTCGCTTCCTTCGCCTCATAGCTCTGGCTTTGAAGCGCTCTCCAGATAACCGGCGAAACATCCTGTGGTGCGACAGGAACCTTGATTCCATGGACGATCATGGGCGCAATTGTCTCACAGACCTCGTGGGAGCGGATGGCCTTGCCGCATGAGCTTGGCGCGAGCCTGCTTGTAGTATTTCTCGGCCGAGCCGGCATCAATGGCCAGCCGGTCGGCCATCAGCGAAAAGATTTCCTTGCGTTTCACGCCGGGTTCGCGATGCGCCATCATGTCGATGGCCTCTTGTTCGCGCGGTGTAAGAACAGAAAAGCGATAATCGGGTTTCGTCATGACAACCCGCGACAGGCGCAACGAGAATCCCTTGGTGGAAATATCGTCCAGCACGTCCCTGAACACGCCGGGCGCAAGCCCGGTCTTGCCGAGATAGGCGGCAGCGCCGATTTGCCGGAAGCCATCCGCCTCGCAAAGGTTGTCAGAACCGGTGACGACAACATGGATCGCACTGGGTGAAGCCTCGATGATCTTGTCGACGACAGCGACGCGGTCGCCCTGTGACGTGGGATCAAAACCGGGCAAGCCAGGATCGATCACGACAAGATCGAAATGATTGTTTTGAAGCTCGGCAGTCGCGATGTTCAGCGTCTCCGCTCCCAGGACAATGCATTCTTCGAAGCTTGCTTGCACTTCGTTCATCAGTGCCAGACGCATAAGTGTCTGGTCTTCGACCACCAGGGCACGAAACATTGGAAGCCAATCCCTCTACGCATGCGCCCACCGCCCCTGTCTCTCAGAATTGGTCGCTTCAAAAAAGGGATGATGTCATCCCTATTTTTCCTCACCTCCCGAGCTACCAGTATGTGACCGATGTACGCCAGGGCGAGGACGATGCCTATTCAACAGGTCTGCAGCAATGGACAGATGGAAGCGGCTGAAGACGTCGCAAAACTGATTGCGGAACATCGTCAGAGCGTTGCCGCGCTTGAATGTATCGGCAAGCGATGGATGGGGGCCGAAGGGCCGGACGCGATCGTGCTGGGTGAGAGGCTGGACGCGGTCATGGCGGAGGAGGCCGCTGTGCGAAGGCGTGCTGCCATTGCTCCAGTAGCCACTATCGCGGAAATGAAAATGAAGGCTGCTTACTTCCAACGGCTGACGGCTCATGGCTGGTGCGAGATTGATGTCGACGATTGGCGCGCGTTGCTCGGTTCCTTCACGAAACTGCAGCCCTAAGAAAAGATCGTCGAAATCCATGAGGCCACGGTATTCCAGCCCGCGTAGATGGCCGCCGGCACCAAAATGATCGCGATGAACGCAGCCGCTCCGCCAATGGCGCCGTCGCCGCGTCCTTCCACAGGATAGTAATATCTGTGCGCTTCATCATCGTGTTTCATGCTGTCTCTCCGACCGCTTGTTTAGCAGCAGTCGCACAGGATGCCGAAACGTTGTGCCCCACAAACCCGCACGTTTCATCTTAGCGTTGATTTCCGCGATCAGATAGTTCTCATTGACGGCTTTGCCGTTTGCGGTTGTTGCGGCAAACGCGTATCCGGTCGCTATCAGCGCCGTGCCGACGTCGATTGTGTCGCCATTCAGCTGCGCACCGCACACGACAAAAACCGCCTTGTCCAGGGCGTAGCCGATTGGCTGGCATGTAACCGCCGCGCTATCGAATAGGGCTGCAAGGTGCGCCAGCGAGGTGTTCCCGCAATCGATTTTGTTTCCATTTTGCTCTTCGGCTGACGTGCCTCGAAGACATGACTGGACGCCATAGAGGCGGAAAAGGTGATCTCCATCACGCCAGGTATCTCCGGTCAGCAGTTGAGCCGATTTCGATACTGCCAAGGGCGTTGGCACGGCAGACTCGGATGCATCCTGGGCCTGGGCCGAAGCGCACAAACCAAATGCGGCCAGCACTGCGAAGCTCGCCTGCTTCATTCCTGGAACTGTCCACCGAGGTCGGCCGAATGCTCCAGATCGGGGCGCAGCGACTTGCCGTCCTTGTTGCGTCCGATCGCCGCCATGTCGAAAAAAACCATTTCGTCATCGTCGTAGGCGACGTTGTACGGGTCGTTTGCGTTGCCCGCACCGACGAGAGAGAAACACGACACGGCGTCGGGTTCACCCTTCGTGCTTTGCAGCACAAGTGTTTTGCAAAGCACGACAGATGCGCGATTGTTGTAGATTGCCTCTTCATAGTCCTGCGCGGCCTTCGTGCAGTCCCATTGCTGCGTCTTGTACGTGATCTTCGGTTTGGGGCAGGCCGCAAGGCCGCGCAGCCGGTACGTCACGCCGTTTATGACGCGCTCGGTCGCCGACGGCACCTTAACCGGCGAGATAAGGGCGGCCGCATCGCGCTGAAAGAGCGCGCCTTTTGCATCATAGCGTTCATAGACGAACACCTTCTCGCCCGGCTTGGCAAACTGGAGCAGGTAGTGCTCCGACGGCTGGGCAAAGGCACTCGGGGCGTCGGCGCCGGCAGCATAAGCCGCGGTGCCCTGAAGCAGCAAAACCATGCAAAGGGCCGTCTGTCTCATCGAAATCCGTCCTTGCGATTACATACAGTGTTGACACTTTACTAGGGCTGCGTGTAGCCATAGTAAAGTGTTAAATTTTGGCGACACTATGAACGCTCGATTCGCTCTCCTGCTCACCCTGTGTGGCGCCACGATGCCGTTCAATGCGCACGGCCAGGACCTGGCATCAGACCGCGTAGCAGTTGCCTTTGCAACACCGGCGCAAGCCCTTGCCGCGGTCGGGGCGCAAAGGCCGGGGGCGTGTACGACCGGAAATCGTGCTGAGGTCTCCCGACTTGTGCGTTCAATCGCGCAAGAGGAAGGGTTCGACGCCGATCTGGCCGAGGCAATTGCATGGGCCGAAAGCGATCTCGGCGCCAGTCAGGGTCCGTCGAAGGCCGGAGCCCTAGGGATCATGCAGCTGATGCCAGGCACGGCGGCCGATCTCGGCGTGAGCGACCGTTGCGACACAGAGGCAAATGTACGGGCTGGCCTCCGCCATCTGAAGTCACTCTATGACGAGTTCCAGGATCCGCTGCTGATGCTGGCGGCTTACAACGCCGGGCCCAACAGCGTCTACAAGGCGCAGGGCATTCCGGTGAATCCGGAAACTGCAGAATACATCGTGAAAATACTGAACCGCTGGAAGTTCGGCGGTGTCGTGAAGAAGTCTGCCCTGGCCAAATCCGAAATGCTCGCGGCCGCTCCGCCAGCAAGCGAGGACGCCTGGCAGGATGGTCATGTCATGGATTTCGGCAACTGAAAGGAGCCAAGGGTGGAATACAGGAAAGCGGGCAAATTTGCCCTGAAACTGGCCTTGGCCTCGGCGGTCGGAATAGCTCTCGCGCCGGCCAGTGCATATGCGCAGCCGGCGGCACCGGTCGAGAATGTGCTGGAGTGGTTCGTCGGCGTTCTGCAGGGCAACATCGCGCGCTCATTCGCCATCATCGCGGTCTGTTTTCTTGGCTTCCTCGCCATGACGGGCCGCCTGGCGTGGATGATGGCTTTTTCCATCATCATTGGCATCGCTCTGATCTTCGGCGCTGCCCAGTTGGTGGATGCGGTTCGCGCGACCGCGGGAGGCAGCTGAGACATGGACGACGAGGAAGTCTATGTCGAGCCGGTCAGCCTGCCACTGACACGCCCCCCGATGAAATGGGGGGTGCGATATGAAGTTTTTGCTCTGAACGGCATCCTGGCGGTGATCGGCTTTATCGCCACGAGCAGCTTCATGCTCGGTCTTGGGGTGTTCGGCGTGGTGCATCTGGTCAGCGCATATCTGTGCCAGCTCGACCCCTATATGTTTCATATTTTCGAGCGGCGCGTCTCCAAACGCGGAGCGGTGGCGAACCTTACTTTCTGGGGGGCGAGGAGCTATTCGCCATGAGCCTCGATGCCGACCTGAAATTTGGCCGTGAGCGGCGGCGTGAAAAGCCCGCGGCGATGCACATCCCTTACCTTCGCCATGTCGATGACAATCTGATCGTAACGAAGAGCGGCTTTCTGGTGGGCGTCATCCAGCTCAGTGGCCTGCCCTTCCAGACGATGGACCAGGCCGAGTTGAACAGCCGCATGTTCAACCGCAACACGACGTTCCGGAATCTCTCAACGTCTCGCTTTGCGGTCTACACTACCATCATCCGCCGCCACGTGACGCCGGAGATCGAAGGCGACTTTGACAACCCTTTCGTGGCCGAGCTCGACGCCCGCTACATGGATGAGCTTGGGGCGAAAAACCTTTTCGTCAACGAAGCGTATCTGACGGTCATACGCCGGCCGATGGTCGGCCGCGTCGGCTGGGTGGACAAGGCGCTCAATGCGTTCCGCATCAGCACCGCAGGCGAAGAAACCCGCGAAGAGGCGATGGCCGAACTGCAGGACGTTCTCGACGGCGTCGTCAAGGATTTTACGGCTTATGGTGCACGTCTTCTCGGTCTCGTGAAGCGCCGCAACGGCTTCTTTTCCGAGCCCGCGGAATTTTTGGCGAAGATCCTCGCCGGCGGCGTCGATGTGGAAATGCCTTTGCCGCGCATGTCCCTTGGCGATGTGCTGGCGACGCGGCAGCTGTTTTTCGGCAAGTCCGCGCTGGAACTTCGCGGACCGGACGCTGGCAAGCTCGGCGCCATGGTGTCGATCAAGGAATATCCGCCGTTCACCGCGCCGGGCTCATTGGACGGTCTCTTGCGCCTGCCACATGAGTTCGTCCTGACGCAGAGTTTCGCGATCGAAGACCGTGTCACGGCGATGCGCAGGATCAACACCATCGCGAACCAGGTTGAGGGCTCCGACGAGGCGGGCACGACAGTCGAGCAGTCCGTCCACGACGGCGCCGACAAGCTGGCCGGCGGCGAAGTCGTCTTCGGACAACATCACATGAGCGTCATGGCATTGGCACCGGATATGGCTGGGCTCAACCGTGCGCTATCCGATATCACGGCCGAGCTTTCGCGCATGTCGATCGTGCCGGTCCGCGAGACACTGAACACGGAACTCGCCTTTTGGGCGCAGTTGCCGGGAAATTTCAGCTACATCGCGCGACGCGCGTTGATCTCGTCCCTTAACTTCGCCGGCCTTTTTTCAGGACACAATTTCCCCTCGGGCCAACGCGAGAGGCTGCATTGGAAACGCCCCATCGCTTTGCTCGAAACGACCAGCCAGACAGCCTATTATTTCAATTTCCACGTTCACGATGTCGGGCACTTTACGGTGTTCGGTCCGACCGGCTCGGGCAAGACCGTGGTGCTGTCATTCCTGATGGCGCAGGCCATGCGCATCATGCCGCGGCCACGATGTGTTTATTTCGATTATATGCGCGGCGCTGAAATTTTCGTTCGGGCGCTCGGCGGTCGATACGAGGTGATGGAGCCTTCTCAGCCGACCGGGTTCGCGCCATTGCAGCTCGAGGACACGGCAGAAAACCGTTCTTTCCTGGAAGATCTGCTCATCTACATTCTAACGCCGGAAGGCGGTGCGCTGGACGTGGCGGAGATGCGCGTCATCAACGCCGCCGTCGACATGATCTACAAGATCCCGCGCAAACAGCGGACCTTCGACCTGCTGCCGGAAGTGCTGCGGGGTTCGCTCATGCCCGGCATGAATGATCTGGCCGCGCGGATACAGCCCTGGCTCGACCCGAAGGACAGAGGCTGGCTTTTCAACAATCCCGTCGATCTGGTGGATTTCTCGAAACCCGTTGTCGGGTTCGACATGACCAAAATCCTGGGCGACCGAAAGCTGCGCTCGGCGGCGTTGCTCTACATCTTCCACCGTCTTGAGGACGTCATCGACGGCTCGCCGATCATGCTCTTCCTCGATGAAGGCTGGAAGCTGCTGGACGACGAGGTTTTCGCCGCTTTCATCAACGAAACGCTGAAGACCATTCGTCGCCGCAACGGCGTGGTCGGCTTTGGCACGCAGACGGCGGAAGACGTCGTCAATTCCGCCATCTCGTCGTCACTGATCGAGCAAACGAAGACCAACATTTTCTTCCCCAACCCGAAGGCGAGCAAGGAGTCCTACATGGAGCGCTTCTCGCTGACAGCGAAGGAATTCGAGTTCGTGCGCCGAACCGCGAAGGAAACACGCACCTTCCTCGTCAAGCACGACAGCGACTCGATCGTCGCCAAGCTCGATTTGTCGGCGATGCCCGATCTCATCAAGGTCTTGTCCTCGAACGAAGCCAACAGCAAGGAATGCGCACGGCTCCGGGAAACCTTCGGCGACGAGCCGGAGATGTGGCTGCCATACTTCTGCGGATGGGAGAACGAGCATGACGAAGCGGCTTAGCAGCGCTTGTCTGGCCGTGGCACTCGCGACGGCGGAAAGCATGAGCTTGGCTGTCGCGCAAATCGCGGTCATCGACGATTCGAACCTCGACAAGCGGCAAGAGGACGAGCAGCACAGCACGAAGTCGGATGAAGCGAAGAAGGACGAAACTAACAGGAAAAAAAGCGTCGTCTGCACCTATTCGAACAAATACCGCTCACAGATGTTTCGCCGGTCCCCGGCCGACGCGTTGCAGCGCGACGCGGGCAACGTGAAAATGATCCGCTATTACGCGCAAAAGTACGGCGTGCCCGAAGGCCTGGCGCTCTCCGTCGCCTATCAGGAATCGCGCTTTGACACGTGCGCCGGGAGCCACACCGGCGTCAAAGGCGTCATGCAGCTGACCAAGGGCACCGGCAAGTCCATGGGACTGGACCGCGACGTGAACGAGCAGAATATCGAAGGCGGCGTCAAATATCTCGGAATGGGGGTGAAGCAATGCGGGGCGACAAATTACAGCTGTCTCGCCTCCTTCTACAACGGATCGAACGCAGGCGAGCAAAACCAATGGGCCGGCGGCGTCGGCCGTTGGAACAGTTACTTCAACGACTATGTGTCGAGCGGCAAGGCTCCGGCCGCCGCGCCGGCACCATTCTCGATCGTGACGGCCGACGGCGCCGGCGGCACGGCCCAGGACGCGGCCATGGGCACGGTCAGGAAGGCGGCTGGCGGCCTTGATGCAAGCTCATCGCAGATGGGCGCCAACTATGCGGCGATTGACGCGCTAGCGGGCAACGTTGGCCAAGTGACGGAATACAAGGACGCTTGGGAGCTGAACTCGTCGGCTCGTGGGATCAACGCCGATGTCACCAACCAGTACCTCGCCAATGCGGGGAATTTCACTGGCCTGCTGGCTCAACTTCTGTCGTTGCAGAACGTTCAGGCATCGCAGTCGGCCAAGCTGGTGCAACAGCCGAAGAGCGGTTCTCCAAACCCGTTCTCTTGCAATCCCGTGGAACTGGAATGGTTGAAGATCGATCGCGGCCGGTGGCTACCATGCGCGGTTGAGAATGCAGGGACAAGCTCAGCCGACAGCCGCTCGATGATCATCACCACTGACCCTGCTGGCGCTGCCAGCGTCATCGATTCTCTGCAGCAATAGGAGGCTGACATGACGAAATTCGCAATTGCCGGCAGTCTGGCGCTTTGGGCAAGCACGGCCCACGCACAGATTGCCGTCATCGATGGCGCCAATCTCGATGTCGCCCGCAAGAATGCGGACAATACCAACTCCATCATGGATTCGAACAAGGATATCCTGAAAAAGAGCGACGAGATCCTGCAGGCTCTCAGCGGCAGTCGTGACGGATCGCTCGGGATCGGACAGATGGGCCTTGGCGGCAATATGTCGATTGCCCAGGCGCCGTCGTTCGGATCGATCCTGAACGGCGGGGCTCTTTCGTTTGGCGGCCTTTCGCCCGAAATCCAGAAAATCGCCGGCGCCGTCATCAACGGGCTCCAGCTGGTGAAGCAGCTCCAGCAGATTGCCGGCAAAGAGACGAGCGCCGTCAACACGGCCTATGGCGGCAGCGTCAACGTGGCCTCGCTGCTAAGCGCGCTGACTTCGCAGGCCTCGCAAGGTGTCACCCAGCGCCAACGGTCCCTGCAGTCCGCGAGCGGGCAGATCGGGCAGTCACAGGACGTCAAGGGATCGGTGGACCAGAACACACGAATGCAGCTGGAAAACGCGCGCGCGGTCAACGAACTGATCGGCGTGCAGAACGGTGCGGTCGCGGCCCTGAATGAGAAGCTGAAGGGAGATCTTCTTCGCCAGAGCCAGGTGCAGAAGATGATGACGCCGCGCACCGTCAATCCATTCGCGGAATTCGGCAAGAGCGGGGGCTGAGCGCTTGTCGAGGCGAGTCCTGCGCATATGCGTTGTGATTGGGCTCGGCGCGGGGCTTTTTGGATGCGCTAATCGCGAACTGAAAGCTCCGTGCGGGCCTTTGGCGTATGCCCACACCGACGAATGCGGCGCGCTGAAGCCGGTCAATTCAACGCCGTTCGCCAGCATCATTGACGAGGATCCATGAACGGTCTCGCCGCAAGCATCCTCGGTGGCATTGACAACATCGGCGAGGACTTCGTTCGCACCGTCTATATGCAGTTGGGCAATGCGATGGGCAACGTCTTCACGCTGATGCTGACCCTTTATATCGTGTGGTGGGGCTATTCGATTTTGAGCGGGCGTGAGTCGATTTCGCCAATCGAAGCGGCCTATCGCCTCGGCCGCGCCGTCATCATCTATCTGCTGCTGACCAGATGGGGGACATTTTCCGCGACGATCTATCAGCTCGTGCAAAGCATTCCAGACGAGGTCGGTAAGGTGATCGTCGGCGCCGTGTCGCGGGCCACCGGCAATCAGCTCAGCGATCAGGCGGCAATTCCAGCGCTGATCGACAATCTCTACCAAGGGGCGCAGGACGTCGCCAATCAGGTCTATAGCGGATCCTTCTATGACATTTTTGGCGCGCTCTTGTCGCTGCTCGTCCTGCTGTCTGCCATCATCTTCGCAGCGCTTGCCATTGCCGCGATCATCGCCGCCAAGGTGATGTTGTTCATCACGCTGGCCTTGGCGCCGATATGGATCATTCTCTGGCTTTACCGATGGTCCTCGCGCATGAGCGAAGGCTTCCTTTCGCTGAGCACCTTCCTGATGATCCAGCAAGTCCTGATCTACGGCTTTCTCGGTTTCTACTTCTCGCTCGTCAACGCGGCGCTGAACACCGCCACGTCCGGCGGAGCGACCATGGACAGCAAAATGTCGCTGGTGCTGCCGCTGGTGCTGGTGACGATCATCGGGATCTACGTTCTCATGCAGATACCTTCGATTGCTTCGATCCTGAATGGCGGCGGGTATCTGAGCACCGTGGGAGCATACAATCCTTATAGAAACTTCGGCAGAAACGCCGTGCGCTATTCCGGCGCGCGATGGGTCGCAGGCCGCGCCGCTCGCGGCGCCCGACAGCTCGCGGCAAACAGTTTTCGATCTTCGCGAGCAGCTAGGGCGGATGCCGCAACCCGGTCCGCCATCCAGCAAGGTGCGCGCGATAACTCCAGGCCTCTGGCCTAGGACACAAGAACGATCACCGATCGCGGCGT
The DNA here is from genome assembly GCF_040318345.1 of Mesorhizobium sp. M1169. NCBI lineage: Bacteria > Pseudomonadati > Pseudomonadota > Alphaproteobacteria > Hyphomicrobiales > Phyllobacteriaceae > Mesorhizobium > Mesorhizobium sp. M1169. Next base: position 9,336 of record NZ_JAMYME010000058.1, on the reverse strand, counting down.
GGATCAGAATGCGTCGCGCAAACGAGGCAATAGTAACGTGACAATGCCAGTGGAAACGGCTGCCGACCGCAGCAGCGAACTCGTCGACAAGCGCTATTACAGGGCGGGCGCGACCTGGGAAGACGACACGCACCGGTCAATGCGTCGATCGCGTACATTGGCCTGGATCATCAGCGGCGTTTCCGGACTGGTGGCGGTGCTGTCTCTGTTGGCGCTCGTGCTGATCCTGCCGCTCCGGCAGTTCGAACCGTATGTTGTCGAGGTCGACAAATCGACGGGCTACCTCGAAATCATGCGCGCGCTGAAGCCTGGAGATTTGTCGCAGAACGAAGCCGTCACGGCGGCCAATCTGGTCCGCTATATCAGGGCCCGGGAAACCTACGATTCCCGTGAACTGAAACAGAATTACGACCTGGCCCAGCTCTACTCCACCGACGCGGCATCCAAGGATTTGACGTGGCTTTATACGCCTGCAAATCCACAATCGCTGGACAAGATTTTTGGCCGCAATGTCACTGTCTCGGTCGAGATCAAGTCGGTTTCCCTGCTCAATCGCAACACAGCCTCGGTGCGCTTTGCCACGACGACGCGGCGGGACAATTCGTCCACCACCGACGATTGGGTGGCGGTGATAAAATTCCGCTACACCTCGACGCCGCTGAAGAACGAATGGCGTTTCGACAATCCGTTGGGATTTCAGGTTACGGACTACCGCCGCGATCAGGAATCGGCGCCCGCTGCGGGGAGCCTACAATGAGATGGCGCGTGGGCCTTGCGCTGTCGGCCGCCTTTCTGCTCGGCACAATGCACGACGCGGCCGCACGCGACGGCCGCATCCGATACGTCACCTTCAACAATGACGACGTGACGTCGGTGCGCGCAGCTCTGGGTATTTCGACGATGGTCGAGCTCAGCCCGACCGAAGTCATCGAAACCGTGTCGGCTGGCGACACGAAAGGCTGGTCGATCATCCCCAAACGCGGATCGCGATTTCTGTTCGTAAAGCCGCTGGAGCGCGATGCGTGGACCAACGTCAACGTCGTCACCAACCGGCGCGTCTATTCCTTGCTGCTGCAGGCAACCGACAATAGCCGTGACCGGGCATCGTTCCAGGTCCGGTTCAAATACCCGGACGAGGATATCAACGCGCGCCTGCTCTCACAGGCCAAAGAGAGCGCCGCCGATCCGGATTTGAAGGACCTGAACTATGCCGATCTCAATTACGACTATGCCTACAAGGGTGACGACAGCCTGAAGCCGCGTACCGTATTCGACGACGGCACGAAGGTGTTTCTGGAGTTCAAGGGTGACATTCCGGCGATTTTCGTTGTCGACGACAAGCGCCATGAGTCGCTGGTCAACGTTCGCACGCAGGGCAAATACACAGTCATCGACAAGGTCGCGCAGCAATTCACCTTGCGGGCCGATGGCAAGACGCTCTGCCTCTACAACCGGGCGCGACCCAACGCCATCGATCCGGTCGAGCAAGTCTACGGTCCAACGAAACTGACAGGCGGTTCCACCCTGTTCGGATCCAGCGGAGGGCGGTGATGACCCAGATCGATTATAACCAGCTGGACGGCAGCCCGACGGTCGCGCGCCGCGGTGCGGGCGTGGGTACCAGGATCGCCCTGGTCGCCCTCGGCGTGGTGCTGGTTGGCGCGTTGATATGGCTGAACTGGCCCCGGGAGCCGGTATCGCGCGATGTTCGCAGCGACGGCGAGGAAAACTTCAACCCGCCCGAATTCCGCCCGCCGGCGTTGAACGAACCGCCGCAACCTGCCGACGGCACCATCGAGCAGATTGTGGTGCCGCCACCGGCCGCCGACCAGAGCGGCGCGCAACAGGCTACCAATGTCGATCAGACCGTGCAGGAGGGCGCGGATCTCGATGCGCAGCGGCGCGCGCTGGAGGCGCAAATGGCGGCAGAGGAGGCTCGCCGCAAGGCCGAGGCGGAAGAAGCCCGCCGCGAAGCCGCGGCAGAGGAAGAGGCTCGCCGTAAGGCAGAGGCCGCCGAGCGCGAAAAAGCGGTGTGGGAACGCCTGCGCTCGAACCAGATGGTGACGAATGATCAAACCGGCTCGACGGATGCCGGCGCCCAGGCGGCGCAGGTCGAGATCGCGCCCGACGGTCAGATCATTCCGGTCCCCGGCGCCGACAGTGATCCCAACAAGGCATTCCTGGCGCAGTCTGAGGCAAGTTCTTCCGGCATCGTCAAAGCCAGGGTCTTCCGACGCACCGATGCGTTGATCCCTGAAGGCACGATCATTCGCGGCTATTTGGAAACCGCGATCAACACCGACCTTCCCGGTGCCGTGCGCGCTGTCGTGCGTGAGGATGTCTTCTCGCTCGACGGCAGGCGGATCCTCATTCCGAAGGGCTCGCGCCTGACCGGAGAATACCGCTCGGGGCTTGCGCGCGGTCAAAAGCGTGTTTTCATCGTCTGGAGCAGGGTCATCCGCTCGGATGGCATTTCCGTCGACATCAAATCGCCTGGTGCCGACGCGCTCGGCCGCGGCGGCATGGGCGGCCGTGTCGATACGCACTGGGCTGCACGGTACGGCAACGCCATCATGCTTTCCGTGGTTGGCGGAGTCTCTGAATATCTGTCCTCGCTTGGCGATAGCGGGCAAGATGGCCAACAGCGCCAGGTGTCGACAATCGATCCCGTAACAGGTGAGACCACGACCCTAACTTATGGTGGCAATGGCTCGCAGCGCGACGCCCGCAGCATCGCGTTTGATAAGTCATCGACCGCCTTGCAGCAACTCGCGCAAGAGGCGTTTCGCGACACGCAGAACATTGGCCCGACAGTCTACGTCGACCAGGGCACATCGGTCGTCGTGCTGGTGCGGCGAGATCTCGATTTCTCGGACCTATACGCCGATCCCGTCCAGGAAGAAGTTGCACGCCTGAAGGCAGGTGGGCGGCCGAAGGCGGCGATCGATCCGACGCCTCTCTACGGCATGCCGACGGATCATTTTTATTCCGGCTATGGGAGCCCGGTGAAATGAATGCCGTGCATCCCCTCCCTGACCCTTGGGCGAGAGCCCCGGTCCTGCGTGCTCATCTGGAACCGATATGGGCCTATTTGACCGAAGATGCGGTGTCCGAGATTGCGATCAACAGGCCGGGTGAATTGTTTATCGAACGCCTCGGCGCGAAGGAAATGGAGCATGTCGTCAAGCGCGAGGTCACGCCCGGCTGGATTAGGCATATCTCGACGGGTGTCGCCTCGGCGACAAATCAGGTCATCAACGAAGAGAAGCCGGTCCTGTCGGCCGCTCTACCCTCGGGTGAGCGCATCCAATGCATCTTGCCGCCGGCGGCTCCCGAAGGCGGGGCGATTTCGATCCGCAAGCAGGTCATCATGGATATGAGCCTTGCTGCCTACAAGGATCTCGGCGCCTTCGAGGACACGGCAATGGGCAGCGGCCTTGCGCTTTCAATCGAAGAAAAGCGACTCGTCGAGATGTTGCACGACACGTCGCCAATGGACTTCCTGCAATACGCGGTGCGCAACCGCGTCTCGATCGTGGTTTCAGGCGGCACGTCAACCGGCAAGACGACTTTCTTGAATGCGCTCTTGAAGGAGATCCCGGCCCATGAGCGGATCATCACGATCGAAGACACCCGCGAACTGAGGCTGCCGGCTCCCAACAACGTCACCTTGATAGCCTCGAAGGGCGACCAGGGGCTTGCCAAGGTCTCCGCCCAACAGCTGCTCGAAGCCTCGCTTCGCATGCGGCCCGACCGTCTGCTTTTGGGCGAGTTACGCGGCGCTGAAACCTTCGCGTTCCTCCAGGCGATCAACACCGGCCACCCGGGTTCGCTCACGACCGTTCATGCCAATTCCGCCCGGTCCGCCTACGAGCGGCTGGCGCTCATGGTCATGCAGGGCAGTTCGGGCCTCTCACGAGGCGAAATCCTCGGCTATCTGCGCGAGGTCATTCCGGTGGTCGTCCAGATGGTCCGCACCGAAGGCGGACGGCGCGGCATCAGCGAGATCAAGTTCACCAAGGCCGAGACAATCTAGCGGGGGCCTATCCATGCAGAAAATCGCAACTGCAATTTTCATGGTGCTCATGGCGATGGCCCTGGGCGCCCTGGTCTTCACCGTCGTCTATGCCGCGACAGATTGGTTCAGGACTGGCTCCCGGGTCCTGTTCGACCAGTTGAACGCCAATCCCTTGCCCGTCGTTCGTCTGGCCTGGGCAGATACGATAGCGGGGAATGTTAGCCGGGTACAATACGCCGTCGCCGCAGGGGCATTAGGGTTTCTTGCGCCGCTGGTCGGCCTGTTTCTCATGCGCCCGAAAAAACGCAACGACTCTCGCTTCATGACTATGAGCGACGTATCAAAAACCGGCCTGACGAAAGTTGGCGGCGTCTTCGTCGGTCGAGCCGGCGGCAGGCTGGCCGAAATTCTGTCGCCCGGCCGCGATCAGCGCTCCGGCAAGATCCGCTTGACCCAGCGCAAGCTGATCGGCGGCAAGAAATTGTGGATTGATGGCGATGATGTCGGCGGTTTCGTCATAGGACCGCCGCGCTCCGGTAAAGGCACGTCTCTCATCATCCCGAACGCCTTGACCTGGCCGCATTCGCTCGTGGTTCTCGACCTGCGGGGCGAGACCTATGCGGCGACTGCCGGTTACCGTTCAACCATCAGCCGCGTGGTGCGTTTTGCGCCGGCTGATCAGGACGGCAATACCGCATGCTACAATCCGATGGACTTCATCTCGCTGGATTCGGCGCAGCGCGACATCGACCTTCGCAACATCGCTGCGGCGCTGTTTCCGCGACCGCCCTCAAATGCCGACCCTTATTGGGTGAACGACGCCCGTCTCCTTTTTACCGGCATAGCATCCTTCGTCATGGAATCGCCGACGATCCCAAACCAGAAAAAGACCTTTGCCACAATCCTCGAGATCATGAACGGTGCCGAGCAGCCGCTCCTGGAATTCATCGGCTCGCTGCGCGAGGAACGCCGCCGCGAATGTTCGCATTTCACATTGCAAACCCTGCTGCCCTACTTTGAGATGTCTGAGCGGCAGTTCTCCGGAATCTACGCCGGCGTGCGCACCGGCATGGCCCCCTTCCTCAACGAGCGCCTGATGCGAGCCACCTCGCGCAGCACGTTCGATATTCGCAGGCTCAAGCGGGACCGGATTTCTCTCTATCTCGACGTGCGCCGCGAGCAGATCACTTCGCTTGGACCGTTGTTCAACGTCCTGATCACGCAGATGATGAACTTCATGTCGGAAAGCCTGCCGCAGCCGGGCGAGCATCCGGTACTTGTGCTGCTCGACGAGTTCCAGAACCTCGGCAAGCTGGAGAACGTCACCGAAATGGCGAGCGTGCTCGGCGGCAACGGTGTTTCGATGTGGTTTTTCGTGCAGTCGTTGAAGGCTGTAGGCGAGATCTATCGCCAGGAAGGGCGCAAGACGCTCATTAATGCCGCTCGCGTGCAGATCTTTTTCGGCGCGCAGGATGCTGACGATCTGCGCTACGTTTCCGAGCAGCTCGGCGAAAGGTCGGACGTGCAAAAAGACGTGACGCGCACCAAGGCGACGTTGTTCGACACTTATTACACGCGCTCGGAGCACCGCAAGGAAGTGCGGCGGCCGCTCATGCGGCCGGACGAAATCCGCACGCTCGACAAGAACAAGGTCATCATATTGCCGCGCGGCGAGCTGCCGATCCTTGGCACGCGCAATTTCTATTTCGCCGACGGCCAGCTCGCCAAACGCGCATTCATGCCCCTGCCCGCCTCTACCGACGCTTCGCGCACGAAAAGACCTGCGCTGGACGCTTCCGCGGCGGTTCCATCTCCTGCGCTCCCGACGATTGTGCCGACAGCACCGGCGTACCGCTCAGGCCTCTTGCAGACGCGCCTACGGCGCGGCGCAACATTTGCCGCAAAAGCCGGCCGTATGGCTCCGCCGCGGGGCCGGCGCACAATCGTCAAAGAACGGCCGAAAGCAAGCGACACTGCAGGTGTGCCACCTTATGCCGCCATAGATTTTTCCGCGTTGGCGGCCAAAGCGGTGACAACACGCATAGCGCCAGAAAAAGAAGCGGCGGTTGCGGCTATCCTAAACAAGGTGCGATCTCTCCGAGCCCACGCATCCGACACCGAGGCTTTCGATCGAAATTTGAGCGTCGTCGAAGATACTTTGCCTGATGTAGTCGACGGGTAGGAACTGCTGCGCCCTGCTCGTGTCAGATAGAAGAGCGGCAACGTCATGCCTCAGGCCTTCCGTATCAGCCGCCAGTTGCCGGGCGGTGCCGCTTGAGCACTCCAGTCAATCGCAGCGTAGAATCTTTGCTTCGCGCGCGACCGCGACGAAAGCCCTGCGGGCGGCGGGTGGATGAAGCTCACCTCGTATAACCTTCAGACAGGCGTCCATAGCTGCCCTGTGCTTCTCCGTCTGACGACCACCAAGATCCCGCAGCAGGATGGAGGCCGCATCATTAACATCGAACACGGTGCGTTCTGTATAGCGGCCAATCTGAATCACAACTGGCCTCTCAAATCTTACCAAGCCGGTCATCTACCCTCACCCTTGAAACTCTATCAACAACAGCCTGCGATCACCGGCGGAAGAAAAATCGCGTCGGTTGATCCCGCTTGCGGGTTGCCCCGGTCGGCCGCTCAATCGAAAGTTTAGTAAGAGGTGGGTTTCCACCCATGTTCAATTCGAGCAGACGTTGGTCCAATTCCTTGTCCGCCGCTGTGAGGCGATGGTTTAGGCGCAGATAGTCCATCCAGGTCGGCGTGCGGAAGGTTTCTGTCCAAAGCGAGGAATCCTGAAGATCGCGCTGGAGGTTCCAGTGCCTGGCGCCGACGCGGCTTTGCACCCGCCGTCGTTCCTGCATCTGATCGAGGAAAGCTTCGACGTTTGCCTCCGGTATTGAGTACTCGATCTTGATGACGATCGGGCCGCTTCTCGGCTTCAGGTCGAGAGCGAGTTGCGGTGTCTCGAAGCCAAAAGGATCCTGATCAGAGTCTTGCCATTGACGGATCGGCAACAGGAACCCGGTGGCCGCGACCATCAGTAGCGCAGCAGCTGAAATCTCCAGGGCTGAGGCAAGCGAATAGTTCTCAGCCACCGTACCCCACAGCCAACTGCCGGCCGCGATACCACCCGACGAAAGGGCATAATAGATCGAGAGCGTGCGACCAACGACCCACCTTGGGCTTGCCAATTGAACGCTTACGTCGAGCCCCGTCCAGGTGACCACCCATCCCGCGCCGCCGAGCGCCAGCGCAATAGCCGCCACTGCCACTGAAGACGTGAGAGCAAGAGATAAACAACACGCCGCGCAAGCAATGCATGCCAGTATTGTCAGTCGCTCCTGGGAGAGCGACCGTCTCAAAACATTGTTGCAGATGCCGACGCACAAGGCGCCGGTCCCGAAGCCAGCCATCAGGATGCCATAAACGATCGGTCCTCCGCCTAATTGATCGCGGGCAACGACAGGCAGGAGCGCGAGTATGGAGATGCTGGTCAGGCCAAAAAGCGCGCCACGCGCGATTGCCGCCTTGATCTCCGCCGATAGCGCCGTGAAGCGCGCTCCGTCATGAATGGCCGTGGTCAATGGCTCGCGCGGGAGGGGGGACGAGCGAACATCCCATTTGCGGCGCCCTATGGTCCACAGCAGCGCTAGATAGGTCAGCGTCGCCACAGCGAAAGCTGTCAAAGGTCCAAAGGAGGCAACGACAATGCCACCAAGCGCCGGACCGACGCTTCGAACAGCGTTATATCCAACCGAGATGAGCGTAACCGCGGCTGGAACTTCGCGTTTTCGTAAGATGTCGCCGACCGACGCGTGCCAAGCGGGATCGGTGAAAGCGGCGCCCGCTCCGGCCAAACAGCTGAATGCAAGAACCATCCATGGATTGAAAATTCCCAAGCCTGCAAGAACCGTCAGCATCGCCGAGGACAGCGCTATCACGGACCAGCCAGCGAACATCAGATTGCGGCGGCTGAAATTATCAGCCAGGGCTCCGGCGATGATCGACAGGATGAATGTAGGCAACGTCGTCGAAGCCTGCACCAAGGCGACCATCACGTCGGAAGTCGAAATGGTCGCCATCAGCCAACTGATGGCGACAGTTTGAATTAGCCAGCCAAAGCTGGACACCTGCGTAGCAAGCCAGATCGATCGGAAAGTTGCATTCTCGAGCGGCGCAAATGTCGCCGACGAAGCTGGAGTCGCATCTGCGGGCGCCACCCTGCTCATTGGGTTGAGCCCTCCCCTCGGTCTATCGGTCGCGTTTAGAGGTGCCCTCCCGGCGCAGGTGCCCGTGGAGGAATAGCAGCATGAGCGCATTTGCTAGGGATAGCGCAAGACAATTCTTCACCGCCGGCGCTCTGGCCGAAGCGATTACTTGGTCTGGAAGAAAAGGCGGATGCAGCCTGACCGCAAATCGGGCATCGCACCGAGTTTAGGAATTGCCGCCTTCGGGAAGGAGACCTTCATTCCGCGCGGGAAACGATGCCCATGGAAAGCCTGGGACGACGGCGCCGATTTCTATCAGAGAGCTGGCCCGCAGCGGATTCAACGAAGCCGGGCCACACCTACCTAGCCGCCTTGATGCACGGCGATAAGCTTTTGACGGCCTGAAGCGACGCTGTGGTCGCCGTTGCGGTGCTTTTCCACGCGCCTCGTCAGGCGCCGGGATTGCTCCGTCGTGATGGCAGGCGGGGGTTTGCAGGTTGCGGTCGACGGGTTCGTTTCGGGGCGTCTGCCCCCATCGTTATGTCGCGAGTTGGGGGATGCGATCGAGGACGATGCGCAGGATGCGCTGGTCGGGGCACGATGTCGGCAGGTGCAGGCGGATTTGCGATTTCATCTCGACCACCCGCGCAGCGATTTTGATGAGGCGCAATCGCAGCGTGTCGAATTGGGCGACGGCAAAGCTCGAGCGCCTCGGCATCGCGGCCCGCAAGCCCCACATCAACCAGTAAGCACCGGCATGCAGGAATAGCCGGAACTGGTTGGCCGTCGCTCTGGTGCAGGATGTGCGGTCGGCGGCAAGATGCGTCTTCCACGTGATGTGGTTCTCGGCCGCGCCGCGCCGGCAGTAGACATCCTCGTAGAGCGCCTTGGCCTTCCCACCGGCAAGGTTGGTGACGACGAAGCGGATATCGCCACCTTGGGCGCCGACCTCGACCCGCGCGATGATGCGCTCGACGCGGCTCCAACTAGCGGCGCCGTCAACGAACTCCTTGAACCTGCGGACGCTTGCCTGTCTTGGCCGACGCTTCGAAGCGCGCCGTCGTGCTGGCCTCCAGATCCGCGACATGCTTGCGCAGGGTCGTGGTGGGC
>NZ_JAMYME010000057.1:25000-26634 GCF_040318345.1 Mesorhizobium sp. M1169 | reverse complement strand
CGCTTGGGCGGGCTTGGGGGCCCACCAAAATTGTCGGGGGGGGGTTTCCCGGGTGCTGGGCGGGGGGGGCGGGCGGGGGGGGGGGGGGGTCGGCCCCGGCCCCCCCCGCCGCCGGGGGGGGGGGCGAGGACAAGGATACGGGTGCGGCCTCGGGCATCAACAACGCCGTCTCGCGCATCGGCGGCCTGATTGCCGTGGCGGCGATGGGATCGCTGGCGGCCTGGGTCTACGCTGGCGTGCTCGGCACCGCTGCCGGCTCCGGCATTCCGGGTTTCGGCGAACCGCCGCCAGCCGGCCTGGCGCCCGGCCTCGATGCGGCACGACTTGCCGCCAGCGACGCGGCATTCGCCGCCGTTGCCGCGGTGACCGCGGTGCTTTGCCTGCTTTCGGCAATCGCCGCGTGGACGACGGTTTCCGGCGAGCGGCTGCCATGGGCGCGCGACACGGCGAATCAGCACGGCTGACGACGAAAAAACGTCGGCTCAGCCTTCGATCTTGGCGCTCGCGACCTTCAACTGATTGCCGTCTTCCTGCTTGAGCAGGTCGTCGATGCGTTCGCGCTCGCGCTTGAAGGCGACGAGGTCGTCGCCCTTGAGCGTCTTGCCGACCGGTAGGCGGACGCGCATCGAATCGACCTTTGTGCCGTTGACGATCAGTTCGTAATGAAGATGCGGACCGGTGGAGAGGCCGGTTGAGCCGAGATAGCCGATAACCTGACCCTGGCGAACGCGAACACCCGGCTCGATGCCTTTGGCAAAGGCGCTCTGGTGATTGTAGGACGTCTCGTAGCCATTGGCGTGACGCAAGATGATCTGCTTGCCATAGCCACCGGCCCAGCCGGCTTTTTCGACGACGCCATTGCCCGCGGCAATGATCGGCGATCCCACGGGAGCTGCCCAGTCGGTGCCGGTATGCATTTTCACATACCCCAAAATGGGGTGGCGCCTGGCACCGAACCCTGACGTAAATCGGCCATTGGGCAACGGATTGCGCAGCAGAAACTGCTCGGCGCTGCTACCATTTTCGTCGAAGTAGTCGGTGCTGCCGTCCTGCATCTGGAAACGGTAGAAATTTCGCGTCGTGCCGCCGAAAGTCGCGGAGACGTAAAGCAGCTCGGATTCGTCAGACGCCTGGTCGTCGCCATCGGGTTGCGAGAACAGCACTTCGATGCGGTCCGTGGGATTGAGGCGCGACTGAAAGTCGACACTGGATGCCAGCAACTTGATCAGTCGTTGCGTCATCGCCTTGGACATGCCGTAGGAATAGGCGGTGCGGTAGATGCCGTCATAGATGTTCGGCAGATTGCCGCGCACTACGGGCGCAGGCGAATCGTCGAACGCCGTCAGCAATTCGGGATTTGGCTCCGGCTCCTGCGCCGGCACGTACTGGTCGTGGTCGTCGAGTGCGATGGTGACGATGTGCTGGGTCCTGTCGTACACGCTGGTGCGAACGATCTTGGCGGCGTCGCCATGGACCTCAAGCCCAACGCGCAGCACGGTTCCTGCCTTGAGGGCCGTCGCATTCAGCAATTTGGCGATCGCCTCGGCCATTCCGGTGGCATCCTCGCCGGTATAGCCCGAATCAGCGAAGGCCTCGGCAATGTCGAGATCCTTGGTGAAGGGGATGATTTCCTC
>NZ_JAMYME010000057.1:0-20000 GCF_040318345.1 Mesorhizobium sp. M1169 | reverse complement strand
GTTTGCAGCAATGCAAGCGGTAGCGGAGCGTTCTGTAAGCTGATGAAGCCATACCCGTGAGGGGTGGTGGAGGTATCAGAAGTGCGAATGCTGACATGAGTAACGTAAGGGGAGTGAGAGACTCCCCCGCCGAAAGTCCAAGGGTTCCTGCTTAAAGCTAATCTGAGCAGGGTTAGCCGGCCCCTAAGTCGAGGCAGAAATGCGTAGACGATGGGAACCACGTTAATATTCGTGGGCCTGGAGGAAGTGACGGATCATTGAGGTAGTCCAATCTTATCGGATTGAAAGGGCTGCTGCGTGGTTCCAGGAAATAGCTCCTCCTTATAGACCGTACCCGAAACCGACACTGGTGGACTGGTAGAGTATACCAAGGCGCTTGAGAGAACTATGCTGAAGGAACTCGGCAAATTGCACGCGTAACTTCGGAAGAAGCGTGACCCTTTCATGCGCAAGCATGGGAGGGTGGCACAGACCAGGGGGTAGCGACTGTTTATCAAAAACACAGGGCTCTGCGAAGTCGCAAGACGACGTATAGGGTCTGACGCCTGCCCGGTGCTGGAAGGTTAAGAGGAGGGGTGCAAGCTCTGAATCGAAGCCCCAGTAAACGGCGGCCGTAACTATAACGGTCCTAAGGTAGCGAAATTCCTTGTCGGGTAAGTTCCGACCTGCACGAATGGCGTAACGACTTCCCCGCTGTCTCCAGCATAGACTCAGTGAAATTGAATTCCCCGTGAAGATGCGGGGTTCCTGCGGTTAGACGGAAAGACCCCGTGCACCTTTACTATAGCTTTACATTGGCATTCGTAGTGGCATGTGTAGGATAGGTGGTAGGCTTTGAAACCTGGGCGCCAGCTCAGGTGGAGCCATCCTTGAAATACCACCCTTATCACTATGGATGTCTAACCGCGGCCCGTTATCCGGGTCCGGGACAATGTATGGTGGGTAGTTTGACTGGGGCGGTCGCCTCCTAAAGAGTAACGGAGGCGCGCGATGGTGGGCTCAGAACGGTCGGAAATCGTTCGCTGAGTGCAATGGCATAAGCCTGCCTGACTGCGAGACTGACAAGTCGAGCAGAGACGAAAGTCGGTCATAGTGATCCGGTGGTCCCGCGTGGAAGGGCCATCGCTCAACGGATAAAAGGTACGCCGGGGATAACAGGCTGATGACCCCCAAGAGTCCATATCGACGGGGTTGTTTGGCACCTCGATGTCGACTCATCGCATCCTGGGGCTGGAGCAGGTCCCAAGGGTATGGCTGTTCGCCATTTAAAGCGGTACGTGAGTTGGGTTCAGAACGTCGTGAGACAGTTCGGTCCCTATCTGCCGTGGGTGTAGGAATATTGAAAGGATCTGTCCCTAGTACGAGAGGACCGGGATGGACGGATCTCTGGTGGACCTGTTGTGGCGCCAGCCGCATAGCAGGGTAGCTATATCCGGACGGGATAACCGCTGAAGGCATCTAAGCGGGAAACCCACCTTAAAACGAGTATTCCCTGAGAACCGTGGAAGACGACCACGTTGATAGGCCGGGTGTGGAAGAGCGGCAACGCTTGAAGCTTACCGGTACTAATAGTTCGATCGGCTTGATCGTTCTCATTCCTAATGCCCATTTCTGGTGACAATCCTTGGATTGCGCCGAGATGGATGGCACAGAAAACAGCTTCTCGAGCAACGTGCGTTTTGCCGACCTGGTGGTTATGGCGGAGCGGCTGCACCCGATCCCATTCCGAACTCGGCCGTGAAACGCTCCAGCGCTGATGGTACTTCGTCTCAAGACGCGGGAGAGTAGGTCGCTGCCAGGTCTGCCAAGCGCACGTTGTTTAATCTTCTCCTTACGAACAGGCCCGCCAACGGGATATCGGGCCGCGCAAGCGGCCCTTTCATTTGGCGGAAGCTTGAATCCAGTGAGCCAAGGCTTACTTCTAGGGTTGACGCGGGGTGGAGCAGCCCGGTAGCTCGTCAGGCTCATAACCTGAAGGTCACAGGTTCAAATCCTGTCCCCGCAACCAAATTCGAAAACGGCCCGCCTTGTGCGGGCCGTTTTCGTATGGGCTGAAGTACGGCGACAGGACACTCAGCATTCCGCGGCCAATTTTTCGCGTATGTGCTCCGATCCACCTCTCATACGTCGGGCGAATGGCCGATCGGGATTTACGACGCGCCAAAAAGGCGCGCTGCCGTCTTGACTGATATGCACCAGGTGCCGCCGCACGGTCACTGGGCAGCAGGCGTCTGCTCCGTATTTTGCCGCGACCTTACGTCGTAACTCTGCAAGGTCCGAAAAGTGGCCAGGTCCTGCAGCCCGGAGTTCGTCAGCGACCATTTTCTCGGTTGGGATCAGCATGCTCTGCGTAAGCGTCTTGCCTTTGCGTCGCGTTTTGACCACCGGCAATTCGCTCATAGTTCACCTCCAGGAACTCCCCTACAGAAGACGAACAAGGATGCCGCAATCCGACAGAATCTCGGATTGATTTGATTGCCGTGGCTCGAGGCCACAACCATGAACCCACAAAGACGTCTCCGGCCGGACACTTAGCAACCCGGACACTTAGCAACGAAGCCGACACAGCGGGACACCGAGGCAGATACTGTCCGCACGAATTCCTTGCAATGCACACATCAAAATCCCCGCTTGCCTTATGGCGCCGGGGTGTTTGGCTCCGTGCTGCCCAACGGAACGGAACTCTACTTCTTCGCCGACATGGCTCGAGCTGCAGCTCTAACCGGCATCGCGGTTGGTCAAGGCGATGTGGCAGCAGCCGGAACCGTGGCCCGCCGTCCAGGTGACGTTGTCGAAGCGCACTCCGGTGGCCTCGAACAGGCCGCGATCGAAGGCGCCGGCGATGCGGCAGAGCGTGGCGAGCTTCTCGTCGTCGATGCCGGCTTCGACCCAGGCGTCCTTCAGCGGGCAGCGCCTGACCCTGAAGGCGATGCGGTCCGGGCCGCGTTCGACATCGGTCGGATACATGCGGCCGCCATCCGGGCTGACGGCCAGGAACGCCTCGCCAATCGCCGGTGCGTCGTTGGGGCCGAAATCGGCGAAGGCCGCCGCCGCAACCTCCCTGCCTCGCCGTTCGATGGTGCGGATCATGATCGCCTCAGCCTTTTCCGCGCCAACTTCCGCGGTCAGCTCGTCGAGCAACAGACGATAGAGATCGGCACGGTTGCGGAAGGCGGAATCGAGTTCGCGCGACAGTTTTTCGGCTCTGGCTTCGGCGTCGGTCATGATGCGTCCTGTTCGATCCTCGAAAGTCTTGGCGCTGCCGCCACCAGCGCCTTGCCGATCGCGGATTGCGGCGCGTCGATGACGGTGCGGGCATCGCCGCGCTCGGCAATCCGCCCGCCGTCCAGAATGGCGATGCGGTGGGCGATGGCACGGACGACGCCGAGATCGTGCGAAATGAACAGATAGGCGATGCGCTCCTCGCGTTGAAGGTCGAGCAGCAGCCGCAGGATCTGCGCGCGAACCGAAACGTCGAGCGCCGACACGGCCTCGTCGAGCACGACCAGCGACGGTTTCGTGGCGATGGCGCGGGCGATTGCAACGCGCTGGCGTTGGCCGCCGGAAATTTCGTGAATGGCGCGGCCGGCGAGACCGGAGCTGAGGCCGACGCGTTCCAGCAGAGCTGCAATACGGCGCGGGCGCTCGGGGCCAGAGGCAATGTGATGGATGCGCAAGGGGTCGTCGAGCACACGCGCGACTGTGGCGCGTGGGTTCAAGGCGGCGAGCGGATCCTGAAACACCATCTGAAGACGAGTGCGCCGGCCGCGCAAGGCAGCGCCGTTCAGCGACAGGAAATCGCTGCCTTCAAATTCGATACTGCCGGTATCGAATTCGATGAGCCGGAGCACTAGACGAGCTATCGTCGACTTGCCGCTGCCGGAAGGTCCGGCCAGCGCCAGCGTCTCGCCGGGGTCGATGTGGAAGGAGACGTCGTCGACCGCGGCGATGGTCTTGCCGCCGCGACTGTATCGTTTGGTCAGGCCGGAAACGGCGAGCAGTGGGTCGGTCATGTTCGCCGCAACAGCGGCTCGGCGTCGAGGCCGAGATGAGCGTCAAGCAGCACACGAGTGTATGCGTGCCGCGGGGCATTGACGATTTGGGCTGTCGAATCGAGCTCGAGCAGCTCGCCATGCCGGAACACCGCTATGCGCTCTGCAAGCTCAGCGGCCAGCGCAATGTCGTGGCTGATGAACAGCAGCGTCATACCGTCCTCGGCCACCAGTCGCCGGATCAGCCCGACAATCTCGGCCTGCACGATGGTGTCCAGCGCACTGGTCGCCTCGTCGGCGATCAGCAGTTTCGGCCCGGCCGCAATCGCTGCGGCGATCGCCACGCGCTGCTTCTGGCCGCCGGAGAGCTGATGTGGAAAGGCACGCAAAGCGACATCGGGGTCGGGCAGACGGACGCGTTCGAGCAGGGTTTTTGCCTTGGCATAGGCGTCTCGCCAACTGAGGCCGAGATGGGTGTAGGCGACTTCCGCGATCTGCTTGCCGATTGGCATCACCGGATCGAGACTTGCGGATGGGTCCTGGAAAATAAAGCCGATGTCACGGCCACCGATTGGAGCATGGTCGCGAAGACCGGCAGGTGCCTTGGCACCAAACATTGGTGGCGGGCGCAAGAGCCAATCGATACGGCCTTCGATCTTGGCAGTGGCCGGCAGCAGCCCGGCAATAGCCAGCGCCAGCGTGCTCTTGCCGGAACCGCTCTCGCCGATGATGGCAAAGCGCTCGCCGGCGGGGATGTCGAGGCTGACATTCTTTAGCGCCGCCACCTCGGCGCCGTCGCGGCGATAGGTCACCGTCAGACTGCGAATCGAAGCAAGCGCCGTCACGACAGGCTCCTCCTCATCGCCGTGGTCTCGACGACGCCTTCGCCGGTGAGATAGACGCCGAGCACGGTCAGCACGAGCGCTACGCCCGGAATGATCGACAGGAAGGGCGCGGTGCGCAGCACGGCGCGGCCTTCGGCGATCATGCCGCCCCAGGTTACGCGGTTGGGGTCGCCAAGGCCGAGGAAGGACAATGCCGCTTCGGTGAGAATCGCCGCGGCGACGATCACTGACGACAATGCCATTATCGGCGGCAGCGCATTGGGGAGCACCTCGCGAAAGGCGATCTCCAGCGGATGCATGCCGATGACGCGGGCGCCCGCAACAAAATCGCGCTCGCGGATCGACAGCACTTCAGCGCGCGCCACGCGTGCCGGTCCGGTCCAGGCGCCCAGCGCGATCGCAGCGACGACGACGCCGAGCGACGGCCCGACGATGCTGACGAAAGCCAAAGCCAGCAGAAAGGCTGGGACGGTCTGGAAAGCGTCGGTGATGCGCATCAGCATCTCGTCGACAAGACCGCCGGCAAAGCCGGCCAACGTGCCGATCACGGCACCGACGGCAAGGGCGGCGGCGGCTGCTGCCAGCCCGACCGCCAGCGAGGTGCGGGCGCCATGGAAGAGCTCGGCAAGCACGTCACGGCCGAGGCGGTCGGTGCCGAGTGGCAACGACCAGTCCTGGAACGGCGGCAGCAACGCCGGCCCGGCAATGGCCTGCGGATCGCCGGGAAAGAACAAAGGTGCGGCAAGCGCCACGGCAAACAGCGCCGCCAGGATGACCGCGCCGGCGATCGCTTCCGGGGTCCGGAGAAAGCGGCGAAGCGGGCTCACGCGCCGGCCTCACTGGCGCCGACGCGCGGATCGAGGAAGGCGTAGGCGATGTCGACGAGAAGGTTGATGATGACGACCAGGACGGCGCTGACGAGAATGATGCCGAGCAGTAGTGGGGTATCCCGCGCGGCCACTGCTTCCTGCGCCAGTCGGCCAAGGCCTGGCACGGAAAAGACGCTTTCGATGACGACGCTGCCGCCCAGCATTTGCGCCGACTGCAGGCCGAACATGGTGACCAGCGGCAACAGCGCGTTACGGGCGACGTGAGCGAGCACGATGCGACGGCGGGAAAGTCCCCTGGCACGGGCGGCCAGCACAAAGTCCTGCCGCCACACCTCGGCCATGCCGGCGCGCATCATGCGCAGATAGAGCGCGAGATAAATGAAGCCGAGCGCCGAAACCGGCAGGACGAGATGGCGGGCGATGTCGGCGGCGCGATCGAGGCCGCTCTTGGCCGAGGCGATACTCTCGATGCCGCCGATCGGAAACCAGCGCAGGTCGACGGCGAAGACAATGATCAGCACAAGCCCGAGCCAGAAGCCCGGCACGGCATAGAGCGCCAGCGAACCGATGGACAGGAAACGATCGCGGAAGCTGCCGGGACTGGCGCCGACATAGATGCCGAGAGCCGAGCCGAGGCCGAAGGAGAGCGCCGCGGCGCTCCCCATCAACAGCAGCGTGTTGGGCAGGCGCTCGAGGATGACATCGCGGATCGGCCGCGAAAAGCTGACCGATTGGCCGAGATCGAGATGCAGCAGCGCCCAAAGGTAATTGGCGAGCCGCGTCAGCTCCGACTGGTCGAGCCCCCAGCGGTGACGCAACAGCTCGATCATGCCGGCGTCGCCTCCGGTCGAGACGATGTAGGCATCGACCGCGTCGCCGGGAGCGGCTTCGAGCAACAGGAACGTGCCGATGACGACAATCAGCAGCACGAAGATGCTGCCGACGAGACGGCGGCGAAGGAGGATGACGGCGCGGGTCATGGCGCAACGCCGATAGGAGAGCCAAGTCTTCCGTGCCGCGCTTTACGGCGCCCCCCTCTGTCCTGCCGGACATCTCCCCCACAAGGAGGGAGATTGGCAGTTTCGGCGATGCCGGCCGTCTTGCAACGCTGGAGATTGGCGAAAGCGACAATGACAGCCGATCTCCCCGCTCGTGGGGGAGATGCCAAGTGGTGGCAAAGAGGGCAGGACAGAGGGGGGCGCGAAAAAGCTCTCATCGCTGAAGCTGAGCACCCACACAAGCGGCACGCAAGTCTGGAGAGACTTCCTTACCCCGCGAGCCAAGTGTCCGCCCAGTTCGATACTGCCCAGCGCGGGTTGTTAGCGATGTTGTTGACCGTATCGCGGGCGACGCTGATGAAACTCCATTCGGCGACGTTGATCAGCGGCAGGTCGGCGGCAACTTTTCTCTGGAACTCCTTGTAGAGTTCGGTGCGGGCGGCGGTGTCGAGCGTCTCCGATGCCTTGGCGATCAGGGCGTCGAGATCGGCATTCTTGTAGCCACCCTGGTTGGAGAAGGGCACGCCGTCGGGAATACCGCTCTGCACCAGGATGGTGGTCGAGATCGCCGGATCGCCGCGGAACACCGGCGGCCCGACCGCAAGGTCGAAGGCGTGGTCGGTGTAAACCGCCTTGATGTGCGCGGCGGAGTCGTTGTTGACCAGCTGGGCGTCGATGCCAATGACGGCGAGCGCCTGGCGCAGATAGTCGCCGAACTGCTTGGTTTCGTTGAAGTAAGGCGCCGGCAGCAATCTCAATGAAAAGCGCTTGCCGTCATCGCCCCGGCTGTAGCCGGCCTCGTCAAGCAAGGCGTTGGCCTTGGCAACGTCGAAGGCGTAGGTCGGCACGTCGGCGGTGTAGAATTGCGGGTCGTTTTTCGGCACCGGGCCAGTGGCGGTGGCGGCATAGCCAAGGAATACCGTCTTGACGACGAAATCCTTGTCGATGGCGTGAGCGATCGCCTGGCGTACTTTCAGGTCGGCCAGCTCCTTGCGGCGATGATTGATCTCGACGACGAGCTGGTAGGTCAGCCCTTCATAACCCTTGGTGATCACCTTGAGACCGGGCACTTTGGAGATGCGGTCGAGATCGGCCAGGGGCACGGCGGAGAAGGCGGCGAGCTGGATCTCTTCGGCTTCCAGGGCGCTGGCCGCCGACGTGCGGTCCGGCAGCACCTGATAGATGATCTCGTCGAGATAGGGCTCGTCCTTGCCCCAATAGTCGGTGTTCTTCTCCAGCCGGTAATATTCGCCGGGCTTGTATTCGGCAAATTTGAACGGTCCGGTGCCGACCGGGGCGTTGTTGGCCGGGTTGTCCTCGATCTTTCCGGTCTCGTAGATGTGCTTGGGCACCACGCTGCTCAGCGCCGGCAAGGCGTTGCGGATCAGCTGGAACGGTGTCGGCTTGGCGAATTTGAACACGGCGGTGGTTTCGTCCGGCGTGTCGACCGCCTCCAGATCCTTGAACACGGTGCGGCCGAGATTCTGCAGCGGCTTCCAGACCTGCAGCGCCGAGAAGGCGACATCGGCTGAGGTGAATGGCTTCCCATCATGCCATTTGACGCCCTCGCGCAGTTTGAACGTCACCGCCATGCCGTCGGCGGCACCTTCCCAGCTGAGCGCCAGGCGCGGATCGAGCCCGTCCTTGCCGCCGAAGGAGGCCTCGGCCAAGGTTTCTACGATCTTGCTCGAAATGAAGAAGACGCCGTTCGAGGCGACAATCGCCGGATTGAGATTGCGCGGCTCGGAATCGGCGGCGACAACCAGTCGTCCGCCCTTTCTCGGCGTCTGCGCCGAGCCGATCGTCGGCATGGCGGTGGAGGCCAACAGCAACGCCGAACCGGCCAGCATTGTACGTCTGGAAATGGTGAACTCTGGCATGATCGAACTCCGTCCTCTCCGCGGACCCAGCCGGGTCCGCCGTACCCCTCGGACGCTCGTAAGCATCCTGCAAAGCTGATTATGGGCCTTGTGCGGGGTTTCGCCAAAGACGGAATTGGCGCATCTCTACGTGGCTTTGAAATTTCCGTCCGCTGGACCAGTTGTACAGAAAACGGTTCGACGCGCGGTTCTAGCAGGACCAGGCTGGGGTAAAGTGCAGCAGGTGGAGCAGCTTTTGGGGCTGGTTCGCCCGTTCTGGCTGGACCAGATCGGGCAAAATGATGCAGATTTAAGCATAGCCGAGGTTCAGAGCCGGAAAAGCCGGTGCCGGCGAGCGGCCGGCTAAGGGATTTCAGGGAGAGAGACATGAACATTGCCCCAGGCAAGAATGCCGTCGGCAGCGTGCCGTTCGACCAGGCCAGGGTGGACGGGCTGATGGAGGAGGCCGGCATCGACGTGCTGCTCGCCACCTCCAAGCACAACACGCAATATCTGCTTGGCGGCTACAAGTTCATCTTCTTCGCCGCCATGGATGCAATCGGCCACAGCCGTTATCTGCCTTTCGTCGTCTATGAGAAAGGTGGGCCGGAGCATGCCGCCTACATCGGCAACCGCATGGAAGGCGGCGAGCACCAGAATCATCCATTCTGGACGCCGACACTGCATGCCGCCTGCTGGGGTACGCTCGATGCCGCCAATCTGGCGGTCGAGCATTTGCGAAAGATCACCAAGGGCAATGCCCGCATCGGCATCGAGCCCGCCTTCCTGCCGTCCGACGCCTATATGCTGATCCGCAACGCGCTGCCGGATGCCAAGCTGATCGATGCGACTGATATGCTGGAGCGCATGCGGGCAATCAAAACCGAGGCGGAGTTGGAAAAGCTGCGCATCGCTTCGGAGCTGATCACCGATTCCATGCTGGCGACCATCGGCTGGGCACGCGAAGGCACGACAAAGAGCGAGATCATCGAACATCTCAGGCGCGAGGAGACCAATCGCGGCGCGCATTTCGAATATTGCCTGTTAACGCTAGGCTCCAGCCACAACCGCGCAGCCTCGCCGCAGGCGTGGAAACGGGGCGAAGTGATGTCGATCGATTCCGGCGGCAACTACCACGGCTATATCGGCGATCTTTGCCGCATGGGCGTGCTGGGCGACCCTGACGCCGAACTCGAGGATCTGCTGGCCGAGATCGAGACAGTGCAGCAGGCGGCCTTCTCCAAGGTCAAGGCGGGCACGCTGGGCGGTGACATGATTTCTCATGCCGAAGGCGTTCTGAAGAAATCCAAGGTTGCGGCCTATACTGATTTTTTCGCGCATGGCATGGGGCTGATCACGCATGAAGCGCCGTTCCTGATGACCAACCATCCGGTGACATATGAAGGCACCTATGCCGCAAAGCCGCTGGAGAAGAACATGGTGCTTTCGGTCGAGACGACCATGCTCCACCCGACGCGCGGCTTCATCAAGCTGGAGGACACGGTGGCGGTGACCGATGCCGGCTACGTCATGTTCGGCGATCGGGGCCGGGGCTGGAACAGGGGCGGGGGCGGCTTAGGCGCTGGTACCTAGCCCGTTCTTGAGATTACCTCGTTCGAGCAAACAATTGGTCACACCAGCGAGCATTTGCCGATATGGAACGCGAACTGCCCAAGCAGGTCTTTATCGACGGGTGCGAGCAGATCTCCATGGAGTTCGAACCGATTGGGTTCCGCTTTGCGAAAAGCGGTCCTCATGCGAGTCGTCGGGCCGGCGACTGGGCATTCAAAATCTCCTTTCAATCAAACTATCTGAACGTCGGCGGCGAGTACGTCGAACTCGTCGTGCATGCGTCGGTCTACAGCAAGGCAATAAAGGAGTGGGACGAGCGAAGCGCTTGGCCCGCCAGTGCCAGCGATTGGGTCGCCGGTGGACAGCTTGGCAATTTGCGAACCCCGCATCATTGGCGGACATGGAACATCGCAAACCCGCATACCCGCCAGGCTGAAATCGCGAACATCGTTGCCAACATCCAAACGACTGTCCTGCCGCTCTTCGAACGTTTCGACGTTCCGCGCAAACTAGCCGAACAGGTCGCATGTTCTGAAGTTCCGGGCTTCATGTTCCCTGAAAATGCTGTTCGATTTGTACTCTGGCAGCTTGGTCCGGAGGCAGCGGAAAACTGTTTGTCCTACTGGGTGGCGCGCTTACCTTCGCCGGATGCTTTCCGATCAGAGCGCGATGTCCCCACTTTGCCGGATAGGCTCGCTCTGGGAAGCGATACTAACAACCTAGCAAGGGTCGCTCGTGCGATGAAGATTGGCCTCAGCCTGTGACATTATCTGCCCGGCGGGATCAACCTGAAATCCGGCAACTCCCGCAATGCCAGTTCCGGCCCTGCCGGCGAATAGACGACGAAAAGCTGCATGGCCGCATCGCCGGTATTGAGCGTCGAGTGGAAGCGGCTTTCCGGCACATAGATGGTGCAGCCGGGGCCGACTTTCTCGACGACCGGGTTGCCTTTCTCGTCTTCGACCATCTGCTCGCCATTGCCTGAGATGACAAAGATGATCTCCTCCGCACCCGGATGGTTATGACGCGTATGGCCTTTGCCTGACGGTAGGTCGACGACACCACCGGAAAATCGCTTTGCGCCGTTCACTTCGGGAGCGACCGTCAGCGACAGCCTGCCCCAGTCGAAGCCGAAGGCGCTGACGTCTTTTGGATATACGAATACCTTGCTGTTCTCCGTCATCGTTCCACCCTTCTGTTTGCTGGTCTCTACGCAGCGCCGAACGTGACCGCCTTGAAATCCGCCGTCTGCCTGGCGATTGAGGCTTCCGCCGGCAGCCGCTCCATCGAACTGGCGCCATAGAATCCGTGCAGGCCCTTGCAGCGCTCGAGAATATATCTGGCGTCGTCCGGCATCGAGATCGGCCCGCCATGGCAAAGCAGGATCATATCCTCGCGCACTGAGCGTGCCGCTTTGGCGATGGCGTCGATCTCGCTCACACAGTCGTCCAGCGATTTAGCCGATGTCGCGCCAATCGAGCCGCCGGTGGTCACCCCCATATGGGCGACGACGATGTCGGCGCCAGCTGTTGTCATGGCGCGCGCCTCGTCTGCGTTGAAGACATAGGGCGTGGTCAACAGGTCGAGTGTGTGAGCCTCGGCGATCATGTCGACCTCGAGCCCGAAGCCCATGCCGGTTTCTTCAAAACTCTGCCGCATCTGGCCGTCGAACAGGCCGATAGTCGGAAAGTTCTGCACACCGGAAAAACCCATCGTCTTCAACTCGGCCAAAAGCAGCGGCATGATGACGAAGGGATCGGTGCCGTTGACGCCGGCCAGCACCGGCGTCTTCTTCACTACCGGCAGCACTTCGTAGGCCATTTCCTTGACGATCTCGTTGGCGTTGCCATAGGCGAGCAGGCCGGCGGCCGAGCCGCGCCCGGCCATGCGGTAGCGGCCGGAATTGTAGATGATGATCAGGTCGATGCCGCCGGCTTCCTCTGCCTTGGCCGACAGGCCGGTGCCGGCACCGCCGCCGACGATCGGCACGCCGTCCGCGATCATCTTGCGGAATTTCTCCAGGATTTTCTTGCGCGGTATGGCGGCCATGTCTTGGTGTCTCACTGTCTGGCGATGTCGAGGAAGGCCGTTGTGGCAGCCCAGGCGAATTCGGGGTCGTTGATATGAAGCGGCAAACGCAGCACGCGCCGCATTTTGGCGGGTTTGATGGTACGCTCGATTGCCTCGAACAAAGCGGCATCGGCTTCAGGGTCGAAGAAGGCGCCGCCTTCAATGTCGAGCGCCGACACGCCTTTCTCCGGAATGAGGAAACGAACCGGACCCTGGCAGAGGCTCAGCCTTGTACCGATCCATTCGCCGATCGTTCTGCTTTCGTCGGCAGTGGTGCGCATCAGTGTGACGTTTGGATTGTGCTCATAGAACAGCCGGCCGCGATAGCGTTCCGGAATTGTCGGCGGCGCCCAGAAATTGACCATGTCGAGCGCGCCGACCGAGCCGACATAAGGCAGCCCGGTGCGGGCGATGGCGCCAAAGCGATCCTCGGTCGCCGGCAGCACGCCGCCAAACAGCAAGTCGCAGACTTCGGTCGTTGTGATGTCGATGACGCCGGACAACAGGCCGCTGTCGGCCAATTTTTCCATGGTGCGGCCGCCGGTGCCGGTGGCATGAAAGACCATGCAGTCATAAGTCGAACGAAGCTCATCGGCGATCGCGGTCACGCATGGCGTGGTGACGCCGAACATGGTGAGGCCGAGCGACGGTTTGCCGTCGGGCGGCGGCGCCGGCTTTGTCGCCATGCCTGATATCGCCTGGGCGGCATTGTGCAGCACGACACGCGAAAGCCGGTTGAGGCCGGCCATGTCGGTCACCGACGGCATCATGACGATGTCGGAGACGTCGACGTAAGGCGCGGTGTCACCCGAGGCCAACGTCGAAACCATGATCTTGGGCAGACCGAGCGGCAGCGTGCGCATGCCTGCGGTGATGATCGAGGTGCCGCCACCGCCGCCAATGCCGATAATCCCGGCAATATCGTTGCGCGACTGGACAAACCGGGCAAAGGCGGCAGCCATCGCCGCCACCGCGGTGCCGCGATCGTCGACGCCGAGCACGGCATTGCGACCCTCGGAATGGTGGCTGGCGACCTCGTCTGCCGAAACATCGACCGGCACGGTCGCGCCGCGTGTTCCGATGTCGACACGGGCAATCGAAGCGCCGGTAGCCGCGACCGCATCGGCCAGAAATGCGAGTTCCTCGCCCTTGGTGTCGGCGGTGCCTACCACATAGATGCGCTTCATCGCGTTTCCCCGGTCTTGGGCGTGCTCGGCGCTGCGGCCCCTTTTTGCCCGGCCGTTCGACGGCGCGAAGGGCCATTGCAATTTTTTGAGACACGCGTATCGTATTGACATGAATGTCTCACGTCAACAAGCGGCAATGGACAACGGTGCCAGCCAAGGGCCGAACCCCCAAGTAGAGCGCGGGGCCCGCGCGCGCACCAGGCGTCTCATGCTGGAGACGGCGACAAAGCTGATGCAGGCGGGCGCCACGCCCTCCGTCAGCGAGGTGGCGGAGGCAGCGGAGGTCTCGCGCGCCACCGCCTATCGGTATTTTCCGAGCCAGGCGGCGTTGGTGCAGGCGGTGGTCGATGAGGGGCTTGGGCCGATCCTTACGTGGAAATCGAGCTCTGCCGATCCCGAGCGCCGGGTCGCCGAGCTGTTCGAGACCGCCATGCCGCGCATCGAGGTCTTCGAAGCGACGTTCAAGGCGGCGCTGAAACTGTCGCTCGACCAGTGGGCGCAGCGACAGGCAGGCACGCTTGACGGCGAACCTGCCTTCACCCGCGGCCATCGCGTCGATCTCTTGAAAGATGCGATCGCGCCACTCAAAGGCCGGTTGCCGCCGCGCGAATTCAAGCGGCTCGCGCAGGCGCTGTCATTGATCTTCGGTGTTGAGGTGCTGATCGTTTTAAAGGATATATGGGGATTGGATAGCCGCAGTATGATGTCGGTTGCGCAATGGGCGGCCGGCGCTCTTGTGCGCGCGGCTATGACCGAATCGATGATTGAAGGAGATGGGATCGCGCCGACGACCGCCGTGAGATGACGCCAATCTGGTTCGACCAGATTTTCAACCTGGCTATTCATGCTACTAGCGATGCAGCGGCCCAAGTAAGGCATTCATGTATCAAGGAGTAGGAAAATTCAGGGAAAACAGGCAGATATCGCAGAAGCCAACTTGTCTGCGTGTCCGCCACCGTCCAAGAAAGGGCTTGACGTTCCTCTTAAATTGGTAATACCAGATCAGGACAAATAAAGCGGATCAAAGGTGAAGGCTGAGATCCGTTTCGGTCGAGCGAGGAGGCTCACAGACCGAAACGGTGCCGTCACGGGAGGACTACCAGGGCCGGCCTCGATGCCGGTTCTCATGAACGGTAGAATGCGCACAAGGGAGGAAATCATTATGCGCAAGACAATGACCAGCTTGCTTGCTGGTATCGGCCTAGTGCTCGCCTGCGGAACGTCCGTCTACGCGCAGGAAAAGGAACTTACAATCTTCTGGGCGGAATGGGATCCGGCCAATTACCTGCAGGAACTCGGCAACGAGTACGAGAAGGAAACCGGCGTCAAGATCACGGTGGAAACCACACCGTGGCCCGACTTCCAGACCAAGGCCTTCACCGAGTTCAACGCCCATGGCGACGCCTACGATATGGTCGTCGGCGACTCGCAATGGCTTGGTGCTGGCTCGACCGGTGGCCACTATGTCGACCTGACCGACTTCTTCAACAAGCACAAGGTCGGTGAAGTGATGGCACCGGCCACGGTGAAATACTATGCCGAATATCCGGGCGGCAGCAGCAAGTACTGGGCCATTCCGCTCGAAGGCGACGCCGTCGGCTGGTCCTATCGCAAGGACTGGTTCGAAGACCCCAAGGAAAAGGAAGCCTTCAAGGCCAAGTATGGCTACGATCTCGACGTGCCGAAGGATTTCAAGGCGCTACGCGACATCGCCGAATTCTTCTACCGGCCGGACCAGAAAAAATACGGCATCGCCATCTACACCGACAATTCTTATGACGCGATGGCGATGGGCTTCGAAAACGCGCTGTTCTCCTTTGGCGGCGAGCTGGGTGACTATAAGACCTACAAGGTCGATGGCTTCATCAACTCCGACAAGGCGATCGCGGCGCTCGACGCCTACAAGGAACTCTACAAGTTCACGCCTCCGGGCTGGGCCAAGTCGTTCTTCGTCGAGGACAACCAGGCGATCACTGAAAACCTGGCCGCGATGAGCATGAACTACTTCGCGTTCTTCCCCTCGTTGATCAACGAGGCGTCGAACCCGAACGCCAAGAACACCGGCTTCTTCGCCAATCCAGCCGGACCTGGCGGCGACCAGTTCGCCGCACTCGGCGGTCAGGGCATCTCCATCGTTTCCTACTCGCAGAAGCAGGAAGAGGCGACGAAGTTCCTGGAATGGTTCATCAAGGACGAGACCCAGAAGAAATGGGCAGCGCTTGGCGGCTACACCTGCAGTGCCGCCGTGCTCAAGTCGCCCGAATTCCAGAACGCCACGCCCTACAACAAGGCGTTCTACGAGACCATGTTCAAGGTCAAGGACTTCTGGGCGGTTCCGGAATATGCGGAACTGCTGCAGCAGCTCAACCAGCGCATCTATCCTTACATGATCGGCGGCGAAGGCACCGCCAAGGAGACGCTGGACGCACTGGCAGCCGACTGGAACGCGACCTTCAAGAAATACGGCCGCGGCCAATAAGCATGAAGTTTCACGGAGGGGGCGTTCGTGCCTCCTCCGTTTCTTTTTCTGATTCTTGAACCGGGAGCAGGGTCTTGGCGACCACGATGATCACCACGCTGGACAGGTCCTCGCGGGCCGCCGCTCGCGGTCTAAGCGACATTTCGATCCGCAATCTCTTCATCATCCCGACGATCCTGTTTCTGATCGTCTTCAACATCTTCCCGCTGATCTATTCGCTGGGCTATTCGTTCACCGATTTCCGCGCCTCGACCAGCGCGGCGGCGAATTTCGTCGGGCTGCAAAACTATCGCGACCTGCTCAGCGATCCCTATGTCTGGTCCAACTTCGCCATCACCGCAAAATACGTCATCATCTCGGTCGCCGGCCAGCTGCTCGTCGGCTTCGGCGTGGCCATGCTGCTCAATCGCGACATTCCGCTCAAGGGCCTGCTGACGACGCTCCTGTTGTTGCCGATGATGCTGTCGATGGCCGTCGTCGGCCTGTTCTGGAAGCTGCTCTACGATCCGTCCTTCGGCATCATCAATTATGCGCTCGGCCTCGGCACCTTCGAATGGCTGTCGAATCCGAAAATGGCGCTCTATGCGGTTGCGCTGACCGACATCTGGATGTGGTCGCCCTTCGTCATGCTGTTGTCGCTGGCCGGCCTGTCGGCCGTGCCCAAGCATCTCTACGAGGCAGCCGCGATCGACAGGGCCGGACCGTTCTACACCTTCTTCCGCATAACGCTGCCGCTGGTTGCGCCGATCCTGATGATCGCGGTCATCTTCCGCACCATGGAGGCGTTCAAGACCTTCGACCTCGCCTACATCCTGACCAGCCAGCCGACGGCCGAGCTGATCTCGATCCGGCTCTACAAGATGGCGTTCCAGGAATGGCAGACCGGGCGTTCCTGCGCGCTCGCCTACATCGTGCTGATCATGGTGCTGGCGATCACCAACATCTATGTCAAATACCTCAATAAGGTGAAGGAGCGCTGAGATGGCCGCAGTCCGCACTTCTTCCGAAATCACCTTCAACCGGGTCGCCATCGTCGCTGTCCTGCTGGTAACGATCATCTTCCTGGCGCCGATCTACTGGATCGCCTCGACGGCGTTCAAGCCGCGCAACCTCGCCACCACCATTCCGCCGACGGTGGTTTTCCAGCCGGAGATATCGCCCTTCGTCAAGTTGTTCACCAAGCGTTCGCAGCTGCGCAGCCCGCCGTCGCCGGAGGACTACGCGGCTGCGCCGTGGTGGGAGCGCGTCGTCTTCAATGGGGGCGAAAAGATCGTGCGCGACGGCAAGGGCCAGGTGCAGTGGTCGGGCTATCCGAGCCGTTTCATGAACTCACTGATCGTTGCCATAACCTCGACCGTCCTGGCCGTCGGCATGGGCACCTTCACCGCCTATGGGTTCTCGCGCTTCAAAGTAAAAGGCGAGGCGGACCTACTGTTCTTCATCCTGTCGACACGCATGCTGCCGCCGGTGGTCGTCGCCATTCCGATGTTCCTGATGTACCGGGCGGTCGGCCTCAACGATTCCCATATCGGCCTGATCATCCTTTACACCGCCTTCAACCTGTCCTTCTCGGTGTGGCTGATGAAAGGCTTCATGGACGAGATCCCCAAGGAGTATGAGGAGGCGGCCCTCGTCGACGGCTATACGCGCATGGAGGCCTTCTTCAAGATCGTGCTGCCCGAGGCCGCCACCGGCATCGCCGCCACCGCCGTGTTCTGCTTTATCACGGCGTGGAACGAATATGCCTTCGCACTGATCATGACCAGCCGCCGTGCCCAGACAGCACCGCCCTTCATCCCCAGCCAGGTCGGTTCCGGCCTGCCGGACTGGACGGTGATTGCCGCCGGAACCTTCCTGTTCCTGCTGCCGGTCGCGATCTTCACCTTCCTGCTCCGCAACCACCTGTTGCGCGGCATGTCGTTTGGAGCGATCCGCAAATGAGCTTTCGCGACATCAACCAGAAATATCTCGAACCGGGCAGCCAGGTGCTGATGGTGCTCGGTATCATCGCGCTCTGCCAGCCGTGGAACATGCTGCTGCACAGCTATGGCGTGACCATCATCCTGATCGGCCTGATCGGCTTCAACATCACCTCCAAGATCGCGCCGGAGGAGAAGGCCGGCACCGGGCAAGGGGCAAATCCGGGGGCACAGCATTGACCCAGATCGAGCTTCGAGGCATCCAGAAATATTTCGGCGCCGTCCAGGTCATCAAAGACCTCAACCTGAAGATCGACGACAACGAGTTCATCGTGCTGCTCGGCCAGTCGGGCTGCGGGAAGACGACGACGCTCAGGGCGATTGCCGGGCTGGAGACGATCGACGGCGGCGACATCCTCATCGACGGCAAGCCGGTCCAGCACCTCAAGGCCGCCGATCGCGATATCGCCATGGTCTTCCAGTCGTTCTCGCTCTATCCGCATATGAGCGTCTATGAGAACATCGCCTTTCCGCTCAGGGCGACGCGCAAGAGCAAGGCCGAGATCGACAGCGAGGTGCGCTCGGTCGCCAAGACGCTGCAGATCAGCGATCTCCTCGCCAAGAAACCGTCGGCGCTGTCGGGCGGCGACATGCAGCGCGTGGCGATCGGCCGAGCCTTGGTGCGGCGGCCGAAGGCGATGCTGATGGACGAGCCGATCGGGGCGCTCGATGCCAAGCTGCGCGAGGAGATGCGGGCCGAGATCAAGCGGCTGCACATCAAGCAGGGCTCGACCAGCATCTACGTCACCCACGACCAGATCGAGGCGATGAGCCTCGCCGACCGCATCGTCATCATGCATGAAGGTGTGCTCCAGCAGGTCGGCTCGCCGGACGAGGTCTATTCGCATCCGGCGAATCTTTTCGTCGCGCAATTTGTAGGCAGCCCGGTGATGAACGTCGCCGACACTTCGGTGACCGAGAAAGCCTCATCGGCCTCGGTCACGGTCGGCGATGCGGCCGCCGGTTTCGAATTCCCGCGCGCTTTGCTGTCGAAGCTCAACGGCCATGCCGGCAGCCAACTCGCGCTCGGCATCCGGCCGGAAGGCGTCCTCGTCCGCCGCGAAGCCGCCGAGGGATTCTTGCCGGTGGAGACGCAGATCGTCGAGCCGCTCGGGTCCTTCGACATCGTCGACCTCAAGGTCGGCTCCAAGATGCTGCGTGCGCGCACCAAGAGCGGCTTCATCGGCGGCCCCGGCGAAAGAGTCTTCGTCAGAATCGATCCCAGCCAGGCGCATTTCTTCGACACGGCGAGCGGCAAATCGCTGGGAGTGAGACTCTGATGGCCCACATCCAGCTCAAGAACATCTCGAAGAAATTCGGCAACCACACCGCCTTGACCGGGCTCGATCTCGACATCGCCGATGGCGAGTTCTTCGTTCTGCTTGGCGAGACCGGCGCCGGCAAGACGACGACGCTGCGCATGATTGCCGGCCTGGAAAAACCG
Organism: Mesorhizobium sp. M1169; assembly: GCF_040318345.1. Classification (NCBI taxonomy): domain Bacteria; kingdom Pseudomonadati; phylum Pseudomonadota; class Alphaproteobacteria; order Hyphomicrobiales; family Phyllobacteriaceae; genus Mesorhizobium; species Mesorhizobium sp. M1169. The sequence goes on along the minus strand of NZ_JAMYME010000057.1, from coordinate 745 downwards.
AGCGAAGGCCAGGTCTTCATCGACGGCGTCGATGTCGCCGATTGGGGCGCGGCGGAGCGCGACGTGGCGCTGGTGCTGCAGCAATATTCACTCTACCCGCGCTATACCGTACGCCAAAACCTCGAATTTCCGCTGAAGCCGAAAATCCGCCGGCTGCCCGATGCCGAGATCAAGGATCGCGTCGACCGCGCCGCCAGGACGCTGCGGATCGAGCATCTACTCGACCGCAAGACCGACCGGCTTTCAGGCGGCGAGATGCAGCGCGTCTCGATCGGCCGCGCCATCGTGCGCAAGCCGAGGGTATTCCTGATGGATGAGCCGTTGTCGGCGCTCGACGCCAAATTGCGCGAAGCGCTGCGCACCGAATTGAAGAACCTGCAGATGCAGCTTGGCGCCACCTTCCTGTTCGTGACGCACGATCAGATCGAGGCGATGTCGATGGGTGACAAGGTCGGCGTGCTCAACCATGGCCGCATCGTCCAGACCGGCACGCCGTACGAGATCTACAACAATCCGCGCGACACCTACGTGGCAAGCTTCGTCGGCTCGCCGCCGATGAACCTCATCGACGGCAAGCTTGTCAACGGACGTGCGGTGATGGCACCGCTGAATTTCGAATTGCCGTTTTCGGGGGGTGCCAAGACTTCGGGGGGGCTAAAGACGGGCGCGGGGGCCCCCGGGGGCCCCCGCCGGGTGGGGTACTTGGGGTTAAACCAAAACGCGCCCCCCCGGCCGAGGGACCTGA
>NZ_JAMYME010000056.1:0-27297 GCF_040318345.1 Mesorhizobium sp. M1169 | reverse complement strand
GAAGCGGCGCCGTGGACAGCGCAACAGCACGTCCGGCGATATCATCGCGGCCGTCCGCCAACTGGTGCTCATCGCCAATGATGATTTGATGCCGGCATCCTCAGTCGTCAGGTTCGTTAAGCTTGGCGCATCCGGGCCACGGGGCACCGGGAGCACGCAAGTGCGGGCAGGCCGTCGTATGCAGATGAACTGCGAGTTCGAGCACATTATCTGGCCGCCCCTACGACTGGCCCGGATGCGCTGCGAGCGCGGATCCGTATTTGTCGTGTTGCCCGCTCGCTCCCTGTTCGTGACCAACGATGGAGGGAACCGTGCGTGTTATCGGCATGGACATACACCGCGTAGCCGCCGAGGTCGTGTCGTTGCTTGATGGCAAGATCGTCAAGCTCGGTCGCGTTCAAATGCTGCGCAATAAGCTCGAGGAGTTCGCCAGGAAGGAACTCACCCACGATGATCATGTGGTGATCGAGGCCACGGGCAATGCTGCTGCCGTCGCTGAAGTGCTGTCGCCCTACGTCGATCGGATCGTGATCGCCAATCCCAAGCAGGTGCACATGATCGCGCACGCGAAGGTGAAGACTGACACGATCGACGCCACTGTCCTTGCGAAGCTCTACGCCTCGGGCTTTCTGCCGGAGGTCTGGGTTCCGGATCCGGGGACCCTTACCCTCCGAAGACAGGTCACCAGGCGGACACAGCTGGTTCGCCAGCGTTCGCGGCTGAAGAACCTGATCCAGTCAATCCTCCACGCCCACCTGATCCCGCCGTGTCCGCACGGGAACCTCGTCGGGATCAGCGGGCGCAAATGGCTGACGAGGCAAATATTGCCTGCGGATGAGCGCGCCGCCATCGAGCGCCACCTCGGCTTGATTAACCAGATCAACGAGGCGTTGACGGTGGTCGAGGCGGATATCGCCGTACATGCCCTTCAGGATCCGACAATCCGCCGCCTGATGACGTTGCCCGGCCTCGACGTCACCGTGGCTGCGAGCGTTGCCGCGGCAATCGGCGACATACGGCGCTTCAGCGATCCACAGAAGCTCGTTGCCTATCTTGGCCTCAATCGGAGCGTGCGGCAGTCCGGTGAGGGGCCAGCCTATCACGGGCGCATCACGAAGCAGGGCCGCGGCCATGCGCGGGGGATGCTGGTCGAGGCGGCATGGGCGGCTGTGCGATCGCCAGGACCTCTTTGCGCCTTCCACAAGCGGAACGCCTCGCCGCGGGAAGCACATCGCGGCCGTCGCCACTGTGCGCAACGTTGCAATGATCATCTGGCACATGCTGAGCAAGGATACCGACTAGATCTGGGCCCGGCCGGCCTTGCTCGCCGCAAGTTCAGATCGGTCGAGCTGCGTGCCGGCCTTGCGACCAGCCATGCCAGACGCGGCACGGCCTTCGACTACAACATCCCAGCCAAGCGCGCCGAAGAACGATCCCGCGCCGAGGAAGCCGAACGAGGCCGGAAAGGCCGAAGGCTGTGGAAAAGCCGCCGAATGAGAAGAACGGGCTATTCTACAACATCCGTCTGCATCGGCTTGCCCGGCGCGATGTAGTGCCACTCGACGCGATGGTCCTTCGACCGGGCGAGGATTGCGTTCGAGGTGAACTCCGTGCCGTGGTCAGACACGATCATGCCCGCCTTGCCACGCGGCCGAGCAGAGCGGTCAGCTCACGAGCGACGCGCCTTCCGGAAATCGACGTGTCGGGTATCTGAACAGCACGATCGGCGGACTGACGCCGCCATGACCCCGGTCGTTCGCAGATGATCCCAGTGTTCGGTGGGGAAGTCATAGAATGCCAGCAACGTCCCGCGATCCTTCGTCAGGCAGTCGACCTCGTTGTCGTACTTCACGCCGTAATTCTCGGTGAACACATCGATCACCATTTCGGCTGCTGCCTGTAGTAGCTGACCGACCCGAAGCACCGACCGCCAGCAGAATCACCGGTCTCCCGCAGGGAACACAGCGATACCCCCTGCTGAGTCAAGATCTTAGGCCGCTCTGAGCTTATCTCAAAACCAGATGGCAACGATACGCAAACTGAATTTGACGTAAGTCGCCGCGCGACTAATCATAGACCGAATGAATGCTCCTCTCGGTATTCATCTATCAGACAAGCGCGGACGAACAGCGCGCAAAAAGGGGAATTGGAACATGACAATCTCTCGACGCGATCTTATGAAGGCGAGCCTGGCTGCCGGGGCGGCTATGTCGACTTTGTCGGTCCCCTCGGTCTTGCGGGCGCAGACGGCGCCAACCGCCGCCCGAACGGTCCGCATGGTCAAATCAAGCGATCTCAGCACCTACGATCCGATCTTTTCGGCGGCTAACATCACTCAAGAGCATGGCATGGCGATTTACGACACGCTGTTTGCGCCCGACGCGAAGTTCATGCCGCAGCCGCAAATGGTCGGGAAATGGGGCGTTTCCGACGACAAGAAGATCTATACATTTGAGCTACGGGACGGGCTAGGCTGGCATGATGGCACGCCCGTCACCGCGGCGGACTGTGTTGCCTCGATTCGTCGCTGGGGCGAGGTGTCGGCCGGTGGACAAATGCTTATGGGGCGCGCCAGTTACATCTCGAAGAAGGACGACAAGACCTTTACAATCGCACTCAAGGAGCCGATGGGGCTTCTACTCGACATCTTAGCGACACCTATCGGCCCGTGCCTGTTCATTATGCGTGAAAAGGACGCCAATCTGCCGGCAAGCGAGCAGGTCACTACAAATATCGGTTCGGGGCCCTTCAAGTTCAATGAGGCGCTCGCAAGGCCGGGCGCAAGCTTCACTTATGATCGCAACGAGAAATACGTGCCGCGTAAGGAGCCGTCCGACGGATTGGCCGGAGGGAAGGTCGTCAAGGTTGATCGTGTCGTCTGGGAGAATATCCGCGATAAGCAGACCGCTTTAGCCGCCTTGCAAGAAGGTGAGATTGATTACTTTGAGGAGCCGTCCGTTGATCTTCTCTCGGTCATCGAGAGCGACCCCGAACTTGTATTGGAAGTGCTGAACACGTCGGGTTATGATATGTACCTGCGCATGAATTGTCTGCAGAAGCCGTTCGTTAATGTGAAGGCGCGCCAGGCAATGCTCTATCTGATTGATCAGGAGGCGTTCATGCGGGCCGCAATTGGCAACCCCGAATATTTTAAGACGGTCACCTCGTGGTTTGGAAATGGTACACCCTATACAAACGACGAGAATACTGGATGGTTCAAAAAGGGTGGCGATCCAGAAAAAGCTAAGCAGCTTTTCAAGGAGGCCGGCTATTCCGGCGAGAAGGTCGTCATTCTCCAGCCTACGGACTATCAGTTATTCGGCAATGCCACGCAGTTCCTTGCGGCCGAGCTGCGGAAGATTGGAGTGAATGCCGAGCTCGCTCCGAGCGACTTGGGTGGAGTTCGCAAGCGCCGCGCGAAAAAGGACCCCGTCGAAACGGGCGGCTGGAGCATCTTCATTACGTCCGACTCCGATTATTCACGCGGCGAGCCTCATACCAACGTCACTATGACGGCCAATGGCGAGAAGGCCTGGTACGGCTGGCCTAAGAACGATGAATACGAGGCTCTCCGGGCCAAATGGGCGGATGTTGCAACGCTCGACGAACGCAAGTCGCTCGCTCGCAACATGCAGAAGGTGTATTGGGATTCCGTCGGCACCGTCCTGTTGGGTCAATATTTCGCACCAACCGTGCGCCGGAAGACGCTCACCGGGCTCATCGGCATGCCAGATATATTCCCGATGTGGAACATGCAGAAAGCCGAAGCCTAATGGCTGCCTACATCCTTCGTCGGATGATCTCGGCCATCGCTGTCATGGCGATGGTCGGGATTTTCGTCTTCCTGCTTCTCAGGCTGGCGCCCGGCGATCCGGCAGACATCCTCGCCGGCGACACGGCGACGGAAGAAATGGTCGCCAACATCCGTCAGCAGCTGGGACTCGACATGCCGCTGCCGGTTCAATTTGTAAATTGGGCCCTCAGCATCCTGAGCGGCGACTTCGGGACGTCAATTTTCTCTCAGCGCCCCGTTCTTGAGCAAATTTCACTGCGGCTGGAACCGACCATTTCCCTTGCACTGCTGACGATGTTCGTGTCGGTGACGATTGGGGTCTCCCTCGGCGTTCTTGCCGCGTGGCGGGCTGGCCGTCTTGTTGATCGCGTCCTGACAGCATTCGCAGCAATTGGCTTCTCCGTCCCAGTGTTTGTCGTCGGATTCTTTCTCGTATACTTGTTCGCTATCAGGATGCATTGGCTACCAGTCCAAGGATACCGGCCTATCAACCATGGCTCCGGGCCATGGCTTATGCACCTGATCCTCCCGACGGTTACGTTGAGCGTTCCCTACCTCGCCTTCATAGCCCGGATCACACGAGCGAGTATTCTTGAAGTTCTGTCGGAAGATTATATGCGGACGGCTGCTGCCAAGGGCGCTTCCTCCTACGCTTTGCTTTTCCACCACGCCCTGAAGAATGCTGGCGCCCCGATCCTGACCGTCATCGGTATAAGCTTCGCGTATCTGGTCGGCGGCGTTGTTATCATCGAGACGGTGTTCAACATCCCTGGTGTCGGTCGCCTCGTCGTCGATGCGATCAACAACCGCGACTATCCCATCATCCAAGGTGTGCTCATCCTCGTTTCGGGCCTGTACGTCCTGATCAATCTCGCGGTCGATCTTTCTTATACCCTGGTCGATCCCCGCATCCGGTACTGACATGACGTTTCTCTCCGCTCCCGTTGACGCCGTGCCGGTGGGCCGACTGCAGCTCTCCGATGTTCCCCGTATGGCAAGGCGGCATCCACTGATCTTTGTCGGCGGGGGCCTCCTGGCGCTTCTGATCGTTCTGGCGCTCGCTGCACCGCTTTACGCAGGCGATCCCCTGAATATGGACCCGTTCAAACGTCTTCAGCCGCCCTCCGCCGCGATGTGGTTTGGCAGCGACGATCTCGGCCGTGACGTGTTTGCGCGAACGGTGTTCGGCGCCCGGCTCTCGCTGATGGTTGGACTGACGACGGCGGCGAGCGCCTCTCTGTGCGGAGTTCTGATCGGCATACTCGCCGGCTACATTCGCCTCTTCGACAATATCATGATGCGGTTCATGGACGGCCTGATGTCGATCCCGACGATCCTGCTGGCCATCGCGCTTATTTCCCTGACTGGCCCCGGGATCGGCATCCTCATCGTTGCCATTACGATCCCCGAGACACCAAGCGTCACGCGGCTGGTTCGTTCGGTGGTTCTGGGGGTTCGCGAGCGGCCCTATGTGGAGGCGGCGATCTGCGGCGGTGCGCGCCTGCCGAAGGTGCTGTGGCGGCATGTCCTGCCGAGCACCATTCCAGCACTTATGGTCCAAAGCGCCAATGTCTGCGCCAGTGCGATTTTGACAGAAGCCGGGTTGAGTTTCCTGGGGGCCGGCGTGCCGCCCGAGATCCCAAGCTGGGGCAACATGATCGCCAGTTCGCGCCTCTATCTCGGTATCGCCCCAATGACGGTCTTCGCCCCCGGCATCTGCCTTGCCGTCACGGTGCTGGCCGTCAACCTGCTCGGCGATGGCTTGCGCGACCTGTTCGACCCCCGCTCAAAGCGGAGGCGCTGATATGCAAATGCATACGAACATTGGAAAAGACGTGCTCCTCGATGTTCGAGAGCTCGAGACACACTTCTTCGGCGAAGAAAGCGTCACTCGTGCGCTAGGAGGAATCAGCTTCCAAGTGAAGAAAGGCGAGACGCTCGGTGTGGTCGGGGAGTCGGGATGCGGCAAGAGCGTCACCGCGCTTTCCATTCTGCGTCTGCTCCCGAAGCTTAATGCCAAAACCGTTGGCGGCGAGATCCGCTTTCACGGACGCGATCTCCTTGAGCTTTCCGACCGGGAGATGCGAGCGATCCGCGGCAACCGGATCGCCATGATTTTCCAAGAGCCCATGACGAGTCTGAACCCGGTCTATACGATCGGCCGCCAGATCGCCGAGGCGGTGCAGATCCATAGCAATGCCTCCAGGGCAGAAGCTATGGCCCAAGCTCAGGAGATGCTCCGTCTCGTCCGCATCGCCGACCCCGAGCGTCGGGTCAACAACTATCCGTATGAGATGTCGGGCGGCATGCGCCAGCGCGCCATGATCGCTATGGCGCTGGCCTGCTCACCGGAACTATTGATCGCCGACGAGCCTACGACTGCGCTCGATGTCACCATCCAGGCGCAGATCCTGCGGCTTATCGTCGATCTTAAAGAGCGTACCGGAACTGCGGTGATGTTCATAACTCACGATCTCGGCGTTGTCGCGGAGACGTGCCAACGCGTGATCGTGATGTATGCCGGCCGCATCGTGGAGCAAGCCAACGTAATTGATCTTTTCGCCCGGCCCTCGCACCCCTACACCCAAGGGCTGATGCGCTCGGTGCCCGATCGGCGGCGCGGTCGGCAGCGTCGCCTGCCGGAGATCCCGGGCATCGTGCCAAGCCTTCGCGAGCCCATTGTGGGTTGCACCTTTGCGCCTCGCTGCCCGTTCGTGATAGACATTTGCCGCGAGAAGACGCCCGGTCTGCGTGATGTTAGGCCGGGCCACGCAGCGGCTTGCTGGCGAGCGGAAGAGGTAGTGGGCGCATGAGCGAGCCATTGCTGCAAGTCGAGAATCTGACGAAGCATTATCCACTCGCCTCGGGAATCTTCAGGAAGACACTCCCAGTGATCCGGGCGGTGGAGAATGTATCCTTTTCTGTCGAAGCGGGCGAGACGCTCTGCATCGTCGGCGAATCCGGCTGCGGCAAGTCCACCATCGCGCGGCTCTTGATGCGGCTCGTGGAGCCGACGGGCGGGCGCGTGCTGATCGACGGGACGGACATCGCAGGTTTGAAGAAGGAAGCGCTTCACGCGTGGCGTCGTCGGATGCAGATGGTCTTCCAGGATCCCTACTCGTCGCTGAACCCGCGTCTCACGGCTGGACAGATCATCACTGAACCAGCGGAGAATTTCGAGCGTCTCAGTCGGGAGCAACGCAACATGCTCGCTGCAGACCTCCTCCAGAAGGTCGGAATGTCGCCCGAGATGATGCATAGGTTACCGTCCGAGTTGTCAGGTGGTCAGCGCCAACGGCTTGGTATCGCGCGGGCGCTGGCGCTCCGGCCTTCGCTCATCATCGCCGACGAAGCGGTGTCAGCCCTTGATGTGTCAGTTCAGGCACAGATCTTGAATCTGCTGCTCGATCTCCAACAGCAGATGGGCATTGCCTTCGTCTTCATCTCGCACGATTTGGGCGTTGTGGAGCATATCGCGCATCGCGTCGCGGTCATGTATTTGGGGCGGATCGTGGAGCTTGCGTCCTGCGAGGCGCTCTTCGCCCGGCCCGTTCATCCATATACCGAGGCTCTGATCGCGGCGGCACCTGTGCCGGATCCCACACGGGTTCGGTTGCAGCCGCCCGTTGAGGGCGAGGTGCCAAGTCCCATCAACCCGCCTACTGGATGCGCGTTCCACCCGCGTTGCCCGCTCGCCGTCGAGCGCTGCCGCATCGAAGTACCGCCTTTGGTGCCGATGGCAGACGGGCGCGTCGTGGCCTGTCATGTGCGCGCTCCGGCCACAGACGTTCCGGGCCAGCCGGATGTGGCAGCCAATTCTTCGCCACAGACGATAGCAGGTCTGGGCGTGTTGTAATCCTCGGAGGTATTCGGACAGCTGCCGCATGGGCCGACAGCGCGCGATGCCGGCTAGACGTCTGCGCTAGCAATCGTCCTAGCAACTGTTGGAAAGACGGAGATCACGGAGAAGGTTATGCAGAACTTGGCTGCGTGCACATGTCGAGAATGTGGCGTTGGAGCGGCTGTCTATGCCTATGCTCGAATTCAGTGGACAGCAATATCTCGACGGGCGCGCGTCCGATCCGAATGAACTCGGCTTGATGCGCGGTGCGCCGCCGGCCAACGAAAAGCGCATCGTATTCGAGGGCGACAAGTTTTTCGAGTTCCCGCACGTCCGATGGTCGCTGTCGCACATGCCCGAGCTTGTGCCGACTGCGAACGTGCGGCGCGGGCGCCAAGGGCCGTCGCCGCTTGATCGCAGCGACAGGGCCGCCGACTTTGGCGAGGTCACCTTCGCCGACATTGATGGGCGCACTTGGCGCGTCGATGATGCGGTTTTCGACACCTACACCGATGGCATCCTACTGCTACATCGCGGGCGCGTCGTCTATGAGCGCTACTTCGGCGCGCTTGAGCCAAACCTGCCGCATGCGTGCCACTCAGTGACGACGTCGTATGCGGGCACTCTGACCGCAGCGTTCGCGCACGAAGGTGTGCTCGACGACGATCGCGCACTACCTACCCGAATTGCGCAGCCTCGGTATGGTGAAGAAATGCAAGGCTGCACTGCGCTCTGCGTACCCGGATAGCAGTTCGGCGCGCACCGCATTCTATCTAGCCGCTTACATGTAGAGCGGCGCCCGACCCCAACGAGTCGATTAGCAATGGAGACGAGATAAAGCCATGACTGACTATCTTCCCGCCGTTCTGGATGTGACAACAATCGAGACGCCGCGCTCTCAAGACTCTTTGAGGTGTTGCGGATACCCAGTGTCTCAACCGACCCTGCCTATAAGGAAAGTTGCAGAGCAACTGCGGAATGGTGCGCCGCAACACTTCGTGAAATCGGTTTTGAAGCGGGTCTACGCGAGACGAGCGGGAATCCGGTCGTCGTGGCGCACGATGGGCCAGCCGATGGCGCAGGAAAGCCTCATATACTCTTCTACGGCCACCATGACGTGCAGCCGCCGGATCCTCTGAACCTGTGGACTAAACCTCCATTCGAGCCATGGTTGGACGTCGAGCCAGGTAATGGGGAAGTGATCGTCGCGCGAGGAGCGGAAGATAGCAAAGGACAATTCTCAACGTTTCTCGAAGCCTTACGAGCGTGGAAGCAGGTGGCAGGCGCGCTGCCAATCCGCGTGACGGTTCTCCTTGCAGGTGAAGAGGAATCCGACTCACCAAGCCTTCCAGAATTTTTGGCTCGGCATGGAAGCGAGATCACTTGCGATCTCGCGTTCATCTGCGATGTCGTACAGTGGGATAAAGATACTCCTGCAATTACAGTCCGGTTGAGAGGCATTGTCGGTCTTGAGGTCATTCTCACGGGGCCAAGCCGCGATCTGCACTCCGGCCAGTATGGCGGGCCTGCATTGAACCCTATCCGGACGCTCGTGCATGTCCTTGCTGATCTCCATGACGCCGATGGGCGCGTCACTGTACCCGGTTTCTATGATGGTATCGAACCGCCCCCGCCGGATCAGAAGAAGCAATGGGAAGCGCTGGACTTCGACACCGATGCATTCCTTGGCGACGTAGGTCTTGCAGTTCCAGCAGGAGAGAAGGGATATAGCGCGCTGGAACAACTTTGGGAGCGTCCAACCTGTGAGTTTAATGGCATTACTGGCGATTACCAGGGTGTTGGCGGTAAGACGATTATTCCCTCGAGAGCGTCTGTGAAGATTTCTTGTCGACTGGTCCCAGGACAGAATCCTGAGAAGATTTTAGATTCGATTCGCTCGTTCATCCTGTCCCGGGTGCCACAGGATTGTAAAGTGGAGTTCCTCAATAAAGACAACACCGGTTTGTCCGGCGAGGATGAATCGTGTTCTTTTGAAACGAAAGTGAAAGAAGCCAGTCGCAAAGCCTTCAGTATTGATCCCCGATCACCTTACCTGAAGGCAGCAGCAGCAGCTCTCGAGGAGGAATGGGGGCGGCCCACCGTGTTCATGGGGTGAGGCGGATCAATTCCTATTGTCTCTTCACTGAGTCGTGTCCTTGGCATGGATTGCCTTCCGATTGGCTTCGGATTGGATGATGATCGTATCCACTCTCCAAACGAAAAGTACAATGTAAAATCCTTCCAAAACGGCGCACGCAGCTGGGCCAGAATGATCGGACGGCTGGCCCGACCTGCTTAGTCTTACTGAGTCAGAAAGTCGCGGCTGCGAGGGGATTCCCGCTGGTCGCGGATTTGTTAGGGTGCTGCTTCGTGATCAGGGAAGCGCCCCGCCATGCCAGACTGGACAGCCGAGAGTGAAGCCGCGTTCGACGCCTATGTCGATGCTTTGATCGGGGGGATCGGCCACGCCGACCGAGCTGAGCCGCTGAAGGATTATTGCCTCGGACTTCTGATGCCGATAGGAGCGCAAGAGCGTGGAGCCGTTGGCGGCCGTCACGGCTCCGTCGCGGGTGTCGGCCAAGCATCAGTCTCTGCTGCATTTCGTGGGACAGGCGCCGTGGTCGGACGCGGCCTTGCTAGCGCGGGTTCGCGGTTCGGGCGTGGCGGTTTCCTTGAGCAGGCGGCGGCTATCTGAAAACGCGATGGCACCGTCCAGAACATTATATTGGTGAACTCAACGCCAAGTGGCGCATACTTGGGAGGTAGCCAAACCGAACCGCAACCGCCCGTCAACGCCGTCCCAACAAAATCGAGCAAAGTGAAGTGCAGATCGAAGACGTCCTTATCGCGCCTGGCAACGGCGCATTTTTCTATGACGATCAGGAAGCCATTAGGTCTGGCGCAATCCAGGACGGCTTCATCTATGTCGGCGCACCGACAACGCCTGGGTTCAAGTCCATCCGCATTCCGGCATCTTCGCTCAGCGTCGGCCTCGTCCTTGCTGACGACACCGTTGTTTGGGGCGACATGATGAACGTCCAGTATTCTGGTGCTGGTGGACGCGATCCTCTGTTCGACATAAATCAAATCTCAAAATTAACGTCATGCGTTGTCGCACCGCGGCTTCTTGATGTCGATGCCTCTCGTTTTCGTGATTCTTGCACAAAGGTTTTTGAACCCGTCGAACATCAGCGGTTACCTCTGGCTGTAGAGTATGGTATTAGCCAAGCTCTTCTTCGCGCAGCCGCCCATCTTCAGCACAAGACGATGGCGGAGATCATATGTGCGGAGTTTGATCTGCCGCTACCGACGTGCCGCGTCCCGATTTACTGCCAGAGTGGTGACACTCGCGAACTCAATGTGGACAAGATGATTCTGAAGGCGGTGGATGTGCTTCCCCACGGCCTAATCAATTCACGGGCAAAATTCGGCGTCGACGGCCAGACCTTCATGGAGTTCGTCAAGTGGGTTGCAACGCGCACGCGCGAAATCGGCCGCTCGGGGTATCAGCCGGTGCTGCATTTTGATGTGTACGGCTGGATCGGCCTGGAAATCGGCCTGGAGCCGCAACGGATCGCCGACTTTATCTGCAGGGTTGCCGCTGCCGTTCCGGGTTTTACGCTCAACATCGAGTGCCCGGCGGATTTTGGTTCCACACAGGCCCAAATTGATAACTACGCTCGAATTGTATCGATACTGGATGACCGGGATTCCAGCGCGCGCATTGTCGTAGACGAGAGGTGCAACACGCTCGAGGATATTCGGCTCTTTGCCGAAGCCAAGGCCGCGCATCTCGTTCAAATCAAGACCCCGGATGTGGGTTCAATTGCCGACACGGCGCGCGCAGTTCTCATCTGCAAGGCGAATAAGGTAGGGGCGTATGTCGGGGGGAGCTGTACCGAAACAGATCTTTCCGCCCAAGCTTCTGTTCACGTATCGGTGGCAACCCAGGCGGACATGATGCTCGCAAAGCCCGGAATGGGTGTCGACGAGGGATTCTCCATCGTTGGGAACGAACAGAACCGATTGCTCGCGATGCTGAATCGCCGTCGGGCTCAGGTCGAAAAAATTGGATGAAAAGAACGGTGTCGCATGCAGAACTCTCTTGAGGGGATCACTGTCGTAGCCGTGGAACAGGCCGTGGCCGCGCCTTACGCATCGTCTCGCCTTGCGGACGCCGGCGCCCGTGTCATCAAGGTCGAAAGGCCCGAAGGGGACTTTGCCCGAAACTACGACAAGCTGGTGCGGGGACAGAGCGCCTACTTCGTCTGGCTCAACCGGGGTAAGGAGTCAGTTTGCCTGGACTTGAGATCGGAGGCGGACCGTGATGTCCTGGGATCGCTCATCGCCGTTGCTGACGTCTTCATCCAGAACCTGAAGCCGGGCAGCATCGAAAAACTGGGTTTCGGGTCTGCGGATCTGCGTCGACGCTTTCCGCGGCTGATCACCTGCGACATCTCCGGTTTCGGGGAGAAGGGGCCGTATTCCCATTTGAAGGCGTATGATCTTATCGTCCAGGCCGAAACAGGTCTATGCGCGATCACCGGCACCCAACAAGGGCCAGCGCGTGTAGGGGTGTCGGTTTGCGACATCTCGGCGGGCATGACGGCACATAGCGCCATTCTTCAGGCGCTGTATCACCGCGAGGTCACCGGCGAGGGGGCAAGCATTCAGGTGTCACTGTTCGATGCCGTCGCCGACTGGATGAACGTACCGGTAATGCAACACGACTACAGCAGCTACCACACGGTACGCGCGGGCGTGAAACACCCGTCACTGGCGCCGTATGGCGCCTATCGCTGCGCCGATGGCAAAGACGTCATCTTCTCCGTCCAGAATGACCGGGAATGGGTGAATTGCTGCGAGAAATTCCTTAGGCAGCCGGAGCTCACACGCGCACCTGGCTTTGCCGACAACATGGACCGCCTCGGTCACCGTGCGCAACTTGATAAGATCATTGAACGGCGGTTTTCCGAACTGTCCTGCCAGGAAGCAATGCAGGAGCTTGAGGCGGCCGGTCTGGCATATGGCCGATTGAACGAAGTGGCGGATATTTCAAAACATCCCCACGTTCGCAGGGTTGAGGTTGGCACACCTGAAGGAACTATAGAGACGATAGCGCCGGCGGCGATCTTCAACTCTGAGCGCCCTTCTCTGCGCCCGGTTCCGGCTCTCGGCGCCCATACGGAGACCGTCCGCGAGGAGGTTCTAGCGCGTTTGCGCATAAGGGCCGCGTCAGCGTGAGCACACCTCTTGTTGGTAAGGTGCGCGCTCGCGATTTACAGAGAGCGTGTCTGCTCCCGGCCCCCAGCGAGCTCACTGTCACTGACCTGGCTAATATCGACCACAGAGGCGACTCTATGATCAGGGACACCATTCCGGCCGTTGAAAGCGCGATGTCTGTACCCCGCTGGAGATCCTTGCTCTTCGTTCCCGCTCACGTTCCGCGCTTTGTGGAAACGGCTCATGACCGCGGTGCAGATGGCGTCATACTCGACCTCGAAGACTCGGTCCCGCAAGACTGGAAGCTTGAGGCACGGCGGCAACTTTCTGCATCCGTGGGAAAGGTGGGCCGCAAGGGTTCAGCAGTGCTGGTCCGGGTCAACCGGGGCTTACGCGCGCTGGCCGCAGATCTCGAGGCGGCGGTAGTTGCAGGCGTCGATGCGCTCGTCCTCCCCAAGGTGGAGTCGGGCGAGTGGGTGATGGAGGTCGCTAATGCGGTATCGAAACTTGAACAGGAGAGAAATCTTCCGCTGGGATGCATCCGCTTTCTTGCCCAGATCGAGACCCCGGGTGCATTGCAAAACCTCGCGGCCATTGCGTCGGCGCATCCCAGGATGGTTGCAATGGCGCTTGGTCCTGAAGACTTCAGTGCCGCTGTTGGCGGTGCCCCCGAATTCGACCTGCTCTTGACGCCGAACCTTTCCGTTCTTTTTGCCGCCCGTGCGGCCGGGTTGCTCCCGCTGGGCTTCATAGGAAGTATCGGCGAGTTCTCGGACACTGATAAACTTCGTGAAGCCGCGGCGCATGCGCGGCGGCTTGGCTTTGCCGGAGCTTTGGCGATCCATCCGACACAGGTGGCGATATTTAATGAGGCTTTCTCGCCAAGCGCACAGGAACTCGAGTGGGCCCGTCGTGTCGTCGCGGCGGAAAACGAGGCCGCCACCCGTGGACTGTCTGCATTCTCGTTTAACGGTAAGATGATTGATCCGCCAGTAGTTCGGCGCGCCCACGAGATCCTGGCTCTCGCCAGCAGTAACTGACCTGCCTTTAATCAGTGGCCGGACAGGCGCTGCGTTTCGAGACATGGCCCGTCTTGCCTGCCATCTCGTTTCGAGATAGATAAGAAGGCACTGGGGATCATGCTCCGGTTGGATTTGGTCATCGTGGACATCAGGCAGTTAAGATACTTTGTCGGCGTCGTCGAAGCCGGCAGTTTTACAAAGGCAGCTGCGACCCTCAACGTCGCTCAAAGCGCTCTAAGCCTGCATGTGCGTCAACTGGAGGAAGGATTCGGCACCCAGCTCCTCGTTCGCGACAGGACCGGTGTCAGCGTCACGGCGTCCGGAGACAAGCTGCTTGAGCGCGCGCGGATCATTCTGAAGGAAATTCAGCTCACCGAGGCCGAACTGACCAACACGGTGGCTGCTCCTTCGGGAGAGGTGACCATTGGCATTCCTTCCGGAGCCGCTCGCGTCCTTAGCGGTCCCCTGCTTGAGTCAGTAAGAAGCGAATTGCCGAGGATCTCACTTAAGATGATCGAGGGCATGACTGGACCGCTGGAGGAGTGGATGGCTGCTGGCCGCTTCAATCTGGCAGTCCTGTACCGCACTGCGGAGAGCGTGGGGCAAATGACGGTGCTGGCCCGCGAAGAGTTTTGCCTGGTGGTGCCTCCGGGGGAACCGCCTTTGGAAGATTCGATACCGCTCGCCGACCTGCATGCGTTTCCGCTGGCGGTTCCGATGCGCAATAACAATGTCCGGCGTTCGGTGGCTGATGTCGTTGCGCAACACGGTTGTGTGCTCGACGTAAGATTCGAAGTCGACTCCCTTTCTACGATCATCAATATGGTCATGGAGGGAAAGGCGTATTCTATTCTTACCCCGTCAGCCATTCAGAAAGAGGCGTCTCAAGGCCAAGTCCGGACGGTTAAAATCATTGATCCAGTGATCACCCGTTCCGTTGTGCTTGCCGTCAACCCGAAAGATGAGCGCTCTCCAGCCGTTTCTGCGATCCGCAAGCTGATCCCCAAGGTCGTCAGGACATTGATCGAGAGCAGGCACTGGTCGGCCACGGCTCCGGACCGGGCTTAGGCACATCGTTCGAACCAAGTCCAAGGGCTATTGCTCCTCCGCGACTGCCTGAGCCGTATCAATCTGTATTCGAGATGGTTTTGGTCGATATTCCATATTTGACCGGGCGTGACCATCGCGATGAACTGCAGAGATGCGAGCCTAGGTCCGGATATCGGCTGGTCTCGCACTGGCAGGAATTCAGTCAAGCGGAGCATGCGATGTCCAACGCCACGAGCTATCAGCTTTTCATCAATGGCAGGTGGCGAGCCGGAAGTGCCGGAATTACTCTGCCGGTGATCAACCCGGCGACAGAGAAGGTATTTGGCTCGGTGGCCGCGGCTTCAGCGCCGGACCTGGATGATGCCCTTGCTTCGGCAGAGCGGAGCCGCAAGGCTTGGTCCGCACGGCCTGCAAAAGATCGTGGCGAGATCCTCGTAGCAGCCGCCAGGATCTTGGCAGCGAAGCTTGGAGCGGCAGCCAGAGACCTGTCGGTCGAGCAGGGAAAGACAATTGCCGAAGCGACAGGTGAATATGCGCGCGCTGTCGAAACACTGGAGTGGAACGGCACCCACGCCGAAGAGCTGTCGGCCCCTATTCCGATGGGCCCGAACCGGATAATCGTCCCGGAGCCCCTTGGAGTCGTTGCTGCCTTTACGCCTTGGAACTACCCGGCCGTTCTCATCGCCCGCAAACTCGCCCCTGCTTTGGCGGCAGGCTGTCCGGTGATCCTAAAAGGGGCTGAAGAGACACCAAGCGCGGCTGTCCATTTCGTCGAAGCCTTGCGACAAGCGGGTATCCCGGACGGCGTGGTCAATCTCGTCTTCGGCGTGCCGGTGCAAATATCCCGGCATCTACTCAGTTCGCCGATCGTGAAGATCTTGACTTTCACGGGCTCTACCGAGGTTGGAAAACAGCTCGCCAAGCTTGCCGCGAATAACTTGCAGCGGTGCATTCTTGAACTCGGTGGGCACTCCCCGGTCGTAGTATGCGAGGATGCCCACCTGGCAAACGCCGTACCGGCAATTTCGGAATACAAGTTCGAGTGCGCGGGCCAGAGTTGCAACGCGCCCAGCAGAATCCTCGTCGCGCGGCCGCTCTATGAAGAGTTTCTGTCCCGGATGACCGCAGTCGCCCGCGAAATCAAGATCGGCCCACCGGACGATCCGGCGACGGAGATGGGACCGATGGCAAACGCGCGGCGAATCGAGGCCATGGAGCGTCTGGTCAAGGATGCGGTCGATCGCGGCGCCCGCATCGAAACCGGCGGCACCCGCCTCGACCAGCCGGGTTTTTACTGGCCACCGACCATCCTGACAGGGGTGCCAAAGGATGCGAAAGTGCTTCATGACGAGCCGTTCGGGCCGATCCTCATCGTGGCGCCGTTCGACACGATCGAGGAGGCGATCGAAGAAGCCAACGCCACCGAGTATGGCCTTGCCGCCTACTTCTTCACCGCCGCCGCCGATGCGAAACAGGCGCTGATTCGCGGTCTTTCGGCAGGCGCCCTCAGTGTTAATTACCTGAAAGGGGTTTCCGCAGATGCACCGTATGGAGGCGTTAAACAGAGCGGCTATGGATATGAGGGCGGCGAACAGGGTTTTCGGAGCTTCCAGAACCTAAAACTGGTCAACGGGTTCGGGTCATTCGGATGAGATTTCGTGAATAAGAAAACACGGGCCATTGCCGGCAAGGATATCACAAAGAGCGTCGCCGACGCCCTTCAGTACATCTCGTACTACCACCCTCCCGACTATATCCGGTACCTTTCGCAGGCATACTCGCGCGAACAGAGCCCGGCGGCGAAGAACGCCATCGGGCAGATTCTGCTGAACTCTCGCATGGCGGCCTTCGGGCGGCGCCCGATCTGCCAGGACACCGGCCTCGTGGTGGTCTTCGCAAAGGTGGGCATAGACGCCCGCATCAGATCAACGGCCAGTTTCGCTGACCTCGTGAATGAGGGCGTCCGTCGGGCATATCTCGACCCGGACAACCCCCTTCGGGCATCGATCGTTGCCGATCCGCTCGCCGGACGGGTCAACACCCGCGACAACACGCCAGCGGTCATCCACATCGACCTCGTGCCCGGTAACCAGATTGAGATCACCATCGCCGCAAAAGGCGGCGGGTCGGAAAACAAGGCGCGTTTCACCACCCTGAACCCCAGCGCGTCCGTTGCCGACTGGGTGGTCGACACCGTTTCGACGCTTGGCAGCGGATGGTGCCCACCCGGCCTGATCTCGGTCGGCATCGGTGGTAGCGCTGAAAAGGCGATGCTGCTGGCCAAGGAGGCCATGAACGAGCCGATCGACATGTCGGAACTGCTTTCCAGGGGGTCTTCAAACGCGGAGGAGCAACTGCGGATCGAGCTTTATGAGCGAATTAACGCGCTCGGTATTGGCGCCCAGGGCCTTGGTGGTCTGACGACAGTGGTTGACGTCAAGGTTGCGACCTATCCTACACATGTGGCGTCCAAGCCTGTGGCACTTATCCCGCAATGCGCAGCTAACCGGCACTTGAAGTTTACCTTGGACGGCACAGGACCGGTACAGCTCCAACCGCCCGATCTTTCCGAATGGCCCCAGATCGGTCATGAGGATTTGCACATGACCGGCGTCCGTCGGTTCAATCTCAATGCGCTCACGAAGGAAGAGACGGCATCGTGGCGCTGCGGGGAAACCCTTCTTTTGTCCGGAAAGATGCTGACCGGCCGTGACGCCGCCCACCAGCGAATGGTTGACCTGATCGATGCCGGCAAGCCGCTCCCGGTCGATCTTCGGGGACGCGTGATCTACTACGTCGGACCCGTCCGCGCCGTGCGGGATGAGGTCGTTGGGCCGGCTGGCCCGACAACCGCCAGCCGCATGGACGGTTTTACTGAAAAGATGCTCGCCGAGACTGGGCTATTTGCGATGGTCGGCAAAGCGGAAAGGGGCCCGGCAGCCATCGAGTCGATTGTGAGACACAAAACGCCCTATCTCATTGCAGTGGGTGGCGCTGCGTACCTGATTTCAAAATCGATCAAAGCGGCGCAGATGGTTGCCTTTGAAGACCTGGGCATGGAAGCGATCTATGAATTTGAAGTGCAGGATATGCCGGTCATCATGGCTGTCGATGTTGAGGGGAACTCCATTCACAATTCCGGGCCCCTTGAGTGGCGCAAGCGCATGGCGGCCGACAGCATAGCCCGCAGCATCGGCGTTTGACTGTTCCCGGCGCAATCCGGCCAGACTCCCGCGCCGGATTTTGGGCCGCAACGGTAATACAAGCGCACTTTTGTGGTTCAGCTCCTCAGCGAGCCAGACAAGAAAGGCCTTCAAGTCGCTCGATGCCAAATCCTCGGATGTAACACTGCTTCGATCTACCTTCCGTACGATCGACACTCGATCACTGGCGAGGGCGCCAATCAGGTCAAGCACCGGAGATACCAAAAAAATGCGCTATCTATTTACCACGAGATCGCCGCCGACAGGCGATCACCCCTCTCCAATACGTCATCGCCCGGTTAGGGGAGGGGCAATAGCCCAACTGTTCTACAGCCTTTCTGGTTGGATCGTTCTCAGTCCCCCGGCTTCGACAACCTCGCAGTGAAGCTTGCAGGCCGAGGACGAATGACGCCACTATATTCGTTCGCTTCGATTGATGATGGAATGGTTGGTACTAATTGCGCTGCGACTACCGCTTGAGAGCAAAAGGTCATGAAGTCGAAACCCGATCCTGTGCGACTCGACGCTTGGGATGTCCGGATTCTCTCAGAGATCCAGTCAGATGGCCGGATTTCGAAAAGCGAGCTCGCAAAGCGTGTTCACCTTTCGGCGTCGGCCTGTTCGGAGCGGCTCCGCGTGCTCCAAGCCGCAGGGATCATTGAGGGGTTTTACGCGCGACTAAGTCCAGCCCTCATGGGAGGCATTATCTCTATAATGGTTGAGGTGGTTCTGGATCGTCATCGTCTCGAGGACCAACGGCACTTCGAGACTGCGATCCAAGAGATTCCGGAAGTCCTGGACTGCTGGGCTATCGGGGGGCGGATCGATTATCTTATGCGCGTTTCATCTCCTTCCATGGCTGCGTATCAGGATTTCATGGAGGAATTGCTGCAGGCAGGCTTGGGTATCGACCAATACTACAGCCTTGTCGTGACCAAACGAGTGAAATCCAACTCACCGATTCCTCTGTCCGCCCTGAGGCAACGGTAAAAACTCCCGAAGCCTTGGTTTTCACGGCAATTGGTACCGATTCAGTGAATTCGTCGGCCAAGGATGTGCATTTCCGCGAAACCGGAAACATGTTGGTCGGTATGCTGGTTTCCAACGGGCTGCTGACCGAACGTTGCCAGCCGACTGATCGCAAAGAGAGGGACGATGCGCCTGAGTAATCTGGGAACCGAGCAACTGCGGGAGAAGGATCGAAGCTTCGTCTTTCATCCGTCTACACACTTGGCCAAGCACAGCCGCGGCGAAACGCCAAACCGTATTATGGCCGGTGCAGAAGGAGTCTACATCTGGGATTCGGACGGCCGAAAGAGCCTTGACGGTTTCGGCGGGCTCTACTGCGTCAATATGGGATATGGATGCACGGAGATTGCCGAGGCTATCGCCCGGCAAGCGCACGAGTTGCCGTTTGCCCATGTCTATGCGAGCCAAGGCACCGAGCCAGTCGCCCTCCTGGCAGAGGCTGTGGTCGAATATTTCGGGCAGAATATGCGAAGGGTCTATTTCGGCCTTTCCGGTTCTGATGCCAACGAAACCAACATCAAGCTGGTCTGGTACTACAACAACATCCTCGGCCGGCCTGAAAAGAAGAAGATCATCTCGCGGAATCGCGGATATCACGGGTCCGGGCTGGTCACCGGTAGCCTGACAGGCCTTCCCTTTTTTCACGATTTCTTCGACCTGCCTCTGAATTTGGTGCGCCATACGATGGCGCCGCACCATTACCGCCAGGCGCATGAGGGGGAAACTGAAGAAGTCTTCTCCAAGCGCTGCGCCGACGAACTTGAAGCCCTTGTTCTTGCTGAGGGCCCAGAGACCGTGGCAGCCTTCATCGGAGAGCCGGTACTTGGGACCGGAGGCATCGTTCCGCCCCCAAAGGGATACTGGACCGCGATCCAAGGCGTGCTCGACAAGTTCGATATCCTTCTTATCGCCGATGAAGTGGTCTGCGGCTTTGCTCGAACCGGTGAGAAATTCGGTTCCCATCTCTATGGCATGCGTCCAGATTTCGTGACCATCGCCAAGGGCTTGAGTTCAGCCTACCTGCCCATCTCCGGGTCAATTATCGGCGACCGCGTCTGGTCGGTCTTGGAACAAGGAACGGAAAAGCACGGCCCACTCGGCCATGGCTGGACATATTCCGGTCACACGCTTTGCGCGGCGGCCGCGCTTGCCAATATTAAATTGCTAAAGGAAAGAAACATCTTGGAACATGTTCGGGATGTCGGACCGTACTGGCATGCCCGCATGAAAGCCGAACTGGAGGGACATCCCATTGTTGGCGAGGTTCGCGGCGTCGGCATTCTATCCGCCGTGGAGCTGATGCGGGATCCTAAAGGGCGAGTAACATTTGAACCCGGACTTCAGGTCGGCGTGCGCGCCGCCGCTGCTCTGTTTGAGAACGGTGTCATCGGCCGCGCTATGCCGCATGGCGATATTCTCGGCTATGCCCCACCTCTGATCATTACCCGAAAAGAGATCGACATCATCGTCGATGCGACTGCGAAATCAGTCGATACGACCTATCGCGCGCTAAAGGCCGAAGGCGCAGTATAATTGCTGGCGCCCACCAGCATTTTTTTGCCGCGGCTGCCCGGTCCCATTTGATCGCGGCCTTTGGGCGGCGAGCCCTGCCGGTGCACCTCCCCGCCGGCAGGGCGCATTTTTGAGACGTCGCAAGTCCACCTGGACTTGCTGCCACCTGCAAGCAAGTTGCCGAAGACCCAAAGAAGGTGCTGACAAGGACAGATATGCAACCTGTCTTCGAAAGATTTCTGGAACGGCTTTGGGACAGCGTCGATGAGGTCGATTTCCGCAGCGCTCTCGCCGATGTGGCCTCAAAATTCGACCTGCTCGCCGTCGCCTACCTCTCGCTGCCGCCGCGCTCTAGGGACAAGCCCACGCTGATCTCGAACTATCCGGCGCCCTGGACAGCGCGCTATCTGCAGCACCAGTACCAGAGTGTCGATCCCGTCATAGTGCGCGCCCGCTGCGGCGGATACCCATTTCGATGGGGCTCCGCACTACTGGGGGTTGACCCATCAGAAGCCGAGCAGAGGGTCTTTGACGAAGCGGCGCAGTTCGGCATTTGCTGTGGTTTGACGATCCCGATTATCGATCACCGCGGCAATTTTGCGGCGATGACCTTTGCCGCTGACGAGCGCGATCCTGCATTTTTCCGCGTCGCGGAACGCTATGAAGACGACCTCCCATACGTTGCGACCTGTTTTCACATGTTCGCTCGACGAAAACTGTCCGCTGACCGGATCGTCGACGGTGTGCCTTTGACGGCGCGCGAATACGAGTGCGCGCAATGGGCAGTACGTGGCAAGACGGCCTGGGAGATGGGCTGCATCCTTGGGATCACACAGCGCACGGCCGCGTTTCATCTCGATAACGCTCGCAGGAAGCTCGGTGTAAGGACCAGAAGCCAGTTGGTTGCGCTTCTCACCATTTCGAAATCCTCGTATCGCTGATATTCTACCTGTGCAACTGCACAGGCAGCGCAAGCGCAAAGCTTCGCCTCCAATACCGGGGAATTTTCCCCGGCTCTTGATGATCCAGCTGATTGCACCAGACTGCTACGAGGACTTTGCCGACGACCTGCATGCAATGCATCGCCTGCGCTACCGCGTCTTCAAGGAGAGACTCGACTGGGAGGTGAGAGGAGGTGGCGGCTACGAGATCGATTCCTTTGACGCGTTGAGACCTCACTACCTGTTGCGGCGCGGTTTCGACGGTTCTGTCGATGGTTGCGTGCGCCTTCTGCCCTCCACAGGGCCGACAATGCTTCGCGACACCTTTCCCGTACTGTTGGACGGAAAGACGCCGCCTGAGCTGCCGAGCATATGGGAAAGTAGCCGCTTCGCGCTCGACATTCCCTCGTCCGCACCAAAGGGAGCGGGCGGCATAGCGATCGCAACCTATGAACTTTTCGCCGGCATGATCGAGTTAGGCGTCTCGCGCCAGCTCAGCCATATCATAACCGTGACCGACTTGCGCATGGAGTGCATCCTTCGTCGCGCCGGCTGGCCGCTTGAGCGAATCGGAGAGCCGCAAACCATTGGCGTCACCCGCGCCCTGGCAGGCTATCTCGAAGTCTCGCCGCCGATGCTCCATGTGGTGCGGCAAAACGGCGGCATTGGCGGTCCGGGGTTCTTGGCCAGGTGGCATGAGATCACGCGATGAAGGCGGGCAGGGGAGCACGGTCATGCCCATATCCGTCACGCCAGTTGCCGATCAGGACTGGCAGGATCACTCCTCTTATGACTGCACCGCTCATTTGACGTTGCGTGGCTGGGCCCGGGAATTCTTGCGTCGCAACCCGGCATTCCACAGTGACCTGCTCGCTGCGCTCCAGCAAGCCCATACACTGTTTCGCGGAGCCCTTATCGACGTAAACGCTTCGGCCGGCGATCTCTCGCGCTGGGGTGTTTTGGCTGAGTCCTACAGTCGCGGTGCGGTCGTGTTCTGGTGTCCGCGCCGGTGCGCCCGTGTATTGCCTGTCGTTGCGCAACAGCCGTCCGCATCGCCAACCGCATCGCCCTTCGACCTGACGGCACTGTCATGTCGTGCCACAGTCCTGCTGAGGCCCGACGAGAGCCAGCACGTCCTTTTTCCCAATGGGACTCCAGCTCGCAGTTTCGGGTGCGGATATCCTGCGGCCCGTTTGCCTGCGTGCTGAGGCGATTTGGCCCGCAACACATTTAAAGTATCTCTTGTGAGCTCGAATGCCTAGATATTCTTTGTGCTCAGGGCGAATTGCCCGCCCGCTTGTTTCCGCCCGAAAGATGCGGCGCCCGAATGACCTTTGTTCTCGCGCGCTTGACGGATCGCTCGCCGGAGCCTCACATCGCGAAATTGCTGAGGCGCTGATCGGTCAACGGCGCGTCCACTCCGACTGGAACGATCCTCGCGATCACCTGCGCGATCGCATGCGGCGCGCCGTTTCTCGTGGCCGCGCACTGATGAATGGCGGGTACCTGGACTTCCTCGTCTGAAAAGGCGTGGCAATCCGCGCTGCATTTCAGCCGCCGAACAGGTGCTTGCTGCCGGTCGTCACTATCCAATTCGCGCGATCTATATGGCTGCGAACAGCCTTGCGGGCGCGGACCGGTTCAAGGATCGGGTCGATGCCGAGAATGCGATCGGCCATTTCCTCTACGCTGACATTGTAGGCGCAGGCGTCGAGGATGCGCAGGTAAACGCTGCGATGCTGCCTGTCGTAGCTCGTGATGCTGTCCGACCAGGGGACTTCGTCGCACAGAGCCGAGCATCGAGTCTTATCTGTTCCCGTTGAACCATTCATGCCTGCTGCCAACCTCGCCTGTTGAGCGCTGGATCCAACGCAGCCTATCCCAAAATAGGATAATCCGAAACCAGGATTAGTCGCTGAGCCGGTCTTTACCTGACCGGTTCGCCCGCATGCCCAAATCCCTTCGATCGCCCCCCCACCGGCGGTTTCTGGCCCAGCTGGTTTCGCTGCGCAAGGCCAAAGGCCTGACCCAGGCGCAGGTGGCTGAGAAGCTTGGTCGTCCGCAATCCTTCGTGGCCAAGTACGAAGGCGGAGAGCGGCGTCTCGATGTCATCGAGTTTCTCGAGGTAACCCTGGCTCTTGACGCTGACCCCTGTGAGATTCTGTCGAGCCTCCGGTCCTAGAGCGGTTTTGCCAAATTCGGAGTCGCGGGTTTGCATTGAGTGGCTTGTTCTGATTCCCTGATCGAAGTGATTTGCCAAAGGAGCAACGGCATGGCGCGAGCCTACGGCGTGGATTTGCGAAAGCGTGTGGTCGAGGCGATAGACGAAGGTCTGTCGACCCGGGCGGCGGCGCGGCGGTTTTCGATCGGGATTTCGACGTCCGGCGCGTGGTATCGCGAGTGGCGTTCGCGTGGCAGGCTGGAGCCTGGCCGGCAGGGCAAGCCGAAGCTTTCGAAGCTCGATGCGCACGAGGCGTTCATTCTCGCCCTGGTGGAGACCGACGAGCGGGACATCACGCTTGCTGAGATCGCCGAGCGCCTTGCCGAGCGCGGCGTCAAAGCCGGCGTGACGACGGTCCACGAGTTCTTCGCAAAGCGCGGCATCACGTATAAAAAAGACGGCGCACGCGGCCGAACAGCAGCGCCCGGACGTTTTGGCCGCGCGAGAAGACTGGTTCGACGGACAGCTCGATCTCGACCCAAGCCGCCTGATCTTCATCGACGAAAGTGGCCTCAATACAAAGATGGCGCGGCTTCGGGGTCGCTCGCCGCGTCTCAACGGGATCGCCGCTCCCTGGCTTCTCGACGGTGCGATGGATGGCGAAGCGTTTCTGGTCTACCTGCGCCGCGTCCTTGCGCCGACGCTTCAGCCCGACGACGTCGTCGTGATGGACAACCTCCCGGCTCACAAGGTAGCCGGCGTTCGCGAGATCATCGAGGCGGCCGGCGCATGCCTACGCTATCTTCCGCCCTACTCGCCGGACTTCAATCCGATCGAGATGGAATTCGCCAAGTTGAAGGCCTTCCTGCGAAAGGTCGCCGCGCGATCCATTCCAGAACTGTGGGACGCCGTGCGCCTCGCAATCGATCGATTCGAACCAAAGGAATGCGAAAACTTCTTCGCCCATGCCGGCTACGATGCGTGACCCAAATTATTCCGAAAACGCTCTAGCGGCGCCCGCGCGCCTAAGGGCGCTGACCGAACCGAGCCAGCTTTTCTTCGGCGGGCTCAGGCAGTTTCGGCCATTCGGTTTCGCCCCTGACGCGGGCAGGCCTTTCGGCTACTGAAAGATGCGGCGCCCGAATGACCTTTGTTCTCGCGCGCTTGACGGATCGCTCGCCGGAGCCTCACATCGCGAAATTGCTGAGGCGCTGATCGGTCAACGGCGCGTCCACTCCGACTGGAACGATCCTCGCGATCACCTGCGCGATCGCATGCGGCGCGCCGTTTCTCGTGGCCGCGCACTGATGAATGGCGGGTACCTGGACTTCCTCGTCTGAAAAGGCGTGGCAATCCGCGCTGCATTTCAGCCGCCGAACAGGTGCTTGCTGCCGGTCGTCACTATCCAATTCGCGCGATCTATATGGCTGCGAACAGCCTTGCGGGCGCGGACCGGTTCAAGGATCGGGTCGATGCCGAGAATGCGATCGGCCATTTCCTCTACGCTGGCATTGTAGGCGCAGGCGTCGAGGATGCGCAGGTAAACGCTGCGATGCTGCCTGTCGTAGCTCCTGATGCTGTCCGACAGGGGACTTCGTCCATGACGTCTGGCTTCATGTGCGCGCTTTGACCGTTTGATTTCGAGCATAGGGTGGCCGTCGGCCGGATGGGGTCCCGGCCCGACCACCTCACCAACGGGTCAACTATAAGGAATAGGACGATCATTCCTTGAACGATAATTCTTTTTCAGCGCCTATCTCGCCCGTGGATCTCAAAGAGGTCATGGCGATCAACATGCGTCGCTTGCGCCATGAACAGGATCTGACGCAGGAAGAGTTGGCTGCACGCGCGGATCTCAGCATGCGCTATGCGGGCTCGATCGAGCGTGCCCGCGTCCGCAAGCGTCAGCGTGCTGGGACGACTTGCGGAGGCATTCAGCGTTGACCCCTGCGAGCTAATAAAACCCGCAAGGGTTAGCATTCGCGATCGGCTTCGGCGGAAGCGGAAAATCCAGCCAGCTCTTGACGGCGCTCGCGGGCCTGACGACGCGCACCGGGTGATCGTGAACCAAGCCGGCTTTATTTCGGCAAGCTCAGGCAGTCTCGGCCAATCGGCTTCGCCCACTGGCGCGGGCAGCCTGTCGGCTGCTGCCGGTCGCGGGCCATCAGACCCGCGCAGTTTCCCGATGGCGCGGGGTAGGCGGAACTCCCTTCTAGACCCGCCGCGGCGTCCCGCAACCCTTCGCTGTCGCTTCGGGTCCTCCTCTTCGTTCTGGTCCTTCGGATGCGGTCCGCCCTTCGACGGCGAGTCTTCCGGTCGCGTCTCGCCGAAAGGCGCGCGATTGAAGAGCGGAGGACGAAACGATGCGTGCAAACATCATCAGCCGGCTGGACCATGACCGCCGGGGCAACAGCTCGAGTCGAACCAGACAGCTTCCAACCCCCAGCGCTTTTCACAAGTCCAGACACAGCCGCGGTGGAAAAGACGCCGCGACGCCAGCCGTCCGCCGCTCAGCGCCAAACAAACTCAGATGCGTCATGAATAAGAGGGCTAGAGTAACACCCCCTGTGTAGGCTTATTGCTAGATTCTTCAGCTGTCGATTGAGTGATCTTGTCTATAGTAAGGGCTGGATCCGCCGGACTATGCGCCTTGAGGGCCATGCGCTTTAAGGTCGGAATTTGCCGACCTAGGAGCACGAAATGCGGGATGTCGAGCGGTAGCACCTCGGCGATCCGATCCGGGTCGCTGCCCAAGACCTCGCGTAGCTCCATCAAAAGTCTGCCCAGGACATTCCGGCCCGCAAGATGATCGTCTTTCTGCTGCCTTTGCGCCCCAATAGACGTCTTTGCGCGAATCCTCAACTATTGGTCGGTCGCCCGTCGCCAGCAGAAGCGCCGAGAAGGTCTCCCAGTTCTGAGCCAGCTTCACCCGAAGACACCAGCGCATCACCTGAACCCGGATATCCTCCCAATCCGGCCGGGAATCCTTACGATATGGCTTGGATTTCATCTTGGCTGTCATCGGACTGGTTTCGTCGATGACTATTCGCTGGATGTCGGGCCTATGTGGCAACCGACACGCTTGATAGAGGGCTTCGGATGTGCGTATCAGCTGACCCAGCATTGTGATCGGAAATCCCGGCGCCATGTTCGATAGGCCGCCGAAATCCTCAGTCGTCCTGCGGAAGCTGATGACTTGATCGCGTTGATAGCTTCGAAATTCGGCTTGGGCCGTGAGCTAGTTCGTTTGACCTGCCACTGAATTTTCATCCGGCTGCAGTTAGAGCCTCGGCGGGTTTTACGCCGTATGGCGCGGGTTGAGCAACGGGTGATCGGCGGAGCTGGTCGGGGTTGCGCAGCCGATCGTCCGTTGCGGTGAGATTGGCGGCATAGGCCGCAGGCGTGATGTATCCGAGCGCCGAATGTGGGCGCGATCGGTTGTACAACACGACGAGAGAACGCCCACGGGACCGAGGAACGCAAGTTTCTTTATCCATGGCATCCCTGGGCCGGGCGTTGTGT
>NZ_JAMYME010000055.1:0-31329 GCF_040318345.1 Mesorhizobium sp. M1169 | reverse complement strand
AAGCTGGCGCGCCGGGTGTGGACGCGGCCCGACGCGATGTTGTCGCGCACTGAAAGCCCACCGAACAGTGCCAGGTTCTGGAAGGTGCGCGCGACGCCGAGCCGTGCCAGACGGCTTGCCGACACCCGGGAGAAGGACTGGCCATCGATCGCGATCTTGCCCTGATCGGCGTGATAGAGGCCGCTGATGATGTTGATCAGCGAGGATTTGCCGGCGCCATTGGGACCGATCACCGCGCGGATCTCGCGGCTTTTGACCTCGAGGTCGACATCCCGCAATGCCATGACGCCACCAAAAGAAATGCTGATCCCGCCCAGCGCCAGAATCGCATCAGCCTTTGGCGACAGGCGCGCCGGGCGCGTGTCCTCGACGGGACCAGCACCAGCAAGAATCCCGGAGATTTCGGGCGCGCGCTCGTATGCGGCGGCTCCCAGCGAAGCACCAATCATGAAACGTCCCTGATTTTGAAGGCGTGCGGGCGGCGGCCTGAAGGCCGCGCCTGTCCTATTCCGCGGCGACGAGCTCCCTGTCGCGCGCCGCTTCCAGTTCGCGCACCAGAGGGATGACGCGCTTGCCGAAGAACTCCACCTCTTCCTGGAAATGCAGGAAACCGAGCAGGATCAGATCCGCGCCGGCATCCTTCAGCTTGAGGATGCGTTCGGCAATCTGTTCCGGCGTGCCGATGAGATTGCTGCGGAAGCCGTCATTGTATTGGACAAGATCCTCGAAAGAGGATTTCGCCCAGTTACCCTCGCCTTCCGGCGAGGCCTTGCCGGCATTCTTGACCTGATCGGCGAAACCCTGCACCGCCTCCGGATTGGCCTTGGCGATGATCTCGTCGAGCACGGTGCGCGCTTCTGCCTCGGTTTCGCGAGCGATGGCAAAGGCGTTGACGCCGATCTTGACCTTGTGGCCATTGGCCTTCGCCTTGGTCTTGATGTCGTCAACCTGCTTCTTGATCTCTTCCGGCGTGTTGCCGTTGGTGAAATACCAGTCGGAAACCCGCGCAGCCATGTCGCGCGCCGCGCGTGATGAGCCGCCCTGGAAGATCTCCGGCTGCGGATCGATCGGCTTCGGCTTCATCGAGTAGTTGGTAAAGCGATAGAAGTCGCCCTTCAGAGTGAAATTGTCCTCGGTCCAGATGCCGCGCAGCGCACGGATGAATTCCTCCGAGCGGCGATAGCGCTCGTCATGGTCGAGCCACAGCTCGCCGATGGCGGCGAACTCACCGCGGAACCAGCCGCTCACGACATTGACGGCGACACGGCCATTGGTCAGGTGATTGATGGTGGCTATCTGCTTGGCCGCCAGCGCTGGATTCCATGGGCCGGGCAGGATCGCCGCGATGACTTTCAGCGTTGTGGTGGCAGCGAGCAAGGCATGGCTGAACGAGACGGATTCGTGCTGGTTGTCGGCGCCATAGCCGGCCGTGAAGCGTATTTGGCTCAGCGCGTAGTCGAAGCCGTTGGCCTCGGCGATCTGGGCGAGCTTGCGGTTATAATCGATGTCCCAGCCTGTCCGCTGCTCGATGTTGGAGATGACAAGGCCGCCCGAAACGTTCGGGACCCAGTAGGCGAACTTCACGTTGTCGGAATTCGAGGTCATTTCGTTTCGTTTCCCCTTTTTGATTGGCTTCAACCGACGCGCGTGGCGACGGCAGCATTTGCATGACTGGAATTAAGCAAGGAAATCGCTTCGGTAGCGGCCCGTGAGATGCGCTCGATAATCGCCGCGCCGACGATCTTGGCATCGACGAAATCGTCGGGCGCGCCGTAGACGCCGGTCGGGACGGTGACGGCCCCGAAAAAACCGAACAATGGCCGGAGCTGATGTTCGAGAACCAGGCCATGGTATGGACTTCCGCCGGTTGCCGCGAGAAGCACGGTCTTGCCCGTCAGTGCACGATGATCGACGAGGTCGAACAGGTGCTTGAGAGCGCCGGTGTAGGACGCCCGATAGACCGGCGTTCCGACCACGAGCAGGTCGGCCTTCTCGACACGCTGGATGATCGCTTCGCCAGACGCGCCGAGCGCACGACGAGACAGCCCGGCGAAAATCGAAGGCGCCGCCTCGGTGATTTCGATCACGCCGGTGTCTGCCGGGACGCGCAAGGCGACTGCCTTGACCAGCGCGTTGACCACCGCGGTAGTGCGCGATGGTGTGCTTACGCCGCCGGATATTCCGAGAACCGATAGCCTTGCCAACTCGTCAATCTCCCGGACCCTGCATGCGCATCGGGTCATTTCCAAACCGGGGCAGACGATATTCGACAAAATCTATAGAGATAAGGAACTACGTTCCGATTTTTCGGCCTCGCGGAGAAAAATGCCGTTCTGCTAATGGACGTAGCAATGTCCGTATAGCGAGCAGACCGAAGCTCAGGCCATCAATACGGCTTCGCATTCATCCATCACCATTTTCAAACGCGCCTAAGCCTTGGGCAATTAGGTTCGTTGCCATGACCAGTGAAACGATCGCGCCGGAATTGAAAACGACGACCCACCATTTACCGCCGGTCAGGAAGCCGTAGCCGTCGGCGACGGCTAGCCCCCAATCGGCGGAAGGCGGCTGGATGCCGAGGCCCAGAAAACTCAGCGTCGCGATCGAAAAGAACGCGTAGCCCAGCCGAGTGACGAACTCGATGAGGATGGTCTCCCTGATGTTGGGCAATATCTCCAGGAACATGATGGCGAGCGCGCCTTCGCCGCCAAGCCGGGCGGCGCTGACATAGTCGCGCTGCTTCTGCTCGCGCACGGCGGCGCGGACGGTGCGCGCCACCAGCGGCGCATAGGCGATGCCGATCACCAGGACGACCGTCAGGTTCGACGGCCCGATCGCCACCAGCGTCATGGTGACGAGAACGATGAATGGAAACGCCATCAGTGTATCGAGCAACCGCGCGCCGATGGCATCGGTGAGGCCATCGAAATAGCCGAGCACCAGGCCGATGATGCTGCCGGCGGCAACGCCGACCAGCGTCGCCAGCGGCGCAACCAGCAGGATATCGCGCGATCCGACGATAATGCGGGACAGCACGTCGCGGCCGAGCTGATCGGTCCCGAACCAGTGCGAGGCATCGGGCGGCGTCAGCATCGCCAGAAAATCCTCGGCATAGGGATCATACGGAACGAAAAGATTGCCTGCTACCGCGCATACGACCCAGAACAGTAGCAGCAGCGTTCCGATCACGACCGATGGGGGCAGTCCGGAGAAGGCACTGCCGATCCTGCGCACCGCCGGAAAACCGGCCACGGCGCGCCGTGATGCGGGAAACTCCGTCAGATCCGTCATGGCGAGGTCCGACGGCGTTGCCGCGGATCGAGCAAGGCCAGCACGAAGTCGCCCGCCGCCGCCGAAAGAACAAAGATTGCCGCCATCACCAGCACCCCCGCTTCAAGCATCGGGAAATCTCGCGCCTTGGCCGCGTTCAGAACCAGATTGCCAAGTCCCTGGATGCCGAACAGCGCTTCGATCACAACCAGCCCGCCAAGCATGTATCCGGTCTGCGTCGCCAGCACCGCGATGGTCGGGGTCAGCGCATTGCGCAGCACGTGCCGAAGGATGATCTCGCGCCGCTCAAGCCCTTTCAGGACGGCGGTGCGTGTGTAGTCGGCGGCCATCGCCTCGATCACGCCGGCCCGCGTCATCCGGGCGATGTAGCCGGCAAGATTGAGCACCAGCGGCAGCGCCGGCAGGATCAGATAATAGCCTTGCGTCCAGAAGCCCGCGCCATCCGGCGCAACGCCTGAGATCGGGAACCAGTTCAGCCACAGGCCGAAAACGATGAGCAGCATCAGGCCGGACACAAAATCCGGCACGATGCCGAAGGAGACGCCCGCCATCACGATCAGCCGGTCGATGAGGCGGCCGGCGTTGAGACCGGCGATGACACCGCCGCCAACCCCGAGCGGAATGAGAAAGACCAAAATAATGCCGGCAAGGGATGCGGAGCGCTTCAGGCTCTCCTGCACGAACGGGGCCACCGGCGCGCGCATCGAAAGCGAGGTGCCGAAATCGCCTGACACCGCCTTGCTGAACCAGAGCCAATACTGGACGAGAACTGGCTGGTCGGCGCCCAGCCGCTTGTTCAGCTCCGCCACCGCCTGCGCGTCGGCAAACGGCCCGAGCATCACGCGGCCGACATCGCCGGGCAAAACCTGCCCGGCGAAGAAAACCAGGACACTGACAAGCCACAGCGTGAGGACAAGAGTGCCCACACGCGCTGACAGAATGCGGCCGGTCAGCATGTCGCGATCATGCCTGGACGAAGGAAACGCGATCGAGCAGCAGATGCGAGATTGCGGTGAAGCGCACGCCCTCGACCTTCGAGCTGACAATCCGGCTGTATTGCGAGAAGTAGCTGATGATCGCCGGCGTCTCGTCAAGCAAAAGCGTCTGGATCTTGCCGGCAGCAAGGCGCTGGGCATTGAGGTCACGCGCCTTCGAGTAGTCGAGCAGCAGCGCATCATAGCCGGGGTTGTTGAAATGCGCCGCGTTCCAGGCTCCCGTACTCTTCAGCGTGGCGTTGAGGAAGATGTCGGGCGTGCCGCGATGGCCGTAGTCGGTGATGCCGAGAACCGAATCCAGCCAAGGCGAGCTGCCGAAGGTCGCCGAGCCGTAATAGGCGTCCTGCGGCAGGACATTGAGCTTGACATCGATGCCGATCTTTTTGGCGAAGTTCTGGATGATCACCGCATAGTCGGGAATGTCATAGGCGCGTTCGGTGGTCAGCGTCACCTCGAAGCCGTTCGGCACGCCAGCCTCGCCAAGCAGCCGCTTGGCTTCCGTGATATCGTGCTTGCGCTGCGGCACCGACGGATCGGCCGAAGGGAAGATCGGCGCGAACGGGGTGTCGTTGCCGACGATGGCGCGGCCCTTCAGCAGCCCCTTGACCACCGCCTCGCGGTCGATGGTGAGTGCCAGCGCGCGGCGGATGCGCTTGTCGGTGAACGGCGCCTGGTCGGTTCTGAGATGCACCTGGTCATGCGAGCTTGCCTGCACGCTGAGCAGCTTGAAGTTGGGGTTGCCCTCGATCGCCAGTTCCAACCGCGTCGTGCTGGGGATGACGTCGAGCTGGCCGGCCTGCAGCGCCAGCACCTGCGCCTGCTCGTCGTCGAAGAACTTGATCTCGATGCGGTCGGGCAGTGCCTTCTCGCCCCAGTAATCCGGATTGCGCACGAAGCTGGCGCCTTGCTTGGGACGGAAGGATTCGAGCTTGAACGGGCCGGTGCCGTTGAAAGTCTTCTCGAAATCGCCGGCATAGTCGGCCGGCAGGATGACGGCATTATAGACGTCGGAGGAGACATAGAAGGGAAAGTTGCTGTTGGGACCGTCGAGATCGAAGGCGACTGTCTGCTCGTCGACCAGTTTGGCGCCACCCTTGGACAGAATGCCCTTGTAGGCTGAGAGCGCCGACGAGCCGCTGGCGGGATCGACCAGCCGCTCGAAGCTCGCCACCACGTCCCTGGCGGTGACCGCGCGGCCATCGTGGAATTTCACCCCTTGCCGCAATTTGAAGGTCCAGCGGCTGGCTGTCTCGTCGGCCTCCCAGGACAAAGCGAGCTTCGGCTGGAGACCGTCCTTCGGATCGTCGAGGATCAGATATTCGCCGACCTGGCTGATCACCCCGATGCTGGCCGGATCGGTCACCGAAACCGGATCGATCGCCTTGGTCGGCTGACCGAGCCCGACACGAACCGTGCCGCCGGCGGCGGCCGCGGCGCGTGCGGCTCCGAACCCCTGCGAGGCGGCAAAGCCTGTCAGGCCGAGCAGTGCGGCGTATTTCAGGAGATCGCGGCGCTTGAGAAAGCCGCCCTGATATTCGTCGACGGCGACATTCCAGGTGTCCCCCGACAGGCTGCGAAGTGCGTCGATATCCCTGCGTTTGGTCATGTTAAACCCTGCTTTGAAATGAAAATTGAAAATCTATGCGACGGGTTCGCCGTCGAGATGGATGCGGTCAACGGCCTGCGGATAGAAGGCGATGAGGCCTTTGATCTTCGGCATTTCGACGATTGGATCCCGGTAGCTCCAGGCGATGTCCGGGCGCACCGTTCCGTCGCTCAGCACCCCCGACCAGTAGGAGGCAATGCCCTTGTAGGGACATCGCGTCGTTGTAACGGACGCCGTCAGCCGCTCCAGCCGGATGTCTTCCGCCGGCAGATAGAAACGCGTCGGCAGATGCGTCTCGAACAAAAGCACCGGGCGGTGACTGTCGGCGATCGGCTCGCCGTCGAACCAGACCTGCACATGGCTCGTGCTTTGCAGCACATCAATGCGCGCATAAGGGTCTCGCGCATGGACGAAGACCTCTTCGTCCTCCTCGAACCATTGGTCGACGGCCTTCCAGGTGAAGGCGATCCGCCCGGCCAGGGACGCCAGCGCTTCGTCCGGCGGCGAGATGAACGCCCACGCCGCGTTGGCACTGCGCCTGTCGCCGCTGTCGATATCCCAATAGGCCGTCTCGCCACCGACTGGATGCGGTTCGCGATGCAGCGAGGGCTTCAGCACCGACGGATCTACCGCTGACGCCGGGAAGAAATAGATCGGCAGGAAATGGTTGGAGCGCAGCACCAGCACGTTGCGGCTGTCGGCGATGGTGCGGCCGCCGAATTTGACGCGCACACGCTTGGGACTGTGCAGGACATTGACGAGCTGCGGCGCGGTGGCTTCGCGAGGCTGCAATCTTGGCGCGACGGTCATGATCGTTCTCCCGGTCAGGACACGGCGCGTGCGTTGTCGCGCTGCTCGGCGAAGCGGTTTGCCGGCCGCGCCAGACCGAAGCGGTCGCGCAGCGTTCCCGGCGCGTATTCGGTCGGGAACACGCCGCGGCGCTGCAGCTCCGGCACCACCTGCTCGGCGAAATTCACCCAGTCCTCGGGCAGCAGCGGGAACATCAGGTTGAAGCCGTCGGCGGCGCCTGAAACGAACCAGTCCTGCAACTGGTCGGCGATCTGTTTGGGCGTGCCGGCGACGGTCGGCACCGAACCGCTGTTCGCGAGCTTGCGGGCGATGTCGCGTAGGCTGAGATTCTGCTTCGACCATTCCTTGACCCGGTTGAGCGATGTCCGTCCGCCATTGAAGGTGCTCTCGTCCGGCAGCGGCGGCAGCGGCCCGTCTGGCGGATAGACGGAGAGATCGATGCCGCTCCAGCTGGACAGAAGGTCGATGCCGACCTGATCGGGCAGCAGGGTTTGGAGGTATTCCTGCTTTTCGCGGCCTTCCGCCTCGGAAGCGGCGACAATCGGCAGGATGCCCGGCAGGATCTTGAAGCTCTCCGGCCGCCTGCCGTGGCGGGCAAGCCGCTCGTTGATATCCTGGCGATATTTGATTCCATCCTCCTTGGTGCTGTAGACGGCGAAGTGGGCATCGGCCTGGGCGGCGGCGAAGTTCTTGCCGTCCTCGGACGAGCCGGCCTGGACGATCAGCGGGTGGCCCTGCGGCGGCCGCGAGACGTTGAGCGGCCCGCGCACCTTGAAGTGCTTGCCCTTGTGATCGATGGGGTGGACCTTGTCGGGATCGGCGAAATAGCCCGTCTCCTTGTCGATCAGCAGCGCCTCGTCTTCCCAGCTGTCCCAAAGCGCCTTGACGATATCGAGGAATTCGGCCGCGCGCTCATAGCGGAACGCATGTTCGATGTTGCCGTCGCGGCCGAAATTGCGCGCCTCCTCGTCCATGGCCGATGTGACGACGTTCCACGACGCCCTGCCCTTGCTGATATGGTCGAGCGAGGCGAACATGCGCGCAACATTGTAGGGCTCGCTGTACGAACTCGACGCCGTGGTGATCAGGCCGATGTGTTTGGTCACGCCGGCCAGTGCCGACAGCAGCGTCAACGGCTCAAGGCGGGCATTGGCGTAGTGGGCGACACCGCTCTTGACCGAATCCCAGATCGAAACGTGGTCGGCGACGAAGATGGTGTCGATCCTGGCCCGCTCGGCCGCCTGCACGAGATCACGGTAGAACTCGAAGTCCAGCACCTCCCGGGCCGGCGCCCGCGGATGGCGCCACGACATCCGATGATCGCCCTGCGGGTTGAAGAAAAATGCGCTGAGGATCATGTGGTCTCGAGCCATGCCAGTCTCCTTCCAGATCTGCCCTGGAGCCAAATCTGCTCCGGAGATTGTCGCGCTGCTTCGGCAAGCGGCGACAATCGCTCTTGAGCCATGAAAGTTAGATTGCGCTCCGGCTTAATTCTAGTAATTTTATAGAGATAAAGCATTGCAAAAGTGGAAGCGATTGCCCTCGATCGCGACGCTGGAAGAAAGTGGTTTCAAGCTCCCAATGTCCTCCTCGGTTCTGAACGTCGACCAGCTTTCCATCGCCTATGACGGGCGCAATGGATCGCATCCCGCCGTCAGTGGCGTCTCCCTGCGCGTAGGCGAAGGCGAAGCACTCGGCCTTGTCGGCGAGTCCGGATCGGGGAAAAGCTCGGTGGCGCTCGCCATCCTGCGCTATCTGCCGAAGAATGCCCGCATCGCGGCGTCAGCGCTGGAGTTCCAGGGCCGCGAAATCCGCGACCTCTCCGCCGAGCAGTTGCGCCAACTCAGGGGAAATCACATCGCCGCCGTCTACCAGCACCCGGGCGCGGCCCTCAACCCAAGCATGACGATCGGTCGCCAGATCACCGAGACGATCATGCGGCATCGCCCGGTGCGCCGTGACGAGGCGCGCGAGCGGGCTTGCGAACTGCTCGGGCGCGTTCGGGTGAGCCATCCGGAACGGGTGCTGGGGCTCTATCCACACGAACTCTCCGGCGGCATGCAGCAGCGCGCCAACATCGCCATCGCGATTGCGCTCGACCCGTCGCTGCTGGTGCTGGACGAGCCGACGACGGCGCTCGACGCCAGCGTCCAGTCCGAGATCATCGCCATCCTCTCCGGCCTGCGCAGGGACCACAAGACCAGCATTCTGCTGATCAGCCACGACATCAACATGATCCGCCGCTCCTGCGACCGGGTGGCGGTGATGCAGTCGGGAACCGTGGTCGAAAGCGGCGCCGCCGGCGATATCTTCGACAACCCCTCTCACGCCTATACGAAGGCGCTGATCGCCTCGATCCCGGCGCTCAACTACACGAAGCGGAATGGAAGACTGGCGGAGACGGACGGCCTGCCATCGCACTCAGCGGTCCAGAATGAAGATGCCGGCGAGCGCAAAGAACGCCGAATCGCGATCGCCTGCAAAGGCATCAGCCATGCCTTCGGCAGCCAACCGGTGCTCAGCAATGTCGATCTCGATATCGGCCACGGCGAGACCTTCGGGCTGATCGGCGAGTCCGGTTCCGGCAAGTCGACCCTGGCAAGGATCGTCACCGGCCTACAGATGCCAGACGCCGGATCGGTCGAACTGTTCGGCAGGACGGTCGCACCGCGCGTCGAGAAGAGAAGTCTTGGCGAACGCCGCGATGTGCAGATGGTTTTCCAGTCGCCGGATCGCACGCTAAACCCGCGTAAGCGGATCGGCAGGATCCTCGGCCGCCCGCTGCGCCGGCTCGCCGGCCTGCGCAGCAGTGAGATAAAGGCCCGCGTCAGCGATTTGCGGCAATCGGTTCGCCTTGCCGGCGCCACAGCCGAGCAGAAGTCGCGATCACTATCCGGCGGCCAGCGGCAACGGGCGGCCATCGCACGGGCCTTCGCCGGCGTGCCGAAGGTCGTCGTGCTCGACGAACCCACTTCGGCGCTCGACGTTTCCGTCCAGGCAACCGTTCTCAACCTGCTCAACGACCTGCAGCGCGACAAGGACACGACCTATCTGTTCATCAGCCACGATCTCAGGGTCGTGCGCTACATGGCCGACAGGATCGGCGTGCTGTACCGCGGCCGCCTGGTCGAAACCGGCTCATCCGACCAGATTTTTCACGGACCCAATCATCCCTATACGAAACTGCTGCTGGCGGCGTCTTCAGACGATGCAGCGCCGAAGATCATCTCTCAGGCCGACATCGCGGCGGGCCCGAGCCAGGGATGCGCCTTCGCCGGCCGTTGCTCGCTCGCTGTTGCCGATTGCTGGAAAGCCGAACCGCCCCTCAGCCAAGCTGGCGACGAGCACCTGATCGCATGTTGGCGGCTCGACCAAGGTTCATGAAGGACGGATCATCATTCTGAAGATCCGTCGCGCTCGCGAGGAAGGCGCGATGGAGCTGATCCCCGTCGCAAAGTACCAAGAGACCGGGAGCTGCGGCCGTTCGAGGCGCGGATAGCAGGAAGCTTGGCGATCAAGCATCCACCGTAGTCACAGGCAAGCTCGCATGGTATTTCGTCTGAGGCTCGCTCCTTACAAGCCAATGTCTACAAGTTTGATAGACATTTGCTAAGAAGCCGGTCATACTGCCCGCTTCAAGTGCCTGACTTTTCGCCGTCCATGTTCGCAGGATCAGGAGATGACGATGACGCAGACATTTCTGGAAGCCGTTCCGGGCTGTATCAGGATCGTGATCGGCGCCCTTTTCCCGCCCATGGAGCGTTCACGTTATGCGCCCGACCAGGCGCAGGCGGACGACGCATCTGACTCCGAGGCGAAATTTCGCCGCTCAGGACGGGATGAAGCCTTCTATTGGGGCATCGGCACTTGCGGCTATTGGGTAGGCGCCCGTCGCATCCGGCCATAGACCAATCATCGAAATGCGGGGGTTACCTGGCAGCATTGGCTGGCTGCCGCGATCCAGGAGGAGACCGATGACCACACGCCTTTTACCCGCACTGCATGAGGGCCATGCTCCGATTCATTTGCACGGAGCCTTCGACGATGCCTTGGAAGCTTACCAAACCTGGATTCCGGGAACGGACGAGCCGCACGTGGAATTTGAGGACCAGATGGTGCCGATCAGTTCGGTCTTCGGCCGCATGCGGACCTGCACCGATATTCTTCCTTGGCGCATCGAGGGCGATGTCCTAGAGGTTGTCGGCAATGCACTGGTTTTCGGCGGCGAAAAGGCGATCACTTACGCCGATGCCGCTCTGGTCCTTCGCGCTTTGTGCGTGAAGCGGCTCCGGAGCGGCGACGTCGGCAACTAACAGGCGACGCTGCATAGGTTCCCGTCAAAGCCGGAGGAGCCGGGCACAAGGCAGCTCGGCTCCGTATCATTCAGCCGGTATGCGTCGCGATCTGCCCTGATAGCCTCTATTTGCTCAGTCGGTCATGCGCGGCGATGGCCATAGCTCTGCATGGTGCGGATAGACTGGTGCTGCGAGAGAGGATTGAACTCTCGACCTCTCCCTTACCAAGGGAGTGCTCTACCACTGAGCTACCGCAGCCGCCGATGGCGGGGCTTCTGCCATATCGAACCGGCAAGCGCAAGGCCAAGACAAAGACGGGTTGAAAGGCCGCACCGGGCGATCGTTGCGGACATGGCCGTGCCACAATGTTGGCTATCCCTTGATACGCACCGGCGGGTCGCCGGCCGGGGGCAGAACGATGAACGGCAAGACAGTTTCTCCGAACAAGGATGGATCACCGAAGAAGGATGGTTCAGCGAAAAAGGCCGGAACGGGCCGCAAGGACCGGCTGGCCGAGCAGTTGCGCGCCAACCTGCAGAAGCGCAAGGCGCAATCGCGCTCACGAAGAGCCGGCGACGCCGACAAGCGGCGCGCTGGCGAGGCCGACGAGCTGCCGGAGGGGCTGCAGGCGGCGATGAAAAAAGATTAACGCGAATCGGCTATGTTGGTCGCCGGTACTTTGGCCAAGTCGGCGTGGGCCAAAGTGGGGAGTAGCCTGTTTCTTGAACCAAGCCGGCCAATGGTCTAGATGGCCGCAACAGACTCAACCGATTTAAACCGGCCTTGGCGCCGAGGGGACGCTCTTCATGGATCGCATCAGAATTGTCGGCGGCAACAAGCTTGCCGGAAGCATTCCGATCTCGGGCGCGAAAAACGCTGCGCTGCCGCTGATGATCGCCGCGCTTTTGACCGATGACACGCTGACGCTGGAAAACGTGCCGCATCTGGCCGATGTCGAGCAGCTGATCCGCATCCTCGGCAATCACGGCGTCGACTATTCGGTCAATGGCCGCCGCGAAAAGCAGCAGGAAGGCTATTCGCGCACCATCACTTTCTCCGCCCGCAACATCGTCGACACGACGGCGCCTTACGAGCTGGTGTCGAAGATGCGGGCCTCGTTCTGGGTGATCGGCCCGCTGCTGGCCCGCATGGGCGAGGCCAAGGTGTCGCTGCCCGGCGGCTGCGCCATCGGCACACGGCCGGTTGACCTCTTCCTCGAAGGTCTGCAGGCGCTGGGCGCCGATATCGACGTCGACACCGGCTACGTCATCGCCAAAGCCAGGAACGGCCGGCTTGTCGGCAACCGTTATGTGTTCCCGAAAGTCTCGGTCGGCGCCACCCATGTGCTGATGATGGCGGCCTCGCTGGCCAAGGGCGAGACGGTGCTCGAAAATGCCGCCCGCGAGCCGGAGATCGTCAACCTCGCCGAATGCCTCAACGCCATGGGCGCGAAGATCTCCGGCGCCGGCACGGCGACCATCACCATCGACGGCGTCGAGGCGCTGTCGGGTGCCCGCGTCAGGGTGATCCCCGACCGTATCGAGACCGGCACCTATGCAATGGCGGTGGCGATGACCGGCGGCGACGTCGTGCTGGAAGGCGCGCGGCCCGACCTGTTGCAGACGGCGCTCGACATCATTTCGCAGACCGGCGCCGAGATCACGCAGACTAATTCCGGCATCCGCGTCAGGCGCAACGGCGCCGGCATTTCGCCGGTCGACGTGACGACGGCGCCCTTCCCGGCTTTCCCGACCGATCTACAGGCGCAGTTTATGGGCCTGATGACGATGGCCAAGGGCAAGTCGCGCATCACCGAGACGATCTTCGAAAACCGCTTCATGCACGTCCAGGAACTCGCCCGGCTCGGCGCCCACATCACCCTGTCCGGCCAGACGGCGATCGTCGACGGCGTAGCGAAGCTGAAGGGCGCGCCGGTCATGGCGACCGATCTTCGGGCCTCGGTGTCGCTGGTCATCGCCGGCCTTGCGGCCGAAGGCGAAACCACGGTCAACCGCGTCTACCATCTCGACCGCGGCTTCGAGCGGCTGGAGGAAAAGCTGTCCGGCTGCGGCGCGGAAATCGAGCGCATTTCGGGGTAATGATAGCAGGCTCAGGTCGGCGCTGCCCCTCACCTGCCTGCCGGCATCTTCTCGCCGTATAGGGACGGAGAGCAGGACCGCCTCGCAAAGGATTTCGCCAATCTCCAGCGTTGCGGAGAGGGTGCCGAGGTTGCGGCCAGCCCCTACACCCGTCCCTATACGGGAGAAGGTCCCGGCAGGGGGATGAGGGGCGGCGCCGACCGGAGCGATTGCCTGGCCAAGACTTCCGGCGCGGTTGCACGAGCCGGAAAGACCGCCTAACAGAAGGTCGAATAATCAACTCGCAGGTGCGAATTCCGCATGAATGGCCTCAAGCTTGTCGCGCTCGACGATCAGGATCTGAGCATCATCTCGGCGCATGTCCAGGATGCCGTCATGAAGGTCGGCGATCTCGAATACCTGCCTTCTGTAAAGCGCTTCGTGCTGACCATGAACCGCTTCGTGTGGGAGGCGAAATCCGGCTTCTTGCGCCAGCACAATGAGCGGCGGCAGGCCGTGCTGCATTTCGACCGGGTGCTCGGCGCCAAGACCAGCGGCATTACCCGCGACAAGCCCGACGAAGTGCTGTCGCTGCTGGCGATCAGCTTTCTCGCGCTCGACAAACCGGCCGGCATCGTCGAGCTGATCTTTTCGGGCGGCGGCGCGATCATGCTCGATGTCGAATGCATCGAGGCGCGGCTTGCCGATGTCGGCGGCGCCTGGGAAGCGACGTCGCGCCCGGTCCACAGGGTCTGATGTAATGGCTATCACGCTTCGCCAGTCCGACGCCGATTTCGAGCAGCGCTTTGCCGCGTTCCTGCTGACCAAGCGGGAAGTCTCGGCCGATGTCGACGCCGTGGTGCGCGAGATCATCGCCAAGGTGCGCGCCGAGGGCGACGCGGCGCTGGTCGGGTACACGCAGAAATTCGGCGGCGGCGACCTGGCCAGGCTCGGCATCGCCGTCTCCAGGGACGACATTGCCAAGGCTTACGAGGCCGCCGATCCGCAGACGGTCGAGGCGCTGAAATTCGCGCGGGAGCGCATCCGCTCCCACCACCAGCGGCAGCTGCCGCAGGACGACCGCTACACCGATGCCGCCGGCGTCGAGCTCGGATCGCGCTGGACTGCAATCGAGGCCGTCGGGCTCTACGTGCCGGGCGGCACGGCGAGCTATCCGAGTTCGGTGCTGATGAACGCGGTGCCGGCCAAGGTCGCCGGCGTCGAGCGCATCGCCATGGTGGTACCGGCCTCTGGCGGCGAGGTGCCGCCGCTGGTGCTGGTGGCAGCCGACCTTGCCGGTGTCTCCGAAATCTACCGCGTTGGTGGCGCCCAGGCGATCGCGGCCCTTGCCTATGGTACCGAAACGATAAAGCCCGTCGCCAAGATCGTCGGCCCTGGCAATGCCTATGTCGCGGCGGCCAAGCGCCAGGTGTTCGGCACGGTCGGCATCGACATGATCGCCGGGCCGTCGGAAGTGCTGGTTGTCGCCGACGGCAGCAACGATCCGGACTGGATCGCCGCCGACCTCCTCGCCCAGGCCGAACACGATGTGTCGGCGCAGTCGATCTTGATCACCGACGACCGTGCCTTTGGCGCAGCGGTCGAACAGGCGGTGGAGCGGCAGTTGCAGAACCTGCCGCGCGGAGAAACGGCGGCGGCGAGCTGGCGCGATTTCGGCGCCGTCATCCTGGTGCCGACGATCGAGGCAGCACTGCCGCTGGTCGACCGCATCGCGGCCGAACATGTCGAGCTTGCCATCGACGACCCAGAGGCGTTCCTGGCGCGGATGCGCAATGCGGGTGCGGTGTTTCTCGGCCGTCATACGCCGGAAGCCATCGGCGACTATGTCGCCGGCTCCAATCACGTGCTGCCGACGGCGCGCTCGGCGCGCTTTTCGTCCGGGCTTTCGGTGCTCGATTTCGTCAAGCGCACCTCGATCCTGAAGCTCGGGCCGGAGCAGTTGCGGGCACTGGCGCCGGCGGCGATGACGCTCGCCAAGGCGGAAGGCCTCGATGCACATGGACGCTCCGTCGCCATCCGGCTGAACATGTAGAAATGTCCGACTACGACCAAACCCGCGCCAGGCTGATCGATGTCGAGCTCGACGAGACGATCGGCCGCTCGACGCCCGATGTCGAGCATGAGCGGGCGGTGGCGATCTTCGACCTGATCGAGGAGAACCGCTTCCAGCCGGTCAATGACGACGGCGCCGGGCCGTACCGGCTAAAACTGTCGCTGGCCGAGTCCCGGCTGGTGTTCGCGGTGGCGCGCGAGGACGGCGCAGCCGTGGTCACCCACATCCTGTCGCTGACGCCGCTTCGGCGCATCGTCAAGGACTACTACATGATCTGCGAAAGCTATTACGATGCCATCCGCACCGCGACGCCAAGCCATATCGAGGCGATAGACATGGGCCGGCGCGGCCTGCACAATGAAGGCTCGCAGAGGCTGATGGACCGGCTTGCCGGCAAGATCGAGATTGACTTCGACACGGCGCGCCGGCTGTTCACGCTGGTTTGCGTGCTGCACTGGCGAGGCTGAAACTGGCCGCCCCGCTGCCCCGCCAGATCCTGCCCCGCTCGATCCTGTTTGTCTGCGGCATGAACGCCGTGCGCTCGCCGATGGCCGAATTGCTGGCGCGCAAGGTGCTCCCGCCTACCACCTTCGTCGCCTCGGCGGGAGTGCGCGGCGGCGAACGCGATCCGTTCGTCGATGCCGTGCTGGCCGAAGAAGGGCTGTCGTTGGGCGAACGGCACCCGAGAACGATGGATGACCTCGAGGACGATTATTTCGACCTGATCGTCACGCTGGCGCCGGAAGCCCACCACATCGCGCTCGAACTCACCCGCTCGCTGGCCGTCGAGGTCGAATATTGGCCGATGCCCGACCCGACCGGCGTCAGCGGCACGCGCGATCAGATCATGGCCGCCTACCGCGACGTGCGCGAGCGGCTGAAGGGGCGGATCGGCCGCCGTTTCCTCGGCAACGGGGCTGAAAACGCCGCGGATTAAGCATGTTCACAAGCGGGCGTTTATCATATAGGTTCCGCGCAACTTTCCGGCCGGGGCGCTGGAAGTACCCATCCAAGCAAAGGTATCGAATGCCGAAGGAAGAAGTCCTCGAGTTTCCGGGTGTCGTGACGGAACTGCTGCCCAACGCGATGTTCAGGGTCAAGCTCGAAAACGAACATGAAATCATCGCCCATACGGCCGGCCGCATGCGCAAGAACCGCATCCGCGTTTTGACCGGCGACAAGGTCCTGGTCGAGATGACGCCCTACGACCTGACCAAGGGCCGCATCACCTACCGCTTCAAGTAAGTTCAAGGACCCGGCCGGGATCGCGATGGGCATTTTGCAGAAGCTCGTGCTTGCCTCGGGTTCGCCACGCCGGAT
This sequence comes from Mesorhizobium sp. M1169, assembly GCF_040318345.1. Taxonomy (NCBI): domain Bacteria; kingdom Pseudomonadati; phylum Pseudomonadota; class Alphaproteobacteria; order Hyphomicrobiales; family Phyllobacteriaceae; genus Mesorhizobium; species Mesorhizobium sp. M1169. The sequence continues at coordinate 14,860 of NZ_JAMYME010000055.1, read as the reverse complement.
CGAGCTGCTGCAGCAGGCCGGCATCGAGCCGGACCGTGTGCTGCCGGCTGATGTCGACGAGACGCCGCTGCGCGCCGAACACCCGCGCTCGCTGGCCAAGCGCCTGGCGACGCAGAAGGCCGAGAAAGCGCTGGCCTCGCTGAAAACCGAGACGGACTACGCGCCGAGCTTCGTGCTGGCGGCCGACACGGTGGTTGCCGTCGGGCGACGCATCCTGCCCAAGGCCGAGACGCTCGACGACGCCGCCAACTGCCTTGGGCTTTTGTCCGGCCGTTCGCACCGCGTCTATTCCGGCATCTGCCTGATCACACCTGGCGGCAAGCAACGCTTGCGGCTGGTCGAGACCAGGGTGCGCTTCAAGCGGCTGCCGCGCGAGGAGATCGAGGCCTACATCGCGTCGGGAGAATGGCGCGGCAAGGCCGGCGGCTATGGCGTCCAGGGGCTTGCCGGCGCCTTCGTCGTCAAGCTTGTCGGCTCCTACACCAACGTCGTCGGCCTGCCACTCTACGAGACGGTAGCGCTTTTGAGCGGCGAAGGGTTTAAGGTGCACGCCAACTGGCTGTCGGGTGCGCGGATATGAGCCCGGACGACAAGGTCACGCCGTTGCGGCCCAAGCGGCCCTGCCCCGAATGCGGCAAGCCATCGGCGCGCGAAACCTACCCGTTCTGCTCGACGCGCTGCAAGGACATCGACCTCAACCGTTGGCTGAAGGGGGTCTACGTCATCCCGGGCCGCGACGATGAGGATGAGAACGACGACCAGAAATAGCACCGTCCACCTGCGGTTTTCCACAGGCTTGGGACTGTTTCGCAGCCGCGATCGTGACCGATGATCGGCCTTGCGGACTGCCTGTCGTTTTCCCGCCTGAAATCAATGTCCAGAACTTGTTCCATCCGGGCACTGTCGGACCGAACAGGTTCTGGCGTTTTGTCTGAGCATGATCTTTTCCGAAAACCGGATTCCACTTTTCGGGATCATGCTCTAAGCGCTGGACAGGCCGGATTCCCGTGCTATAACCCACGCGCTTTCAAGGGGTGCCGACGGCGCTTTCATGAACCCGGTGTGCAGATTGCCGCCCACCGGAGCAGGCCCAGATAGCTCAGTTGGTAGAGCAGCGGACTGAAAATCCGCGTGTCGGTGGTTCGAATCCGCCTCTGGGCACCACTCCTTCTTCATATAAAATCAATGCCTTGCGGTGTCGCCAACTTGGCGACTTACGTCATTTCATGTCGCGCCGTGTTGCTTGCTCAGCGCTGGCGAACCGCCTCTCGAAGCCATCGGCAATATCCTGCGTCGTTATGGTTCGAGATGCGTGGGCACTGTTTACGAGAGGCTTACAGGCCGGCAGGTGCGGCATGGGGCGAAACCGGAGTTCATACGCAGGCATTACAGGAATTCGCGTCCCGCAATCGGGAGGGAGATACTTGAACGTCAAGACGTCTGGAAATTTCGGCGCGAACCTGCGTTGCGTTGCCGGAATCCCCAATCTACGAAAGTACCTCGCGATGTCTGGATGCTTGCGACCGTCCTGGCTCAAAAGGGCAAGTGCATCGTTGGTCACCGGCGAGCGCCGTCGCCAAACGCACTGATGCGCAGAGGCGAGCAGCGCTTTGTCTGATTGAGCCGCGCGAAGCGCAGCCAAAAACGACACTCGATACTTTCCTGCCAATAGCTTCAACAAAGACCAGCCTCATGGCAAATGCTCGGTTTCAAATTTCATGTGCCCGCCGGCTTTACCGCTTTCTGGCAACCACCAGGAAATTCTGCGCAAGCTCCGCCGGAATCCTGGCACTTGCGCAGATCCTTTCAAACGGCACGATCAATATTTCGCAGAGTCTTGGCAGCAATTTCCCGGGACGCGGCAAAAAACCGTACCCAACTATCCGCTCGACAATAAAGCCATTTGCAATGAGCGTCTGCTCGTATCCTTTAATGCTCAAAGTATGGCGGACTGTCCCTCCTGCATAACGGTTCAGAATGCGGCAGACCAGCCCTACTGGAGAGGTCGCATTCATGTGGATATTCGAGATAAGCAATCCACCTTCGTTTAAATGCGCGCTGATGGCCGACAGTGCATCCTTCCTGAGCTCATCTTCAGCATTGAGGAAGAATCTGAATGCCGTGACCACGTCGAACCTTTCGGCGAGCGGAAAGAACGTAAGATCAGCGCGGACCAATTTCACGTTCTTCGGAACTCGTGCGCTAGCCAGCATAGATTGGGAGATGTCAACGCCGACGACTTCACCAAAAAATTGAGCTGCGATGTTTGCTATGCGGCCTGTGCCGCATGCGAAGTCCAGGCATTTCCGGTTCGGCCGGCCGACAGGCAGGAGAATACGTTCGACCAAAGGCTTTTCGATACCCGACCAAAGAGCTGCATAGTAGCCGGACCGGAACGTGTCGGAGTAATGGGCACCGTACCCATCCGTCTGGTGGCTTGCTCGGTAATCCCGACGAGCGGGTGCACGGTTCTCATGGACGCTGCCTAACGGTCGCCGCTGCGCCCTCAGAAATCTGCGAATGCCAACGAACGATCTCACCGTGAGCACCATGCAACTCGCGCCTCTAGTCTGGCCCGACGCATGCCGTCGCGGGCAATCCGTGCCGCACGATGCGCGCGACGACCTGTTCGAAATTGCGTGGGTCGAGGCCGTCGACACGCATCAGCGGCCATTTGTCTTGCAGGCATTGGCCGATCTCCCTCGCGATATCCGCTTGCTTCAGGCCCCTGACCACTCCGACTTCGAGAAGGCGCTCGAGGTACGGCTGCCGCGCATACCGCTCAATGAGGCGGTGGCGCAGCGTTTCCCCGGGCGCGTCGACTTGAATGAGGAGATCCGGTTGCGGCAGGAACGTCAGGCAATTACGAACCATGTCGATACTTGGATTTCGTGCCAACAGGACGAGCGCACACAACGCCTGAACGATGCCCTCTTCGAAAATGAAGTACCCTTCTGAGGCCTGCGCCGTATTCCAGGCTTCGAAGAGCAAAACGACGTCGATCTTCAGACGCAACGCCCATATTCGACTTTTTGGAGGGATCGATGCCAAAAGCCGCGCAGCGGCCCCCTCGCTCGGCGGGGTCGAGAACAAGACCGGACTCGCGGTGGCGAGCTTGTGCACCAGACGCTGGATGCCATGGCGTGTCTCCGGGCCTTCATCCTCGACCGAATCGACTTCGCTGCCGAAAGACACAAAATCAATCCGGCGATAGCCATTGACCGTCTTCACACGGATGTCGCGTTTCGCCAGCTCACGGCAAAGGGCGCGGAGAAGGGTCGTCTTGCCTGCACCAGGCGGACCGAACAACTCGATGATCATGTAGGGATCTCCCGAACAGGAAGCAGAAAGATCGGATGAAGCGATCTCGCCCGCTCCGGCGGTGTGGCGAGCGCAAACACTCTGGCATCCGCCTGGCCGAGTTGACCCCGCTCGCTGGCATCCTGCTGACGCCACAAAAAGCTTTGGAGGAGATGCGATCCGGCGGGAACTGCCTTTCCATGGCGTGCAGTCCCGCCTGTTGAGCCGCGACAGCGTTGCCGGTTGACTTGAGAACTTGCAATTGCTTCTCGATCGCCTGCGCTTGCGGCTGGTTGACACGCCTGTCGCTGTCGAACTGGCTCGTCGCCCGTGCCATCTCCTGATCGATCGAGCGCCCCACGGTTGCCCGTTTGGTCGACGTCGGTCGTCGTGGCTTCCAGGCGTGCGAGCCTCGACGACGCCGACCCCGCCGCCTGCGCCAACACCTCCGTCGTCGCGCCGCTTGCGCCCATAGGGACCTCAGAAAGTGTCTAAATTGTCTAGGGATCGGAGCTTACTAGGAGTGCCGAACCATACCATCATCCATCTGAATGACTGTCGGCACCACGGCACGCATGGTTGGGCGCTGAACAGGGCAACGAGTTCAGGCCGAGCGGGCGCTTTTGGCTTGACGCGACACAAACGCGACATTCGGCCTAAAGTCTGATCAATATCAATCACCGACAGCGGACTGAAAATCCGCGTGTCGGTGGTTCGAATCCGCCTCTGGGCACCATTTTTTCCCTGTACGGCTCGGAGACATGGGTAACAGTTTGTACCTAAGACATGGGTGACAACGTCGCGCCGATCGGATTGTCGATGGCGTGCAAGAATTATCGGGACCATGGCGCCAGCGGCTCCTGCTCGGCCAAATGTCAATGGAGAGCATCTTCGGCATCTTGCATCCCGCTCTGGCCATAACCGCTCTACAGACCGAGGGCGCAGCCGTCCTTGCGCGGTTCAGAACCGCCCAGCAGGGTCCCGTTTGCCCAATCGATGCGAATGGCCTGCGCACCGCCGATCGGGTCCGTGGCGGGAATGATTTCGAAACCGCGTCGGCTAAGTTCAGCTACGGTTTCGCCAGCGAGCCCGTGTTCGGCCTGGACGTTCATGGTGCCGCTGACGGGGGCGACCCGCGGCAGATCAATCGCCTCCTGCAGATCCATCCCGAAATCGAGCACCTTCGTCAGCAGGTGCGCGTGGCCCATTGCCTGGTAGTAGCCGCCCATAACGCCGAAAGGCATTTCTGCCCGGCCGTCTCTCGCAAGCATCCCGGGTATGATGGTATGCAAAGGTCGCTTGTTCGGCGCCACTGCATTGGGGTGCCTGGGGTCAAGCGAAAAGCTTTGCCCGCGATTGTGCAAGACGACACCGGAGCGTGGCGAGACCAGGCCCGAGCCAAAGCTGTCGAAGACCGAGTTGATGAAACTGACCGCATTGCGGTCCTTATCGACAACGGAAATATAGACCGTGTCGCTGTGCAGCGGCATATCGAACGCCGGCAGGTCCGCGCGGGCGCGCTCTAGGTCAATCATGCCGGCCAGACGATCGGCCCAGGCATTCGACAACATGTCGGCCACCGGGACCTCGGAAGTGTCGGGATCGGCGACGAGCAGGTCACGCGCGGCGTAAGCGAGGCGTGTTGCTTCGATTTCCAGGTGAAGCCGGTCCGCGGATTGCGGGTCGCCGTGCGCTTCGAAGCGCGACAGGATGTTTAGAATGAGCAGCGCGATCACACCCTGGCCATTCGGCGGACATTCGAACACATCGCAGCCTCGGAACGCCGTGCTGATCGGGGTCACGTATTCGCCTGTTGCCGAGGCGAAATCTTCAAGTGTGTGCAATCCGCCGAGCCCACGAAGATAGGCGACCATGTCGTCGGCCACAGGGCCAGTGTAGAAGGCCTCTCGTCCCTTCTTGGCGATCAGCCGCAGCGTTGCAGCCAACTCAGGCTGGCGATGCACTTCGCCAACACGTGGCGCGCGGCCGTTTGGCAGGAAAATCCGTTTCGCGGCTACATCGGAGGCCAGAAGTTCTTCTTCCAACGCCCAGTCACGATGGACCCGCGGTGAAATGGCGTAGCCTTCCTCGGCGAAACGTATAGCGGGGGCCAGGATTTGATCGAAGGGCATATGTCCATGATCAGCGTGCAATCTGGTCCAGGCATCGATGGCTCCCGGGATGGTGACGGAGCCGGGAGAATTGCGGGCCACCTCGGCCATGCCACGTTCGAGGAACCAGTCAATTGTCAGGGCGGCGGGTGTCCTGCCCGATCCGTTGTAGGCGATGACCTCGCCGGATCCGTTTCGCGACAGAAGAGCGAAGCAGTCGCCTCCAATGCCGGTCGAGGCTGGCTCGACGACACATTGCACCGCGCAGGCTGCGATGGCGGCATCCATGGCGTTGCCGCCGGCCGCCATGATCTCGACCGCCGTCAGGGTCGCCGACGGATGAGAGGTGGCGGCCATGGCCTCGCGTGAAACGACGACCGAGCGCGTTGGTTTCTCAAAATTTCGCATGCTATGCCCTTCTGATCGTGCTCAAGAGGCGGCGTCGCTCATCGTCGAGGGGCGGTGCCGCAGATGCCGCGACATCCAGTATTCGAGTGCCGCCAAGGCACGGATGATCGCGAAGTTCAAAGCGAGATAAATGGCGCCCGCGCAAATGAAGACTTCAAAGGCGCGGTAGGTCTGGGAGATCAATCCCTGGGCAATTCCAGTCACCTCCATCAAGGTCACGATGGAAGCCAGAGACGTGCCCTTGATCATCAGGATGATTTCATTGCCGTAACTCGGCAGCGCCTGGCGAAAGGCCAGCGGCAGGATAACGTGCCGATAGGTCAAACAGGTGGACAGGCCGACAGACCGCGCCGCCTCGACAAGGCCGCGTGGCACCGATTGAATCGCGCCGCGGAGGATTTCGCTGCCATAGGCGGTGGTGTTGAGGGTCAGCGCGATGATTGCGCACCAGTAGGGTTCGCGGAAAACGGTCCATAATCCAATTGCCGACAGTTGGTGCCGGAACTGACCAAGGCCATAATAGGTCAGAAAAATCTGCACCAGCAGAGGCGTGCCCCTGAACACGGCAACGAAGCCACGGATCGGCAAGACGACGAAGGGCGATTCCGATTGCTGGGCAAGCGCCAATGTGACGGCAAGAACGAAGCCGGCAACGATGGAAGTCAGGGCCAGTTCCACCGTGAGCGGCAGGCCGGCGAGTAGCTTCGGCAGGATTTCGAGGAAAAAACTGAAATCTATCATGCCGACCGGACGCGCCACGGCGCCTTCCGTTCCAGACGGTAAAAGGCGTGGCCCGTGACGGAAGCGATAGCCAGATAGAGCAAGGCTGCAGCAATGTAGAAGATGAACGGTTCACGGGTCGAACCTGCAGCGATCTGCGCCTGGCGCATCAGTTCAACGAGGCCGATTACCGATATTAGCGACGAGTCCTTCAGAACCAACTGCCACACATTGCCGAGACCTGGCAGCGCGTGTCTCAGGAGCTGGGGAAAAATAACCTGTCGCAGCCGCTGCAGCCGGTTGAGACCAAGCGCGCAAGCAGCATCGTGCTGTCCCTGGTCGATGGCGACGTAAGCTCCTCGATAGACCTCGGCTTGATAGGCGCCCGAGATGATCGCGATCGCCAAGGTTCCGGTGGCAAAGGCCGGAACGCCAACGAATCCGGACCCGCCCAGGCTATGACCAAGCGAGGTCAGGGCGACACTACCTCCATAGTAAAGCAGATAAATGGTCAGAAGGTCGGGCACGCCCCTGAAAACCGTGCAATAGCCAAGGGCCAAGAACCTCAATATTTTGGAGTTGCGGAGACGCCCGGCCGCTGCCAGCCCACCAAATACAGCGCCAAGCGCAAAGCCCAGCACAGACAGGAGCACTGTGACCGAGGCCGCCATGAGAAGAGCAGCCCCCCAACCTCCGTGCTGGAAGCCAAACAGCCGGAATGCGTCAACCATTGATACCCCCGGCATTGATACCCCCGGCAGGACGAACGGCTCAGCTCCGGAACGTGGTCAGGAATGGCCGTTCGCCGGCAAGCGCTTACTTGACTGGAGTAACGTCGCTCTTGAGCCATTTAAGCGACAGGGTTTTGATCGTGCCGTCGGCGGTCGCGGCGTCGATGGCGCCGTTGAGCATGTCTTTCAGCTTGGTGTCCTCTTTGCGGATGCCGGCCCCGGAGCCAAGACCGAAGAGGCCCCCGACAAATCCTGGTCCTGCAAGCGTATAGTCGCTGAACTCCGGCTTGCTCAGCGTGGCGGCCAGCGCTGTCTGTTGCGCGAAGAGCGCGTCGATGCGACCCGCGGCAAGATCGAGATCGTGTTGCTCGGTGGTCTTGTATTCGCGAATCTCGGCGACGTCCGAGAAGTATTTTTTCAGGAATTCCAGGTTCGCCGTTGCAGCCTGAACTCCAATGATCTTTCCCTTCAGCAATGGCTTGAGCTTGTCGATTGCCGCCTGCGAAGAGGCTTCATTGTCCAGCTTGAACCGCTCGTTGGAAATGCCGAGCTTGCCCAGTTCGCTATCCTTGGCGACCGCGAAACCTGAGGGGTCAACCGCATATGGCTGGGTAAAATCAATGACCTTCAGACGTTTTTCAGTGATGAACATGCTCGCCATGATCACGTCGAACTTGCCGACGGTCAGCGCGGGGATCATGCCGTCCCAGTCCTGTGCGACGATCTTGCACTCGATCTTCATTCGCCCACACAGATCATTGGCGAGATCGACTTCGAAGCCGTCCAGCTTGCCGTCGGCTGTGGTGAAATTCCAGGGCGCGTAGGCTCCTTCGGTGGCAATGGTAATTGCCTTTGGTGTTTCTTGTGCAACGGCGGCCTGGACCAGGCCGAACAGGACCGACGCAATGGCTGCGATGCGGCTAATTTTCATGTCATTCTCCTCTTTTTTGCCGGTACGGCAGTTCCCTTTCGTCATGCCGGATTATCTTCCGGCTTCAACGAGTCAGATGGTATTCCCTAGCGGCGGCCGGGACTTGCGAAGTTGGCCAGAAGCGGCGCTGTCTCGACGATATGATCCCGCATGACGATCTCAGCCTTGCCGGCATCACCTGACCGCAGCACGTCGATCAGGATCTCGTGCTCGGCACGCGCGCTGGCGGGTTTGTCGACATAGTCGAACCAGATGCGCAGGTAGGGCTCGATCACGACGTGCAGGCTGGCAATCTGCCGGACGAGTTTGGGTCGGTTGCTCAGTTGGCAAATCTGCAAATGGAAGGCCTGATGGCGCACGACCCAGTCGCTGCTGCCGGTCTGGCTGGCGCGCTCCATGCGGTCCAGCTGGCGTTCCAGTTCTTCAAGCACTTCGGCATCGATGTGCGGCATGGCAAGCCTCACCGCCAGCCCTTCGAGCACCGAGCGTATTTCAAAGGTTTCGTAGATCTCATCGAGGGTAAGCCCGGCGACGATGCAGCCACGGTTCGGGCGAATGACCACAAGACCTTCCGCGGCCAGTTGGCGGAATGCTTCGCGAACCGGCATGCGGCTCATGCCGATTTCCGTCGCGATCTCTTCCGGGATCAGCCGGTCCCCGGCCCGGTAACGCCCCATCCTCAGGGCCCGCTGAATGTGGCGATAAGCCTCCTCCTCGGCGGTCGTGATGCCCAACGGCTCGATTGCGTCAGCTGCCATGTCCCTGGTCCGATCAGAGCGTATCTGTGTATCCACTTATCCAGTTATCGAAACCTGTGTCAAGCACCGATGCTTGGGCGCTTTAGAATTTCTCTTGTGAGAATAAGCACTTGGCAGGGGAAATCGGGCTAAGCACACCGTGATCGGCTAAGCCGCTGATCGGCCTACTTTTCAACGTCCGGCAAAAAGGCCCGCCGCTCCATTTGCGAAGCGGCGAGGCCCCATATTCGGGGACGATTGCCGGGATTTCCCGGCATTGCCTGCAGTGCAATTCAGGTGCCAGATTTGTTGATCCAAAACGGGTCACCGCACCGGAGGCGCCAACGCGGACCTTCCGCGATCACGCTACTGCCGCGCTTTGCCGTTCCTGCTATGTTACTTTGCGGCGGACGTAATTTTTCCGCCTGGCCGGCGCCCCATCAGGCAACTTACCCCAACGCGCCCCCCAGTGGCGCCGGCCAATTTCCCCTTATTGGGGCACGGGCGCGCCGATTCCGTTATGCGCTTTCGAGCTATGGCAATCCGCCGGCGAGCCGCCTTGTCCAGCTTGCAACCATCAGTCCGCACGCGATTCCCGCGCAGTCGGCGACCCAGTCGAATAGATCCGGGTCGCGCCCTATCAGTCGCACGGCCTGAAGCCCCTCGATCGCCGCGCCCGTGAGAACGAGGAGTACGATCAGCTTCGCCTTGCGTTCCGGCCAGCCGAGACTTCCGAGAGCCGCCAGGACGACGAAGGCGGCGGCGTGATTGAGCTTGTCGTGATCAGACGTGAAAGCCAGGCCAAGGCCCCGCAGGACTTGCTCCGGCAAAAGGGCGAACAGCAGAACGCCGGCAAACGCGGCCGTAAAGGCAAACCTTGCCACGATCTGATAAGAATCCAGGCGCGACAAGGATAGAATGGCCTTTCGTCCGAAATCTGCAGGGAGCATCGGCCGCTGAATCGAGAGCGAGTGCTGCGTCCAATTTCCGCCGTCGGGGCGTCCGGTGCATCGTCAGAATGAATGAATGCATCGGGTCAGCCGCTGGGCAGACCGAACTGCTGGGAGGGCTCTGCAATGGTGCGGCTTCCGCGATCACGCAATTACCTGCTGCGCCGGCGCGGCTACAATCTGGCTGCGGCGGACCTGATTTCCGCTTGGCCGGCGCTGCGTCAGGGCACCTTACCCCATGCCACACGAAGCGGCGCCGGCCAGAATTCCATCGATTGCGTGATGACCGACCCGCGTCAAAAAAGCCCGCCGCCCTGTCGGACGACGGGCTCCGTTGCCTGGGCGCCAGGGCGCCGCGGTAGCGACAGATGTTACTAATGCTCCCGCAGGCCTCCAATATGCTGCTGCCGAACGGCGTTGCGCATCGGCTAAACAAACGAAGCCCGCGCCTCTGGCGGAGGGCGCGGGCCGATCGGGTTGCACCCGATCTGCAGCAGAAACCTGGGAGGTTCCCGCTGCTTAAGATAACAATTAGAGATTTCTAATGTTCCGCGCCAGGGGAAGATGCCGCTGCACCAGAAATCTGATGCTCGGCGCGATGATGATCGAGCCGTCAGTTCGTGCGCAAGTCGATCCGGAAAATCCGCTCGTCGAAGTGCCGCGTTTCAACGGCAAAGGTCAAAGCCACTTCAAGGACCAGATCGCCACGGTCGTCCCGGACCTTGACTGCAATCCTGCGATGAGGAAGGCCATCCCTGGCCATCTCGGCCAATGTGCGAAGGGCTTCTTTCCTGACCAGCGGGAGATCGTCATATAACGTTCCCTGATCGTCGGAATAGACAATTCCGTCTTCATCGGAATCGAAGAAGTAGCGGGGCATTGCGCTTGGCCGAAGCGGCGGCATCCGGGCACGTTGTCGATAGCTGGCCGGATCTCGGCCGATCGCGATCAGTGCCTTTCCACCGTTGGCTTCGCCGCCAGCTCACTTGCGCTCGCGCAATGCCTTCACCGCCTGCGAGAGGATCATCCGGTCGCCGCCGGTCCTTTTGATCAGCTTGCTCACCTGGCTGGGCGAAACACCATTTTCCCGCGCGAAATATTCGACCTCATAATATTCATCCGCCGAAACGCGATTGCGGTCGCTGAAGTCTCGCTTGCTCTTGTCATCGGCCATTTCCGCTCTCCTCGCCCCTTCTCTTCGCTTCAGGGGGTCAACTTTGGTGCACGCAGCAATTTGAGGGTTCGCCCGCCACAAAGTGACGCGCGAACCCTTATCGGCGCAGGAAGGGACAGTGCTGCGCAGATGCCGGGTTCGATCGGAATGGAAACAGCCAGGACCGGTGCGAGCAACCGTCGACCTTTTCCATGGAATCCTCCCGGAACGTGCAGCCAGCAACGGCCACGCGCCGCCACGGTTCCGGGTCACGCGGCAAACCCACCCTTTGCGCGCAAGGATCAGACTTAGGTCCTGCGGCAACACGTCGGTTGGTCCCTGCCGGGCGGGACCGAAGCCCCGTCGACGGAACGTTTTCAGCTGCCTTCCGTTCGAGTGAGCCTTGGCGTGAAGAGCGGACCGAGTTCGCAAAGGAGACGACCATGAGAATGCATCTTTCCACCGCGGTGGCGGGATTTTTGCTGCTGGCAGGCATCGGCGCCGCTGCGGCGCAAGACGTTGTCATCGAACCGCAGCAGGAAACGATCATCAAGGAGTATGTGAAAAAGCAGCCGCTGGCCTCGGTGAAAATCCCTGGGGTGGAGCTCAATATCGGCTCGACGCTCCCCGATACCGTCGAGCTTCATGAAGTCCCCAACGTCAAATACCGCTATGTCGTCGTCGACAACCGCACCGTCGTCGTCGACCCAGGCACGCGCAAGATCGTCAAGATCATCGAGTGACGTGAAAGCTCGGGCAGTCGTCGCTCAGCAGGAACCCGCCGCACCGTCGAGGGCCGGGGGGCCTCACAGGCAGTTTCAATGCGAACAATCAGCAGACTTTTTGATTCCCATGACCAGGCGGCGCGAGCCGTCGAAGCACTTCAGGCGGCAGGAATTGCGCGCCACCAGATCAGTATCATCGGACCCTACGACGACGAAATCGGCGCCGTCTTGCGCGGTCCAGGCACCGGTGCCGCCCTTGGCGCGGCGGGTTTGTTGGCCGGCCTCGGCGCCTTCGATATCCCCGGCATCGATCCCCTCGGCGCGGGATGGCTGGCATCGGCCCTCGTCGGTGCAGCCTTGGGCTGCGTTGCCGGCAGACTTTTCGGCGCATTGTCCGATATCGGCAAGCAGCTAGGCAAGCCAGATGCCGCACAAGGTGTGATCCTGGTGCTGGCGCATGTCGATGAAAGGCAGGCAGACAGCGCACAGGCGGTGCTTGGGGCTTCCGTTCAGGCAACGCAGTCCTTGGCCAGGGCGGCATGAAGGTTCAGCTCGGGCAAGGCGCTTGACCAGGCCGCGCAGCGGGGCGGCGATCCAAGCGCGAATTCAAAAATCTCTGGCAAGCCGCCGCCAGAAAGTGTTGAACACCGTGCCGATCACATTCGGCGAGCGGTTGCGCTCGGCGAGGCTTGATGATTTGCTGTCGGTTTGCGGAGAACGAATAATGCATGAGCCTGTCGGTCAAGACGAATATGGGTCGACCAGCCCGTTCGATCCGGACGATCTGTCAAGGTTGAACGCAATCGGCCCGAGCGCCGGCAGCAACGATTTCGAGAAATACGCGGTCGCCGTGATCATCGTGTTCGGCGCCCTGATCATCGGTGGCCTGATGGCTGCCGGCTTGAGCTTCGGGCGCCGCAGCACCTTCTTTTTCGCGCTTGGTGGCGCCACCGCGGCATGGATATCCGGCAATGCGCTTCTGCTCGACCGGCCACGCATCTACGCCCTGTTCGTCGGCATCGCGGCGCTGATGCTGATAGCGTCCACGATCGCGCTGGTCACCTGATTCAGAGCGAAATCTTATTGTTGACCATGATCTTATCCGAAAAACCGATTCCCACTTTTGGGGTCTAATACCCGATAGCCTTGCCGGCTGCGGCGCGGCTGTCGATGGCGCCATTGTAGCGGGCGCCGCCACCCTTCTCGATTTCCGCCAGGCTCTTGCCGCCGACCAGGATGCCGGCCGCCTGGCCCCAGGTCGTGTCGGCAAGATCGAGGCGGTAGCCCATGCCGGTAAGCAGCTTTTCGGTATCGGGCGACAGGCCGAAAGGTTCGATATAGACCGTGTCGGGCAACCATTGGTGATGGATGCGCGGTGCGTCGATGGCCTGCTGGATGTTCATACCGTGGTCGACGACGTTGACGATCGCCTCCAGCGTGATGGTGATGATGCGTGAACCGCCGGGGCTGCCGATGACCATGAACGGCTTGCCGTCTTTGGCGAGGATGGTCGGGCTCATCGACGACAGCGGCGTCTTTTTCGGCGCAATCGCATTCGCCTCGCCCTGGACGAGGCCATAGAGATTGGGCACGCCGGGTTTCTGGGTGAAATCGTCCATCTCGTTGTTGAGCAGGATGCCGGTGCCGGCGGCGACAACGCCGGCGCCGAAAGAGCCGTTCAGCGTGTAGGTTACCGCGACGGCATTGCCATCATTGTCGATGATCGAAAAATGCGTCGTCTCTTTGCTCTCGCCAAAACCCTTCGGCATCAATTCCTGCGAGACGCCGGCCCGGAACGGATCGATCTTTTCACGAATTTCCCTGGCGTAATTCTTGTCGAGCAGTTTTGCGACCGGATTGTCGATGAAGCCGGGATCGCCGAGCGCCGAATTGCGGTCGACATAGGCGTGGCGCATCGCCTCGACCATGACGTGAACCGTCTCGGCCGAACCGGCGCCGAGATAGGACAACGGATAGAACTCAAGCACGTTGAGGATCTCGCAGATGATGACGCCGCCGGAGCTCGGCGGCGGCGAGGAAATGATCTCGTAGCCGCGATAATTGCAGGTCACCGGCTTGAGCTCGCGCACCGCATAGCTTTCGAAATCAGCCCTGGCCAGAATGCCGCCCTTCTCGCCACTCGCCTTGACGATGGCGTCGGCGGTCGCGCCTTTGTAGAAGGCATCCGCCCCGCGGTCGGAAATGGCGGCCAGCGAAGCCGCGAGATCGGGCTGAACAAGCCGCTCGCCGACAGCATAGGGCTTGCCGTCCGGCTTGAGGAAAATGGCCGCCGCCGCTGGGTCCCTTGCCAACCGCTCGGCGCCGCCCTGGAGCGAGGCCGCATCGCCCTGCTCCAGCACGAAGCCTTCCTTGGCAAAGCGGATGGCCGGCGCCAGCAAGCCCTGCCGCGACAGCGTGCCGTATTTCTCCCGCGCCATCTCGAAACCAGCGACCGAGCCCGGCACGCCGACCGCCAGATAGCCGTCGAGACTGGCGCCTTTTACCGGCTTGCCGTCCTTGTCGAGATACATGGTTTTGGTCGCGGCCAGCGGCGCGCGCTCGCGAAAATCGAGGAAGGTCGAGCGGCCGTCCTTGAAGCGGATGGTCATGAAGCCGCCACCGCCGATATTGCCGGCGGTCGGATAGACCACGGCCAGCGCATAGCCGACGGCGACCGCGGCATCGACCGCGTTGCCGCCCTGCTTCAGCACCTCGACGCCGACCTCAGACGCAAGATGCTGGGCGGTCACCACCATGCCGTGCTCGCCCTTCGCCGGCTGCGGCGAGGCGGCAAGGGCAAGGAACGGGATAAAGGCCAAGGTGAGGGAGAGGCTGACGGCGATCAGCGTCCGGCGGAAATTGTGCATGGCCGTTCTCCGAGGCTTGGGGTGGGCCTAGGAAACGCGCTTGGAGCGGTTGAGTCTACTGCGAAGACCGAAAGAATCGGGAGGGTTCGCACGCCTGTGCCGGTTCGCCTCGCAACCGCCGTTGCAATCTTCGGCGACTGCAACGGCATGATGGGGTGGACGGCGCCCGACGGCATCGGATGTGCCAGAATGAGTTCGTTGAGATCTCAAACAAGGGAGCCGTCCGT